>CAYGTH010000183.1:0-12073 GCA_964352745.1 uncultured Bacteroidia bacterium
GCTCACTAAGGAAGCACTAAGTAAGATTAGATTTCGGAACCTCCGCTTAGTGAATTTCCGTGCCCTGATGTGTCTTAGTGGTGAAAACTCCCGCCGAGGCTTCCCCGTGTTCAATCCCTTTTTTTTCTCACGCAAAGTCGCAGAGGCGCAAAGGAAGAAGGGCTTTAGATGAAAGTTGAATTTGAGCTTGTACTTTGAATTTGAACTTGCCAGCCGTCAAAGCTTCTCTGCGCCTCCGTGCCTCTGCGTTCAATTTTCTCTCTTTGTCTCACGCAAAGCCGCAAAGGAAAGTCAGGAATTTACCACTCAGCCACTCAGCTCACTAAGGAAGCACTAAGTAAGATTAGATTTCGGAACCTCCGCTTAGTGAATCTCCGTGCCCTAAAGTGGTGAAAACTCCCGCCAAGGCTTCTCTGCCTCCGCGTTCAATTCTTCCGTATCTTCACCCCATGCCGCCTTCCCGCAATCGAATTCTATATGCCGGCCTGATTGGGCTAACCCTGATCATCGGCCTGGGTTCCCGAAAAATGCCGCATTTGTATCCGGAGTTTCTTGCGACCTATCTGGGCGATACCCTTTGGGCCTTGCTGATATTTTGGGTAATCGGTTTTGTCTGGCCGCGGATTCCCAGTAAATGGGCCCTGCTATTTGCCTATGGAATCGAAGGGAGTCAGTTCTACCAGGCAGATTGGATCAATACCTTGCGCAATACCACATTGGGGGCACTGGTTCTGGGGCATAGCTTTTTATGGAGCGACATTGCCTGCTATACCGTGGGAATTGGATTGGGGTTTGTGGCGGAGGTTGTGTACCTATTTCGGAATTCACATTAAGCCTAAGGCCATTCAAACAAGGATGCAGTTTTTTGAGCTCTTACTCAAAATTTAACAAACATGCCTGCTCTGATAGAAGTCGAAATCACGTGCTTGGTGGGAATAACTAAATATTTAGGCGCAAATTCCACATCCCCAACCATGCTAAGGAATAGCGGTCCTGTAAGCTGAATATTAGCTCCTGCCTCCAGTGAGGTAGAAATAGCCAGAGCCAGGTTTCCTGGTGCTTGTGTATCCGTACGACGTATCCAGGTATTTAAGCCATAAGCTATTCTGGGCTGAATCCTACCCTTGGGATAGATATATTCAATATGAGCAGGCATGACAACATAAAAGAAGTTTTCATCCTCAATCGTAAGGCTTCTTAAGGCAAAACCCGTCTTGAAATATAGTTTCTCATTGATTCTTGGCGACCAGAAATGAATAAACACGCCCATATGGCTGTAATACATGGGGTTGAGTTGACCATTACCCAGGGAGCCCGCTTCGTAGTTGTAGTACCTCGTTAAGCTCCCCGTCAATTCTAAATTAAATTTCAGTGCCGGAAGCATTTTTGCATAAATAATACAGACTTCGTCTTCACATACCTGCTCATGATAATTTTCTGCCAGTTTGACTAAATTGTTATGGCTGGGTTTTTTGATTTCTGCAATCTGCGATTTCACCTGAGGAGCATCCCTCAAATAATACTGCAACATGCCGATGTGGTCTTTGGATTGATATTCATAATATACACCATCCCGCTCCCGGGTTTCTTCTATGTAGGGAATCTCCGCTAATGGATTCTCCTCTTTATCCAAAAAATACCGGTCCCCGGATTCATCTCTCAGGTAATACATGTTTACCTCCCCATTAATCAGAAATTCCAGGAATACGGGTTTCCCATCTACTTCCCTGGAAACGAAATATTTACTATCCACAAATCGATAGGCAGTGATTTCAGGGGGAGAATAAATACGAGCTTCCTCGATGTTGTTTGGGCGAAACTTACATTCTCGCCCCATGAGCAAATCACCGCGATAAGAAATTTCGCCATAGAGCGTATCACCAGACAGATCTATCACATAACCTGCCCGGAAGTCTAACTGGGCCAGTGCGGAATTAGGCATGAGTAAACAGCCTAATAATAAGGCGAGGAACTGTTTCATATTGATTATATCAAACGTCAGGAATAATGGTTAAATCAGAAGCTTCCGATTCTTAGTAAGAGGACTCCAACAAAATAGAATTCTGGCAACCATTTCCAACAAAAAAACCTCATACTTTTGCGAATTAACCGTCTTCCCAATAGCTAAAATCAGAAAAGTTCTATGGAACTATTTTAAGGAAAGTTGAGACAGTAGAGATCGATCAGGAATACATATAATTTCTTTACCAATTCCCCTTCAGCTTTCCAAACCGCTCAAAAGCAGATTTTTCGAGAGCTTCCCGATGATCAGGATGAGCGATGTCAATCAAGGCTTTGGCGCGCTGTCGGAGATTTTTGCCAAATAAATAGGCAATGCCATATTCGGTTACCACATAATGGACGTGTGAACGGGTGGTAGTTACGCTGGCACCTTCCTGAAGAAAGGGAACAATTTTCGACATGCCGTTTTTGGTGGTACTTGGCAGGGCGATAATGGGTTTCCCGCGCTCAGAAAGAGAGGCCCCCCGAATAAAATCCATTTGACCGCCTACCCCTGAGAACTGCCGGGGACCAATTGAATCGGCACATACTTGCCCGGTGAGGTCCACTTCTATTGCGGAATTTATTGCTGTAACTTTGGGGTTCCTGCGGATATTGGCTGTATCATTTGTAAAGGCAGCATCCTTCATGGCGATAATCGGATTGTCATGAATAAAGTCATAAACCCGCTGGCTTCCCATAACAAAGCAGGCGGTTACCCGCTCTGGCAAAACGACTTTTTCTTCCCCGGTTACGATGCCTTTTTCTACCAGATCAATCAGGCCATCAGAAAACATTTCTGTATGGACACCGAGACGCTTGTGGCTGTGGAGTTCTTCTAATACCGCATCCGGAATACCCCCGATTCCCATTTGCAGGGTGGCACCATCTTCTACCAGACCCGCAATATGACGCCCGATTTTTCGCTCGGTTTCACCGATTGTTCGAACAGGCAAGCCTGGCAAGGGGCAGTCGACTTCTACTGCATAGTCGATTTCACTGATATGTAAAATACCATCTCCATGTGTACGGGGTGCCCGTGGATTGATTTCTGCAATGATGACTTTGGCGGATTCCAGGGCAGCGAGCGTTATATCGACTGACGAACCCAGGGTGCAGTACCCGTGTGCATCAGGCGGCGATACGGTAATCAGAGCTACATCAATGGGGAGGATATTCCTCCGAAATAACAAAGGCATTTCGCTCAAAAAAACCGGGATATAATCTGCGGATCCTTGTTGGATGGCCTTTCGTACATTGCTGCCTACAAAACAGGCATTGTGTCGGAAAATGGAAGCGAATTGAGGCTCCACATAGGGGGCAGGCCCCTCTGTGTGAATGTGCATCACCTCGACTTGCCGGAGGTCTTCCGAACACTCGCACATCGCCTGAATGAGGGATTGGGGAGCCATCGAGACACTGTGAATAAATACGCGGTCGCCGGAATGAATACTCCGGACGGCTTCTGTTGCTGTGGTAAATACCGTATCAGCGAATCGATGTTTCATAGTAAAAAGTGAGGGTGCAAATGGTCAATGCCAGGTTGGCGGCAATGCGAATAAGCGACCGATTTTGCTGAAGCAAGATGATACAGCGTAGCGGGATAACTGACTTTAGTCATCCTTGTTTTTTAATTCGGAAAGCCACTTTGTAGTAACTTGCAGCATACCTCTGATCCTAACTATGGAACCCCACAAAAAAGACATCACCAATCGTGCCGATATCGAACAACTCGTAAACGCTTTTTATACCCAAGTGAAAACGGATGACGTAATCGGACATATCTTCACGAAAGTCGTGCCGCTTGTGTGGGAAGTTCACATGCCTATCATGTATGAATTTTGGGACTCGGTTTTATTTCAGGCTGGTAACTATCGAGGAAATCCCATGCGAAAACATGTCGCGTTGGATCAAAAAATCCCGCTGACGGATGAACATTTTGCCCGCTGGAAAAAATTGTTTTTCCAAACCCTGGATGAGCACTTTGCAGGCCCAAATACCGAAGTGGCCCGCGCCCGCGTAGGCATGATAGAAGAAGTCATGAAAGCAAAAATTGCGGCGAACAGAAGTGCACAGGAGTAGCGGAGGAGCGCATGCCCGAAAGAAGTAAGGCGATCATGTTATGATTTGTGGCGCTTAGGTAACTGATCTCCAACAAAAGAGTTATTCATGAAAATGCTTCAACGTATAGGGATCAGTCTGTTATTTGCCTTGCCGATGGCATCGGTATTTTCCTTATTACTGCTAGTTTTAATTCGTTATTACGATGCCGTCTATGCTATGTATCTGGGGCCAGTCCTGACTTTGTGGGCACTCATTCTGGGACCTTACTCTTTGATCTTAATCGGAATGAATTATCAAACTCTGACACAGAAGGGCTGGCGAATTGCCTGGCAAGATCATGTCCGGATGCCGATAACCCGTGTGTTGCCGATGATGGTATTGATCGGAATAGCTTTATGGGCATGGATATGCCTCGTGATGATTCCCATCCAGCTTATCATTCCCGGCGGATTGCCAGAGAAATTGCTCTTTATGATTGGGGGAATTCTGTTTGTAGCAGAAGCCCTCAAAACCCGAAATCGACTATATGCATTGGGTGATTATCGCAAGGAGCGGACCCTTCCTTCCGCCCAATCTGCTGAATCGCTGAAGTGGAACTCGGCAAAGCTTCGCTTTTTTGCCTATCTGCAGTCCGCCCTCTTTCTGATAAGCGGCTGGGGTGGAATATTAATCGCTTTCACGCTGGCTCGGGAAGCCATGAAAACCTGGGTCCCGCAAAGCCTCCAGCAGATCGTGTACCTCCTGGTCCTGACCGCTTGTATTCTCGGAATTCGGAAGCTGGAAAAACGTGCCGAAACCTATGGCAGGGAAGAGCGCTTCATCCCGTGGGATTCGGGATATTAATGCTCTTCCATCTTCTGTCTTCAATCTTTCCCCTACCGCGGCACAACCACAGCCATATCGCTGGCAATTTTCCAGGTATCGGCCTCATCTTGCAAGAGTAGAATGAACAATTGCATTTCAGCAGCCTCACTCACAAAGGCAACTTCCGCAGCTGCGGAGTGCGCATGGATAGAAACCTTGTCAAATCGAACGGACACTTCATTTCCGCCAATTTTTCCTGCCTCCATCATGCTGAGGTATTGTTCCCGTGAAATGACGGTAAGTGCGTCTTTCCCCCCAAATCGATTAGCCAATACGCGGAATTCAGCATGCAACACTTCCTCAAGAGCATCGAGGTTGCGTACGGCCCCTGCTGTCGCAAATGTTTCTATGGTCTGTTTGATCTGGGTTTCCATCGCTTTTGTGTTTTGAGCTTGGTTGGTGCGGAAAAAGGTGATTAATACCCCCAGCAGGAGCAGGCCAGTTACTTGTCTCATGGTAAAATAGATTGATCGTTGATTGGCACAAAGATCACTGGCAGACCTGTCAAAACAGTTGACGAAAATCACAAAAAGAGGGGGCGAGTGCGGGAGGAAGGGAATTCGGGAGGTTGGGAGGATTTGTTTTTGAAAAACTAAGACTCAAAATTCAACTGTTAACTGTTAACTCTCCCCTGTTACCCTCCTTGCCTTCCCCGAATCCGGCTCAGGGTTTCCCGCGTCATGCCGAGGTAAGTCGGGAGGTATTGCAGTGGAATGCGCTGAATCAGGTGGGGGCGATGCTCGAGGATATAGGTATATCGCTCGCTGGGATTGAGGTTGAGGAGCAGCGCTGAGAAGTCTTGCTGGTCCAATAACTTGACTTCCAGGATTCTCCTTCCTAATTCTACAAAACGGGGTGATTCTTCATATAAGGCAAACATTTCTGCGCCTGAGAAGAAGATTGCTGATACGGGTTCCATCGCTACCATATTGACCTTGGCGGGTTCCTTGTTGCGCATACTGGCGAGGTCAGTCGCCATATCCTGTTCAAAGAAAAATTCCCGATGAATCTCTCTATCCTTCACCCATTCAAATTTCCGGACACTACCACTCGCTATGAAATGAAAGCCCCGACAAACCTCGCCCGCTGTAAGCAAGTACGCTTTTTTTGCAAAATGAACCGGTTTGCCTATGGCCTGGAATCGATCGAAATCCGTATCGCTGATCGGATGAAACTGGTCGAGGGATTGTTTGAGTAAGTGGGTCGCATCCATAGATTATACAGCTACGAGATCGAGTCGGTACAGTTCGCCGGGGGGCAAGAGAAAAGGCTGTTTTCGCTGAGTTGAAGTGATCGTCACGACCTTCCGAACAATCGGATCAGGATGCTCTGCAAGGGAAAGGCGCAGTTCGTAAGCGCCTGGTTCCAGGAGAAAAAGAGTAGCACTCAGGTCGCGTGCTTCATTCCCAAAATGAAACATAATTGCGGAGAATCGATTTGTCTGATTATGGGTAACAATAGCTGCAAATTCACGGGAAGGCGTATTCCATTTGACTGCATTGATCGGGAAGTACAAGGCATCCCCGATATGCCCCGTTAGCATGGAGAACAGGAAACCGGATCGATAGGTAGGAGCGGGATCGCTTTCAAAAAACTTGAGGTAGTTTTTATGAAAAGAGAATAATCGATCCGTCCAGAGCACCTCAGAGGTATAGGCCGCTTCGTTATGCTGAAACACAGTAAACTGTTTGGCTAAATCAGCCTCCAATGCTGCATAGTTGGCAGTCAATGCATACTGCGCATAGCCATCTCCGTCTGCCGAAACGATGATGTCTTCAAATTGCTTGTCGCCTGAAATCTTTTGGTACTTGGCGAGTGCTTCTGGTAAGAAATTGGGCATTTGACTGGCACACCAGACTTCGGAACCGCCTTCGAGGTCTTCCGGTTTTCCCGGATTCGGATATTTACGGTATATCTCCGCCATACTGAATAGCGGTTTCAGAAAATACCGATCCCGACTCATGTGAAAGCACAAGATCATCGTACTCAGCATCATATACATAGCGCTGGGCCAGTCGTATAGCGGATTTTCATTGTGATTGTCGGGCTTCCACCAGGTATCCGGCAAGCCTCCGACGGTCCCATCCGGCCAATGAATGGCAGAAGGCACAATTCCCGCAGGTTTCCCCTTTTCGGCGCGCATACTCGCATCTACCCAGGTGCGTATCCAGGTCGTCACAAGCTTCCCGATTCGCTCATCGCCCGTCCGTTGCCAATGCAGCAAGGCCGGTTGAATCGTGCGGGGATGATAGACCGTATCGCAGGCTTTTCGGGGATCGGGGTCCACGCCTTCAGAAGTGAAATAGGTACTTTTGAATTGTAATTGGCCGCGATCATTGATGCCCGTCCAGGTCGTTTCCATGAGGTCGACAATTCGCAAGGCACGCTGTTGCCAGACCGGATCATCAGGTCTGAGGTGCATCATGGCCGTGCAGGTATCAGCAGAATCCTCGGCAGTGTGCTCCACATCGGTCATGTGATCTGTGTAACCGCCTTTCATGTGTTTCTGGGCGAATAATCCC
Source organism: uncultured Bacteroidia bacterium (assembly GCA_964352745.1). Classification (GTDB taxonomy): domain Bacteria; phylum Bacteroidota; class Bacteroidia; order J057; family J057; genus CAYGTH01. The sequence continues at coordinate 7,452 of CAYGTH010000183.1, forward strand.
TCCGAAAGGAGAGACTGCCCGGCAACCACTTTTTCATCCTGAAAGGCTACCAGTATCGGAATCCAGTTCCGCCACATTTCGACATCATCTCCCCATCCACCACCAAATTGCCCGTCAGATACCTGGCGCTCGTCTATCCACCAATGGATCGTATCGGTGAGTTTTTCGAGAATTTCACGTTGTTGATTGGCCCAATCCGGTGCATTCGGGTGTGGCGAAAAATTGGGATTCCAGGGAATTGCCTTGCCCAGGTACATGCTAATCACGGGATTATTGGGGTAGGCCGCGGCCGCTAGGTGCAAGAGGCTACGGGCTTCGTCAAAATAAGGATCCCGCTTGTCTTTGTGAGCAAGCAACCAGCCGTGTTGGATCACCGAATGGATCAGCATCCGGGCGCGATAATAGCCCATCAGCGGGGCAAGTGGCGATTCGGGGGCCACTTCTGGCAAGAGGTGTTCTTCAACATCCAAATGCCCATTAAAGAAACCCGTCATGTATCGCTTGGGGCGCTTTTCTTTCGGAAGTGCCTCATATATTTCACGAGGTACTGCAAAATGCCGAACAATTTTTACGAATTCAGCCAGGATACTTTGTACCTCAGGGCTGAGGTTAGGCAGTTCCTGAGCTGCCTGTAGAAAAGCATATCGTTCTTTTTCAGTCAAGGCATTTCCGGCTTGCAATAGGAGTGAAACAAGCGGCTTGTCTGCCGCCGAAGCGCAGGAAAGTAAACTGCTTTGGCTTGCCAGAAAACTCATGCCGATTGTGCCCTGAATCAGCTGTCTAAAAAAAGTCCTTCGGGAGGGAGTGCTCGTGTCCATGTGGGAATTTACACAATACCCGCCGAGAGACAAAAGAGGAAGGTTGGGGAATCGATTAGTTTCCTGTAAGCTGCTGCTTAATTTTCGCTACCAAAACTTCCGGTGCCTCCTCAATGTCCAGTATGATTGCAGAATCAGGCGTTTCCAAGGCGTTAAACTGAGATTGCAACAAAGCAGGGGGCATAAAATGATCCGTTCGCTGCTCCATGCGCTGACGAATCAAATCCAGTGATCCTTCCAGAAAAATCCAATGAACGGGAGCGTCGATGTTGCTGCCCAGGATATCCCGATACTGTTGTTTGAGAGCAGAACAGGCAAAAATGGCTCCCTTGCTCTCTGCATATTTGCGGGCGGTAGCTGCTATATTTTCCAGCCAGGGACTTCTGTCCTGATCCGTCAAGGGGATGCCTTGAGACATCTTGTCGATATTTGCAGCAGGATGAAAGGCATCTGCATCAAAAAATGGGAGGCTAAGCTGTTGAGAAAGGAGTTCGCCAATGGTCGATTTTCCGGAGCCGGCGACTCCCATTACATAACAAATCATCTGAATGATATGAGGACGTAAGCTACAAAAAAATGGGTCATCCCGGATTTTATATCCTATTAACCTGCCAAAGGTCATTCCGGACGAATTTCATTGCATAGCTTTGAAATTCGATCCGGAATCTCCCACCTCTTCTACCAGGTTTTGATAGGTTAGTAGAAGATTCCGGGTTCTTTTTTGAAGCTGCGCAACAAAAAAGCCACGGAATGACGGACGTCTTGTTATTAATTTCCCCAAAATTCGGGGTAACTCATATTGCACAACAAGCTGCGTATTACTTTATGCTCGTGATCATAATGACCCCATTGCCGCCTTGCGTACCATAAATGGCAGCATCGGCCCCTTTGAGGACATAAATGCTCTTGACCTCACGAGCATTTATCGCACTCGCGATTGCGGAAAAATCATGACCAATTGGCGTTCCATCCAATACAAATAGGGGCTCATTGCTCGCATTGAAAGTAGAATTTCCCCGGATGGTTACCCGTGCATTGGAACCACTCCCCTGCACAACTACGCCTGATACCCGGCGAAGGAGATCGATTAGCTGGGTGCCTGACCGTTGTTCATTTTCCGTAAGCTCAACGCCATTGGTACTGGGAATGGATTTGCTTCTTTTGGACTCCAGACTAGCGGCTCCGCCATCAGAAGCCACTGCTTTTCTGGTGCTCGAACAGGAAACGACCATGAGTAAGCTCAGACAAAAAATAGCAGTAAGTAATAGCTTGATTCTTCTCATAAAGCAGGGGTAATTACTTGGTTCTGATGAGGATGACCCCATTTGCGCCACGTGATCCATAGAGTGCGGCTTGTCCCCCTTTGAGGACTTCAATTCTTTTGATTTCCTGGACAACGACGGAGCTATTCACGCTTTGGAAGTCATGTCCAATGGGCGTACTATTGAGGACAAAGAGGGGGCGGTTCTCTCCTAAAAAGGAGGTCGAACCCCTTAAAATAATATTGGGATTAGGGCCGGAACCACGGATTTCAAGGCCGGGAACGGTCCGAAGCATATCCAGTAGCGATCTTACATTTTCTGTTTCAGGTCTGGATTCAACTGTATTCGCCTTATTGGTGGCATTGGTATGCAACTCAGTAATGTCAGTTGAGGAATGCAAGGCAGCACTTTGCTCGGTAGATTTACACTGTACAAACAGCATGACACAGACTAGCATAAGCGCTGCCTGCAGGCTGATAGAAAGCGGATTAAGTAGTTTCATAGGAGTATGGATTAGCGGGAGTAATGGCACTCCCTATATCGAAAGTTACCATTTCGCAGTAGGTTATCCTAGTATTTTGCACATGAATTCTCCTAAGTCTCCGGTCGTCTGAAGCATGTCGATATCCGCTATAAGTCCGTGCAGTTTTGAGGTGAAATCATCGATCCTTGCGCTTACCGATCAGCAAGACCCAGGGATTCCCATTCGGTGCTTCAAATGTTTCGTTCCCATCGGTTGTCATTTCTGCTTCGAAGGTCCCGTTTTTGGGATCAAACCACCGCAGGGGCAATCCTGCCGAAACCCCGGAAATGGATATCTCCCCGCCTTCATTCAGGTAGGCCACATAAAATCGACCGGGATGAGCGAGCATCGGCTGATCACTGAGGTCAGGGCGTTTTACCAGATCCGTTGTAGGATATCCTTTGAGGGCTTTGGCGAAGTATCCTACATATACCGACCCCTCCTGTTTCATGGCTTCCCGCCACGACATGGCTTGCCCTGCCCATGCAGTCCATCCCTCCTCATCGGCAGTTACTTTCCACTGCCAGAGCCCTCCAGCGCCATATACTACGCCCATCGTTCCACCGGACAGAAACTGCATCCAGGCTTCTTCGCCCTGCCACCAGCCGAGGCCGTTTTTGCCATCGTTCATGCCCTCGTAGGTCGGTTCTCCATTTGCTGATGCCTTGACCGGCACATTCTCGTACATCCGTTCGACTTTGTGGTATAAGTGCTCATTGCTGTGGCCGGACTGCGCCCATTGGAAATCCAACCAGGGTTCCGCCTGAAAACTTTTATTCTCATGCTCGCAATGCTTCAGGGGGTTGTCCACGGCCCATTCGGCGACATAATCATCACAGGGATTGTAATGCAGGCCGGTCGGTTGTTGGTAAGTATCCAATTGCTCCATCATTTCCCCGCTTTCTTTGACACCTGGATCTCGTCCGCCATTATCACCCGCCAGCAACCAGAAAGCCGGTTTGCTGCCGTATCGGGCCAACAGGTAGCGACAATAGCGTACGTATTCTACCGGGTCTATATAATTCCCCAGTACCTTTTTTCCTTTCCAGCCAAAGCCGTGAAAAACGGGCTGGTAGACGGGCACAATCTCGTGATCGAGCAAGATGTCCGTCAGAGAATCGAGCATCTGGAAATAGGCAGGATTGAGTTGGTTAATATGGCCCTCTGACAAATCGGCAAACCCCCGTGCAAAGCCCAGCGGCGTATCGCGTGCATCCGGTCCTTCGGCTTCCATGTCAGGCTGTACAGTCATGAGGAGCGCGGCGTTAACTCCCTTTGATTGCCGGTCTTGGGCATACTCGGTAGCATGCGCCTGTGTGGCCCGAAAGGGGAGCGCCCAGGGCGTATCCCCAACCAGTAAGAAAGGAGTTCCATCCGCATGAACGACACTGCGCTTACCGGGAGACATGCGGAGTAATCCATGCTGTATCAGGTGATTAGTTCCTTGATAGACGATTGACCTAATTTTCCCCAATTGGCCGTTTAGGCCTGAATCGTCCGATTTGCTGGCAACACTTTTCCAGGACCAGATTTGGTCGCTATCCGGCGGTGAGAATCGAATTTTCCAGGTATTGCCTCCATCCCAGAAACCCGGACGTATGAGGGAATCCCCTGCTGCATTTTTGAATATCCCCAAGACCTGTACATCGGTATAGGGATTTTTGTACGTATTCGTCGAGGTTAGGGTGATTTCGTGTGTCGTCCACTGTGGGACTTCTGTAAGAGCCTCGGGCTCTGTGCAATGCAGGAGAAAAACCAGCGAAGCCATCAGGAAAATGCGGAAGGTAGTATTCATAGAGAAAGGGGATGTTAGAAGAAAGATTTGAGTATAAAGATATAAGACAATCTCTATACTTAAATCTGCCTATCTGCTCATATCGAAATATGCGTGCTTTTGGAAGGAAATGCAAGTTTATGGAAATTGAACACAGAGAAGCCTTGGCGGATTTGTGGAAAAAAAAAGAATTGAACGCAAAGACACAAAGCAGCAAAGCACCTGTGGGCGGGACTTCTCGAAAT
>CAYGTH010000183.1:12173-13256 GCA_964352745.1 uncultured Bacteroidia bacterium
GAGACGGAGAGGCACAGAGAAAGTTTGAGTTGATGAAGTTCAAATTCAATTTCAAGCTCAAATTTCAACTATTCATCATAATCGCTTCTTTTTTGGCGGCTTGGCGACTTGGCGTGCGTTTTTTCACCACTAAGCAACTAAGGACACGGAGGATACACTAAGCGGAGGTCCGAAATCCAATCTTACTTAGGGCTTCCTGAGTGAGCTGAGTGGTAAATTCCTGGCCTTCCTTTGCGGTCTGGTGACTTTGCGTGAGATTGAGATTGTACACGGAAACCAGGGTTTTTGCTTGTTACTCATACTAAAAGTAAACATACTGCATGGATCACATTGGAAATCCATTCTTCTCTCGAAGCTGTGGGGCTAACGACTGCCTTTTCCAGTGCTCTGGCGGAAGCGAATATCAGCTGCAACGTAATCGCAGGCTACTATCACGATCAAATCTTTGTGCCAACCCAACAGGCTGAGGTAGCGATTGGCGTCCTGGAAACCCTCTCTCATACTGCCTTTGATACCTGAAATCGAGGGTAGCTTTATCGAAGCTTCAATTTTTCCCTAACTTGTAAAAAAACGACTCTGGCTACGCTAGATATGGCCTGAATGATCCCGGTGAAACTGGCATGGATAAATTGATCGCAGGTGTTCGTATCGCTTCCTCCTTTTTGAAGAATAACGTTCTCCCTTTTTGATTAACAATATGAGACTTCTCTACATTTTTGCCATCAGTTATTGTTGCCTGTTGTCGTGTCAGGAAATTCCGGTTTCATCTGTTGAATGGGATCGATTGGGTCCTGGTGGCGGTGGTTCTACTTTTTTGCCCACATTTTCCTATCATGATCCTGCCCATTTCGCTGTGAAATGTGATATGACAGGTGCGTATTTCAGTCGGGATGCCGGGCAATCTTTTCGGATGGTTAATTTCCCGGGCGGCGTAGGGAGCTTTGCCTATGATCCGCTGGACTCGAATGTGATTTATTGCGGAGCAGCAGCTTTGCACAAAAGCGAAGATGGGGGCAAAAGCTGGAAAACCGTATTTCCAACATCTGCAGAAATCCTCGATTCCGTGTACCTGGGAGATCATGC
>CAYGTH010000184.1:0-13249 GCA_964352745.1 uncultured Bacteroidia bacterium
GCCTGCGGGCTCATTTCCTTCGGAAGGAAATGGGGGCAGCGCGAAAGGATGTTCCGCCGCAGATCGGGGTCTGCTGACAACACTTTAAAAGTGTACGGTAATGAGTTGGGGGTTGAACTTTTGAATACTAAACAATATATTCAGAATATTCTGATTGGAAAAAATTCTATACTCATGAAAAGTAGCATTTCTTATGCTTGCCTATTGTCGCTTGTGCTGACCGGACTTTTGGTGACAGCTTGTAAGCGAGATTGTGTCCCGCTGGATATACAGATGCGGATTGAGGAAGCCCTTCCCCTCCAGATGGGAGATCAAACGGTAGCGACTGATACTTTTTTCCCTACCGAATGGGTCAATAATCATGACAAAGTTCGTTTTTCAGCTGCGCCTGGCTGGGAGGAATATAGATGGACCTTGTTAGACATCGTTTCCGGAGACACCCTACATCGGGATAAACGACATAGTTTCGTATTGGAAGATTTGGCTGCGCCATTTGGAGAAGTCAGGGGCATTGTAGTCAAGCTATATGCACAGCGCCCTGTAAATGATGATGAATGTTTTCCAGGTGGTAAGGAAGAGGTGGAAGCAGAACAAGTGCTGCAAATGGCTGGATCGGCTGGACTTACCCAACTACCGACCCGAAACGAATTTGAAATTGAGACCCGTTTCCCTTGGGATTGCGGTGGGGATACGACTTCCCATTGGTACTCATGACAAGGGGGATTGAGCATTTTCCTATCGACTTCAGTTTGAACTCAAAACGATTCAGTCCGTTGTCCGCAGACCCCGATCTGCGGACTCTACGTCAATCTTGCCGAATGGCATCTACCGGATTCAGGCTGGCAGCCCGGTAAGACTGATAGCCCACCGTTAGCCAGGCAACGAGAATGGAAAAAACACCTGCTGCGATAAACGGAAACGGTTGAATACCGCCCGAATAGGCAAAGGTATCCATCCACAGCGTGGACATGAGCCACCCTGCAAGGGGAGCCGCAATAAAAAATGCCAATACTACCAGCAACGTAAATCGTCGGGTCAGGAGTAGGAGAATCGTCGAGACCGAGGCGCCCATTACTTTGCGGATTCCAATTTCCCGAAAGCGCTGCTCCACCGTAAAGGAAGCCAGTCCAAATAGCCCAAGAGCGGCAATAAATATCGCCAGAAAGGAGAAAAATCCGATGATCATACCCAGACGGTCTTCATTCGCATATCCTTCATTGAAGCGTTCGGAGACAAAATAATAATCGAAAGGAAAGCCTGGATTGAGGAAAGCCCATTGTTCAGACAGATAGGCCAGTGTTTGTTCACGGGTAGATTCATGAATGCGCATAGCGATCTGATTACTTCTGCCCTGGGTAATCATAAAGACGATAGGCGCAATGGATTGATGCAGGGACTCAAAATGAAAATCTGAAACCACTCCGATGATGGTGCCTTCCCGATCTCCATACTCGAATTTTTTACCAATAGCTGCTTCAGCAGAAGGCCATCCGATAGCTCGAATACTGGCCTCATTTAACACAAAAGCCTGACTGGAATCACTCGCCAGTTGCACATCGAAATTGCGACCTGCAACAAATGAAACCTCAAAGGTATTGAGGTAGTCATGCCCGACATGGATATCGGAAACCCGTGTTTCCAGGGTTTTCATTTCACCATTCACTTCTGCTTTTCCCCCTTGGGAATCGAGCAATCGTCCCGAAGGAACGCGGCTGCTAATGGTTACATCCAGAATGCCGGGATTGCTCAGCCATTGAGTCTTGAGGGCAGGGTAGCGGCTGTAGATTTCGTCGCTAAGGGGAAGTACCAGCACATTTTCTTGATTAAAGCCGAGGGGTTTTGTTTTCATATAGGCCAGTTGATCCCTTACGATCCCCACGCTGATAATGAGCGCAATGGATATGGTAAACTGGAGAACTACGAGAACAGAGCGTAGCGGGCTTTTGCGTCCGGAAGTTTTGAGGGTCCCGCGCAAGATCGCAACCGGTTCAAATGCGGACAGGTAAAATGCCGGATAACTTCCTGCTACCAGCCCCACCAATAAGGTGATGCCGAGTAACATGAGCAGGGGAAAAGCTTCCCCGGTATAATTCAGTTCCAGCGACTTGTGCGCAAAATCATTGAAGAAAGGGAGGGATGAATGGACCAGCACCAGGCCAATCCCCAGGGCGAACAGGGAAATGAGGAGAGATTCGGAAATAAATTGTCGGATGAGCGTCCACCTGACGGCGCCGATCACTTTACGAAGGCCCACTTCCCGCGCACGACGAGAAGAACGTGCTGTGGAGAGGTTGATGAAATTGATGCAGGCGATCGCCAGAATCAGCAAGGCAATCAGCCCATAAATATAGATATAAGCCATGTCCCCGTTTCGGCCGATTTCCGTATCCAGATGAGAATGCAGATGAATGTCTGTCAAAGGCAGGAGGTGCAATACATTGTAGTGGGAAACGGGTTTCCCATTCCATTCTCCTATATGCTTATCCAGGAATGCAGGAAAAGCATCGGAAATCTGTGTAGGATCTACGCCCTGTGCCAGCAATAAATAGGTGGAGTAATTGTTACTGCCCCAGTTTTGCATCAGATTTTCCCGCCCGAAAAAATTCTCAACACTTTGAAAGGAGGCGAGCATATCAAACACAAAATGAGAATTGCTGGGTACATCCTCGATCACACCTGTTACTTTCATATCCACCTGGGTATCGTAGTTGATCGTTTTACCGATGGGGTTTTCTTCCCCGAAATACTTTCGAGCGGTGGATTCGGTAAGGACCAGGGTATTGGGTTCGGTAAGGGCTGTTGCGGGATCACCCAGTTTCATTTCAAAGGAAAAGACTTCAAATACCGAAGCATCTGCAAAGAAAAACCGGTCTTCTTCTACCTGTTTTTCTTCATAGGTCATCAAGGGGGAATCGCTCAAAAACCGAACGGTTTTTTCTACCTGTCCGGAGAAGTCATTCTCGACGAGGGGCCCAAAAGGAGGCGCTACATGCCCCAGATGCAGGGTTGTCGTACCATTGTCATCCATCCATTCCCGGCTCATTCGATAAATGCGGTCTGATTGTTTGTGGTAACGATCATAGCTAAGTTCATCCCGGACAAATAATAAGATCAGGATGCAGGCAGCCATACCAATCGCGAGGCCCAGGAGGTTGATCAGCGTATGAACTTTATTGCGGACCATATGCCGCAGGGCGATGAGAAGGTGATTCTTGAACATGACAGATAGAATAGGGTGAGAAATAAATGAACCTGCCCATAGGTTAGAAACCTAATTAGGTATTGCGTTTTTTCGTTCATCTCAGACCGCTTGGGCGGGATAGGTTTGCAAATGGATACCCATAGCAAGATCGTAATCCGCAAGGGATAAGCACTATATCTGGAGTAGGAAGAAGCTGTTTAGACCGAGATTGAGGTGGAGAGATCAGTCCGAAAAGAATAAGGCTTCGCTTAATTTTTGAAGGGCATCGTCGGAGAAATTGGCCGCATTGACCGTCTCTTTTTCAGCATTCTCCCAAGCTTCGATACCACCTTCGAGCATATAAATAGCCTTGAATTTTTTCTTGATGAGGTATTCGCAAGCTTCCTGGCTGCGTTCTCCTTTTTCTGAATATACAAAATAGGGAATCTCCGGATCGAGGATATTAATCACTTCCCGGAATTCCCGGGAAGTAAAGTCCAATTGCATACAACTCTCCAAATGCCGCATGGAAAACTCTATCGGACTGCGAACGTCCAGTAATATAGCTTCTTCTGCTGCAAGGAAGCCCTGTTCAAAATCATCAGGAGATAGGGGCTTGAATGAGTCCTTTGGCATAATTTCAGGCTAATGCTAATTCAATATACAGGTTTTATACTGGATTGCCTAAAAGATCCCGGGAGATTTCTTGAGGAAACGCCCGGGATTTTATATTCAATAAGCGGCCTGAAATTATTCAATTATTCCGAGTTTTGGAAAATTCTTATGCCTTATTTTGCCTAAGAAGAATATATAAAAATTGAATAACCTTTTAAACTATGGGAGTTAGCCTCCATATAATCGAGGGTTTTATACGTCATGTCCCTTCATCATCTTATTCCAATAGAGGTAGGGAAGAATATATTTTTTGAGCATCCACAAACGCCAATGTTCTTTATCCGAATTGAACACAAGCATCTGCTTTAATTTAGGGTCCGGGATGAAGTTATTCTGGTAATCAAATTCGGCAAGGACCATTTTTCCATACCCGGTAACCAATGGACAAGAGGAGTATCCGTTGTATGACTGATCTGTAATCTTGTTGTGGGCGATCAATTTCCGGATATTGGCCACTACTATGGGTACTTGTTTCCGGATAGCGGCTCCGGTTTTTGCAGTAGGAAGTTGGGCGACATCACCCAGACCAAAGATATTGGCGTAGCCTGTATGTTGGAGGGTTTCAATATTGACCGAGAGCCAGCCGGCATCGGTAGTCAGGGTAGAGTTTTTGATGAAATCTGGTGCACGCTGAGGGGGGGCCAGATGTAGCATATCAAAGGGCATCACCATTTCGGATTCCCCCTTCATCGTTTCCCCAAGCACATTTCCCTCATTGACGATGCAGTCATTGGCATCTGGTGATACGCTCTTAAAATGGATGATCCGATTTTCTCCATCGATCTTGACCGGTGCATAAAAGGGCTTGAAATGGATGTTGTATCGGTGAATTACCTTCATCAGCGTCTTTGCAATTTCCTTTACGCCAAAAATGACGGTGCCTGGCGTGGCAAAGATGGTATTGGTTTGATCCGCCAGATTGTTTTTCCGAAAATAGTCGGCCGCCAGGTAACAAATCTTTTGAGGGGCGCCGCCACATTTAATCGGCGTAGTGGGCTGGGTAAATACCGCATTTCCCCCCTTGAAATTGCGTAATACTTCCCATGTGTGTTCGGGGTCGGTATAATTGCTGCATACCACGCCCTTTCCAAGTGATTCTGCCAATCCTTCTATCATCGTCGGATCCATTATTAACCCAGGACAGACAACGAGGTAGTCATATGAGTAGGTGCCTCCATTTTTCGTATGAACCAGATTGTTTTCAGGATCAAAACCATCCGCATACGCCTGAATCCAGGAAACGCCATCGGGAATGAGTCCCTTCATAGGACGTGCTGTTTTTTCGTAAGAATAGGCATTTGCGCCTACCAATGTCCAGGCGGGTTGGTAGTAATGGGTTTCAGCGGGTTCGATTAATCCAATACTAAGCTTTGAATCCGCTCTTTTCAATTGGGCGGCTGTCATAATACCGGCGGTTCCTCCCCCAATAATCAGAATTTGAAAGTGTGTCGTGCTCATTGCGAGTGTGTTAAGTAGTCATTCCTTCATGAACCTCAGGGATTTTATATCCAGACGGTTCAATGAATTGAAATATACCTTTCATCGGTGCAGGATTCAGTGATAAAAGTCACACGGCATGAATGCTTTTAATGAGGGGGCAGTAGATGAATCTCATTGCGGGCGAGTTGGATACGCCCTTCGATTTCCAGCTTTTTGAGGAGGCGGGAGATGACTTCCCGGGCTGAGCCGAGGTCATTGGCGATTTGTTGGTGCGTAGCGATAATCCGATTGTTAGATTCGCTTTCCCGTTTATTGAATAAATATTCAATCAGCCGATCTTCCATTTTCCAGAAAATGAGCTGATCGACTGTGTGGAGGAGATCGAGATATCGTTGATTATAGAGATCAATGATAAACCGATTGAGAGAAGGGTAGGTGCGTAGCCAATGCGAAAGGCGGTCTGCCGGGATGAGGAGTAGCTCGGTTTCTCCCTCTGTTATGGCCATCACTTTGCTTTCATGATCGTGTTGACAGGCTGCGAATGACATGATGCAACTTTCTCCCGGTTCGAGATAATAAAGCAATAACTCTTTCTCCTTGCTGGTGCTCATGACTTTGATCCGTCCACTGAGTACAAAAGGCAATGAATTTACCACAGCACCTTCTCGCAGGATAGCCGTTTCACCCGGAATTTGCCGATACAGGCTATGCTGTTCAATTTCTGACAACAGCTCAGGCTCGGCATAAGGCAGATGCTTTTTGACGAGAGAAATATCCATCACCAGCTAGTTGTCTTTTGCCTGAAGTTCTTTGATAGTCTCCTCAAGCATGGCCATTCTTTTTTCCATTTGCATCAATTGGTGAATGATGAGGATATGCGTTTTTTTCGCATCAATGCCGACCACACTGGTTTCGCTGGAGATCAGGTCGGCTATGGCTTTGTATTCTGTTTCGGAAATTTTCAGACTCATCTATAGGAGCGGTTAAGGGGTGAATCCAATCAATGAGGCAGTTTATCTCTCAGGGCTCCATAGGCGAGGGTACCCAGTACTGCACTGCCTATTGCGACGATGAAAACGGTAATGCCATTGCCTACCAGGGCATACAGGGGCCCGGGACATGCGCCAGTCATTGCCCATCCCAAGCCAAATAAAGTACCACCAATCAGGTAGCGGGGTACACTCATGGATTTGGGACTAAAGGTAATGGGTGCGCCACTGAAGTCTTTGAGCTTGAATCGTTTGATCAGGGCAACAGTAATCGCTCCTACGATGACTGCAGTGCCGATTACCCCGTACATATGAAAGCTTTGGAAGCGAAACATTTCCTGAATCCGATACCAGGAAATCACTTCTGCTTTGGTCAGTACAATTCCAAAGAAAATACCGATTGCCAGGTAGCTGAATAAAGCGCCCAGCGTATTCGTCGTACCCGGAGTGGGAGTCTGTGTTGGGCTTTGCTTATCTTTTGAAAGTGTATTGGGAGAACTCATAATATGTGAAGAATTAAAGCGCAAGGATAAGGGGAAGAACAAGATAGGTCATTGTCAGGCCGCCAATAAAAAAGCCAACAACTGCTATCAGAGAAGGAAGCTGAAGATTAGCAAGACCCGAAATCGCATGTCCGGAAGTACAGCCTCCGGCATAACGGGTACCAAAACCGACCAGAAATCCTCCGCCTACGATCAGGATAAATCCTTTCAAGGTGAAAAGTCCCGACCAACTGAAGATCTCCATAGGAGCGAGTTCCTGGAAGTTGGTGCTGAGCCCCATAGCTGCCAGATCAGTACTGGTTGCAGCTGATATCGTCATAGGGTCTGGTGAACTCAGAAAAGTATGGGCGATAAATCCGCCGATAAGTGCGCCAAATATGAACACCAGGTTCCAGATTTCTTTTTTCCAGTTGAAATCGAAAAAGGAGATTCGCTTGCCGGCTCCCCCAATGGCGCATACGGTACGGAGGGTACTGGATACGCCAAAACTTTTTCCGAGGAATAACAAGGCGCCCATTACCAGGACAATCATAAGGCCCGAAATATGCCAGGGCCAGGGTTGTGAAATAAACTCAATCATGTGCAAGGGGATTATATTTTGATCGGAATTACAAGCAAAGGAGAGAATACAATGTCAAGTGCAAATTCAAGTTCAAACGGTAGGCGTTAGGATGCTGGAAATAATCTGATAGCTATCTGATTCTGATCTTTCATCTTCTGCCTTTCGTCTTCTCTCTTCTTGCTACTGCGCTACTGCATGTTGTTCAATGACATGTCGGAGTTGTTGGATGGGAACGCCACCGGACTGTCGCCATTTCATTTCTCCTGCTTGAAACAGCATAAATGTCGGCACGCCCTGAATCTGGAAATGCTCGGCAAGGCCCTTGTTTTTATCGACATCGATTTTGATGATCCGCACTTTTTCTCCCATTTCGGAGGCTAATTGCTTCAAAACCGGAGCCATCGCATGGCAAGGCCCACACCAGGTCGCAAAAAAATCGACCAGTACAGGGGTTTCTGAGTTTATTAATTCGGAAAAATTACCTTTGGAACTCATATATCTGTTTTTTTTCAATTGTATCCTAGCTGACTCCTTGCCCCTGACACCTGACTCCTGACACCTCTTTCCCCTTCTACTCCGTAGGTCGCTCTTCTTCTTTCCACTGAAGAAAGCCACCATCCATATTGTAAATTTCTGTAAAGCCCATCGATTCGAGTAGGTCGGCAGCCGCGGAACTACGAGCCCCCCTTTTGCAATACACAAATACAGGCTTATTGAGGTCCAGGCTATTTACTGCCATATCACTAAAATCATTTGACTTGACGTCGATGTTGCCTGCTCCGGGCAATTTGCCAGTGGCTACTTCTTCTGGGGTACGGACATCAATGAGTTGGGCATCTGCCGTTGAGGCAAGGCGTTCTTCAAACTCAGCAGGTGTCAGGACCTGAATTACAGGAAGGGCGACATCGGTGTTGGGTTCGGAAACTGCTTCAGTTTCGCTTTTGGGTTGGGTTTCTCCCTGGCAAGATGCAAGAGCCAGGGCGCCGATGAAGCTAAAAATGATAAAAAACTGTTTCATGAGCGTATTGTGAGGGGACATCATTGAGTAAACTTTCTGATGTAAACTAATGATTAACTGATTCAGATTGCAAATATACAATGACTATTTATCATATTCAAATATTATGATTTTATAATACGATTAAGTCGGATAGAAGGTTCTCCAAACTCTTATCAGGGGAGCATGATGGGATTTCGGGATGCCTATTCCCTTGGTCGGATCTCGGTCCGGCTATCTATGGGTAGGCTTTGCGAATACAAACTTGTGGATCGGGAACTGCCAAAAGCCCTTTTTTCCCTAAGTAGTTACGGTTTTTCTTCCTAAAACCTGATTCTTTAGGTAAAAAGGATAAGATTCTCTAAGGAATTATTAAATTTGCCGATCAATTTCTCCAAAACGACCTCATTGATATATGGCAAAGTCAACTATTCTGACCAGCGATTCCCTAGCATTTCTTGCCAAGTATCTCAACAATGCAGCCCCCACCGGCTTTGAATCCAGTGGTCAGAAACTGTGGCTTGAATACATCAAACCCTTTGTAGATACCTACGAAGTTGATACCTACGGCAGTGTCTATGGGATCATTAACCCCGGCAAAGCCTATAAAGTAGTCATCGAAGCGCATGCAGATGAAATTTCGTGGTTTGTCAACCATATCACCGATGATGGCTTTATTTACCTCGTACGGAATGGGGGTTCAGATCATCAGATTGCCCCTTCTAAGCGTGTCAATATTCATACAGAAAAAGGGATCGTGAAGGCCGTATTTGGCTGGCCTGCGATTCATACCCGTCGGGGCGAAGAAAAAGAAAAGACCCCTACGATGAAGACGATTTTCCTGGACTGCGGATGCACCTCCAAGAAAGAAGTCAAAGCACTCGGCGTAGAAGTCGGATGCGTGGTGACTTTCGAAGATGAGTTCATGGAGTTGAACAATCGCTATTTCGTAGGGCGTGCCCTCGATAACCGGGTAGGAGGCTTCATGATTGCAGAAGTAGCACGTTTGATCAAGGAAGGCGAAATTGAATTGCCTTATTCGTTATATGTTGTCAATGCCGTACAGGAAGAAGTCGGACTACGAGGAGCCCAAATGGTTGCTCACCGAATTCAGCCTGACGTGGCGATTGTAACCGATGTAACCCACGACACTTTTACCCCGATGATCGATCGGATTCAGCATGGAGAAGTCAAATCCGGCGAGGGCCCTTCTCTCACGGTAGGCCCGGCTGTGCAAAACAATCTGCTCAAGCTGATCATGGATACTGCGAAGAAAAATCGTATTCCTTTCCAGCGGGAAGCGGCTTCCCGATCTACCGGTACGGATACCGATGCATTTGCCTATTCCAATATGGGCGTAGCCTCGGCATTGATCTCATTGCCTTTGCGCTATATGCACACAACTGTGGAAATGGCCCGGAAAGAAGATGTTGATTCCGTGATTCAACTGATCTTAGCTACCCTTAAGGTGATCAAAGACGGACACGATTTCCGCTATTTGAAGTAGGGGGGAGAAGAAAGATGGAAGAAGAAAGAGGACAGATCACTTCGCTGTCAGGGGCAGGCGGTGAAACGCCAGACCAGAAATTTAAAACCAGCAACCAGCAACTTCTTTCGCCTACATCTGCGACTTCATATTCTTCAGTTCCTGATTCAGGAGTTCACGTGCGCGAAAGAGTTGAGCCTTAACGGTACCAAGCGGAATTTCGAGTTCTCTGGCTACTTCTTCATAGGAGAGTTCCTGGAAATAGCGAAGCTCAACGAGGACTTTGTATTTCTCAGGGAGACGTTCGATGGCCATATTGAGGTAGCGCTTGCGTTGCTTTTTGAGCATGGCTTCATTGGGGTCCAACTCCTCATCTTTTACATCAAATCGCATATTGCTACCGTCATCGCCTTCGACGGGCTGGTCGATCGATACGGTTTGTACGCGCTTTTTGCGAATAAAATCAATACAATTATTAGTTGCAATCCGGAACAGCCAGGTAGAGAAAGCGTACTTAGAATCAAATTTTTCGATAGAATTAAATGCTTTTGCAAAAGCCTCCTGGGTGAGGTCTTCGGCATCATCAGCATTCTTTACCATCTTAAGTAGCATGTAGTATACCGATTTGCGGTATTTTTTTAGCAAAGTCTGGAAGGCCTTATTATCTCCTTTCTTCGCGTCAGCTACCAGTTTGCGGTCTTCCTTGGTATTTTTAGAAACTTGCGGTTTTATTTCTTCCATTCAGGCTGGGTCATTATTCCGGCTGGGACTACGGACAAATTATAGACAAAAAACAACAAATCCAATATCGGATAATATGCCATTAGGCCCTGCATCTTCAGTTTTTTATTGGTTAACCCAAAGATCACCCAGCTCAATCCGATTCTGCCTATATATAACGATAAAGGAAGGCCTGCTGTTGGGCCAAGAGACAAAGATATTAGGATTCCGGCATAAAAGCACAAATGTGAGAGGTGAAAGGCCCCTAATATGAATTGAGAGCGCCGCGAATACTTGCTCGAAGCACTGAGGTGGCGTTTCTTTTGGCTGAGCCAATCTGTAAATGTTCGTTTCGGTTCGGAAGTGACGCTACTCACCGGGGAAATCATCACTCGTGTCCCTGCGGCATGCGCGTAGGCATTGATCAACAAATCATCGTCGCCGGATAGCCGATCCTGAAAGGCAGTAAATCCACCATGACTTGTGAAAAAAGATTTCCGGTATGCCAGGTTGCGCCCGACAGCCATATAGGGAATGCCATTTTGCGCCAGTCCGATATATTGAAAAGCAGCATAAAAAGTCTCAAAGCGGATAAAGCGATTGAGCCAGCCGGGATATCGAGGATAAGGTCCCAGGCCCAGCACTACCTCTGTTGTTGAGTCCCAATGGGCAGCAACTTCGGAAAGCCACTTGGGGCCCATTCTGCAATCTGCATCTGTAAAGACCAGGTGTTCATGTTGTGCGGCCGCTATGGCCTGCGTAAGTGCCCATTTTTTGCCTGCCCAATCTGCCGGGAGTTCATCGACCACAAGATGCCGTAGCGTGGGGTGAAGCGCTTCAAATTCTTCGAGCACTGCCAGGCTTCCATCTGTGCAGCGGTCGAGTGCGATAATGATTTCAACATGAGGATAGGTTTGCTGGAGGAGGAGGGGCAGTAATTCCCGAAGGTTATCCGCCTCATTTCGGGCTGCGACGATGACTGTCAAAGGTGGCTGGCTGTTCTCCTGAGAGTTGATCGGTCGAAACCACCCACGTGCAATCCAAATCTGGAGCAGTAGATAAATAAGACCCGATATGAGAGGGAGGGAGATCAAGTTGGATAGTTCATGTTAAGTGCAAATTCAAGTTCAAGTTCAAATTCAAGTGCAATATCAAAATTCAATCGTTTAGATGTTTGTTCCCAGGCGCGGATTAATTTTTGTAGAACTCAGGAGCTAGGGTATATCATAACTGACCTCTGTTTTGTTTGACCGTTTGAGGTTCGAGTTGTTTGAAGGTTGGGGGAAAGTATATTGAATTTGATCTTTGATCTTGAACTTGAGTTTGATCTTGAATTTCCCCCGCTTCTCTCTTCCCTCTTCCTTCTTCTCTCTTTCTTCTTCTCTGACCCCTGACTCCTTCTCTCCTCTTCTACACCTCCGGCTCCGTCCAGGCAAGGATAGCAGAGGGCAGGGTCATCGTAAGGAGAATAGCGCCCCACAGAAAATAGCTGGCCTGATCATAGGTCTGCGGAATCCACAAAACCTCCTTATCAAGGGCGATGGCGTAATACAGGCCAAACAGCACTACCAGAGAAGCCATCACGGTATAAGCATGGCGGTATGCATTGTTGCGAACCTGCACTTGTCGCTCATCCAGGTCTTTGTCCGGTGCATTTCCGAGATTCCATAAATTGGTATTCGCATACAAATAAATGAGAGTGCCAAAAATCAGGCCTGCAGTAAGCAAAATGCCGACAATATTTATCCATTTGGAATCTGTGAGCATTTCTCCCATAAAAAGCCCCATAACGGGATACATTGCATAGTTGAGAATAACTGCAGCACGACGCCGGGGCATGGGAATTACTTTTGTAGTTGATTTCATGATTGTTGATCTAAGAGTTGTTGGCTCAGCGGTTTGAAAGGTTGAGTAGAAAAAACCATCTCTACAGGTAGCCTGAAAAATTCGCAAATCTTGAAGGCCAGATCCAGACTGGGATTGTAGTCTCCCCGTTCAAGATAGCCAATGGTCTGGAAATTTACGCCTACCGATTCTGCCAGGTCTTTTCGAGAAACCCCTCGTTCCGTTCGCAAGACGGTAATTCGATTATATATCTTTCTCGTTTCCATATGCTTGATTTATACATTATGTTGTATATATACAACATTAAATTGCGAAAAGTTTCATTTTTGTTGAAATATTGTGGTCCTGTGACAATTTCCACGAGTGCTGGCTCCCATGTTATGTGTCGGCGGATAAATCCGCTACAAGCCCGTATAGGCGAATTTATTCGCCTGCTTCTTTTTGCCAGCGGGCATCTCCGCTAAAATTGTCAGAGAATCAATCTTGTATCCTAAGACAAAATTTTTCTTGTTTGTTTTTTGGCAATCTTTACAAGATTAACAGGATATGATGCTGACCAGGAACAGCCCTTATGGGTCCTGCCGGGTGTAGGCCAAAAATCCACAAAGAGAAACCACTCAGGCACTTAGGACACTAAGACCATGTTTGGGACAGAAAATTTGTTAGCGAAAATGCTGAATTTAGGGTTCTGACAAGTCATTTTGCGCAGAAATAGCGAGCTATTTCGAGTAAAAATGGCGAAGATCAGGTTCCTGAAGTCAGTATTTTCTAAGGAAATTAGCGTTCCAAACATGGTCTAAGCAACCACTAAGCATGTTGTACATGAAACCCCGGAGATTCCGCTTAGTGCT
>CAYGTH010000185.1:0-13164 GCA_964352745.1 uncultured Bacteroidia bacterium
GATGTAGGGATTTCAACAAATATCGAATCAACCGCTTTAGCGGCTTCGAATACCGTTTCATAATCCGGAAAGAAAAATCTCCCTTGCTGCCCTTGCTGCCCTTGCTGCCCTTGCTGATAGCACTGTGCCCAGGGAGTGAGAAGCTGGGTTTCCCAGGCTAATGGGTCTGCATTCGGGCCATAGCCATTCTCAGGTGTATTTTGTCGGTGATCCACTACCAGATGTTGCCATTCCATCAGGCCCTCTCGCTCAAAACGAGCGCCGACAAGGCCCGTATATATGCCGCTTGCCTCGAAGGTGCCAGCGATCGCCGGGGCCCCATGGTTATCGCGATCTCCATCATTGATAAAAAATGTAGGTACCGATGCCCCGATCAGTGCGGCAATCTGCATTTCCGGATAGGAATTGTATGCTGCGAGTACCAGCGGGAGTTGCTCGTCCGGGGTGCCGATGTTCTCAAATCCTCCAAATCCAGTGGTCCCATCTCGCAGGATGTATTTGTCTTCCCGAAGCATAAACATCAATGGCCGTTTGCGAATGAGTTTATCTATAAAATCAGGGAGACTCATATCTGCATACAATTCGCGCTCAGCCCGATAAGGAGAATTGCGCCGGAGTTCCAGGAAATCACGTGCCACAGCTATGATTTCCTCATGGAGAATGGGCCGTACCCCAGCTGCCATGGTTTCGATTTGGAGAGGAGGGTAGGTTTCCGGATCTGCCGCAAAGGTTGTGAGGCGATTGGCTTGTATGGGGAATTGGGATTCATAAGGCTGGGCTTTTGAAGCAGCAAGTAATTGATCAAAAGACGTATGCATGGTTGTATGGATTGATTCTGATAAAGGTAGGGAACTCAGGGTAATAAATCCTTACCACTTACCTGCGTAAAACTACCCATTACCCGGTAGATGTTACCAAAATTCAAATAGTACGTATCCAAATAATAGCTGAGGCGTTAAAAATAGAAAAGCCATTTTTTTTAACGCTCTACTGCTTTTGTATCATGTCTCAGCCAACAGCCACTATTGCCCTTCCTTTTGCCAAAAGTCATGCCTTTCTCATTGGGATTGATGATTACGAACACGTCAGTCCCCTGAGAACAGCTACAAATGATGCTACCGAAATCGGAGCTATGCTCCGGGAGCATCATGGGTTTACCGTACATGGACCTTTGCTGAATCCCGGCAAAGATGAAATGATGCGCTACCTCAGGAAAACGATGTTGTCCGAAGTCGGGAAAGACGATCGGATATTTTTGTATTTCGCCGGGCATGGCATCGCCCTCAACGGAGATTGTGGCCCCAATGGGTACCTCGTTCCGCGCGATGCACAGCGGAATGAAGTCAGCTCCTTGATTCCGATGAATGAGATTCACGAATTGATCGAACAGCTGGAATGCCGACATGGGTTGATGGTTTTTGACTGCTGCTTTGCAGGTGCTTTCAAATGGTCTTCGGGCTATCGCGACATTGTATTTGATCTGCCGAGCGTGATTTATGAAGAACGCTTGTACCAATATACCCAGGACCCTGCCTGGCAGGTGATTACCTCTTCTGCTTGTGATCAAAAAGCAGTGGACATTATGGACAATCGGGTGCTCGGTCTTCGGGAAGAAAAAGACGACAGCCCCAACTCTCCTTTTGCGCAAGCCTTGATGGACGGCCTGATGGGAGCCGCTGATGTGATCCCAGCTGATGGGGGAGACGGTGTCATAACCACCTCCGAACTCTATACCTATCTCCGGGATCGGGTGGAAGATGAAACCTCTGCCCGGGCTACCCGCCAAACCCCTTCGATGTTTTCTCTCGGGCGACATGACAAAGGCCAGTTTATTTTCCTCCATCCCAAACACCGGCTCAACTTACCGGCAATGCCTAAGCGCAACCCTTTCATGGGACTCTCTTCCTATAATGAGTCAGACCGTTTGTTCTTTTATGGGCGGAATCGGGTTATAAAAGAGCTTTCGGCCAAGATTATTGACAGCCCTTTTACCGTCGTGTGTGGTGCTTCTGGTACCGGGAAATCTTCCGTGATCAAGGCAGGCCTGTTACCGCTTATGCGAGATCAGGGCTGGCAGATATTACCCGCTTTTCGCCCAGGTCAGGAACCGATGGAGATGCTTCGAAGCGAAATTCCCAACATCGAGATGTATATGAATGCGCACATCCCCAGCTTATTGGTCATTGATCAATATGAAGAGTTGGTGACACAGTGCCTGCAGGAAGAGGATCGGCAGGAATTTGAAGAAGAGCTTGCCCGGTGGATCGTCAAATATCCCCTCTTGCGAATTGTCATCACGATCCGGTCGGATTTTGAACCTCAATTTACCCATACCACGCTGGCTCCCTGGTGGAAACCCGGACGCTACGTCATCCCGAATTTCAGTCCGCTGGAATTGAGAGAAGTCATCGTAAAACCTACGCTCCAGGAAGTCTTGTTTTTTGAGCCCAATGAATTGATCGACATCCTGATTGATGCCGTAAATCACGCACCGGGTGCTTTGCCCTTGTTGTCATTTACCCTGAGCGAGTTATATCATGCCTATATCCGCAGTGGGCGCTCCAATCGGGGGCTTTCCCTTGAGGATTATGAAAAACTCGGCGGAGTGATCGGTGCCTTAAGTATGCGTGCCAATGCGGTGTATGATGAACTGGATGCTGACTATCAGCGGAGTATGCGCACGTTTATGTTGCGGATGGTTTTTTTTGACGGGGAGAAAAATGCAAGTCGCCGGGTATTGGAAGATCAACTCATCTACAGCGATCATGCCGAGAGTGCCCGAATTCATGCAGTAGCGTGTAAGCTTGTGGATGCGCGTTTACTTTCTTCCGGAAGAGATGAAGCCGGATGTATTTATTACGAACCTGCGCACGACGCGCTTATTCATTCCTGGTTGCGCTTACAAGAGTGGATTTTGAGCGTAGGGAAAAGTAAGCTCGTGTTGATGTACAAATTGAGCCTTGCACTTGCAGATTATGAGGAAGTAGCCGGCACCTCCAAAGCCAAAGAATATCTGTGGGATGAAAACCCTCGGTTGATTGAGATTCTGTCTGATCTTGAATCAGGGGATCATAATTGTAACGCTCGGGAGGAGGCGTTTATCAGAGCGAGTGCCCGTCGAAATGCGTATCGAAAAAATCGAACTAAGGTGATCGTAGGGGCTGTGATGGCCATCTTGTTGCTTGCTTTTGGATTCACTGTTTTTCAGGCCAATCGCTTGAGGCAGCAGACATTGAGCCTGGAGCAAGCCCAATTAAGCCGGATGGGGATGATGGCTGATTTGATGATCAAAACGGATGTGAGCCTGGCGATGCGCCTTGCATTAGAAGCCCATGAGTCAGATTCCATAGTGGGGCACAGAGGCTTGCTCAAAGTAGCTTACAAAAGCCGAACTGGCAACATCCCGTATCACCTCCTCAAAAGACGGAAAGGGAAAGCTGATGCCAGCCTGAAATTTATGGGATTTGTGGGAGCAGGTACAGGTATTTTGGCAGCTGAAATTTCAACTTCCGGTACCCAGCCCATGATCTGGAATACCCAGACAGGCATCCTCGATGATGATGGCAATGGCCGACTCGATCAGCCGGTAGCGCAAGTAGATTTCAGTCAAATACGTGCGATCCCCTCCAGGTATTGGAACCATTCATTTTGTGTGTCCCCTGATTCCAGGTTTCGGGTTACGATTGATGCCAAAGGAGTAGGGCGTTTATGGAACGATAAAGGGGCCTTGCAAGGGCATTTGAGTGGAGATGGAGAGGGCCTGCAGTTTGCAGAATTTTCACAGGAAGGTACGATGATATTGGCAGTTTCGGAATCAGGAAGCATCCATGTGTATGACCGACAGGGAAAAGTTATTGTGTATTTGTCAGCATTCTCTCCCTGTATCTCGGCGCATTTTTCTCCTGATAATCGCCATATTGTTTCAGAACATGACGATGGGAATATTCGGGTATGGGACCGTAAGCATATTGGAAATACAGCCCTCAGCGTGGCCAGCTTTCAATTGAACACGCCTGTAAAGGCAATGGCTTTTTCTCCGGACGGACGCTGGATCGTAGGAGGTGGCAAAGGAAATGTCCGCCGCTATCCCGTAGGTCATGAAGCAGACAGGCTCTTGATTCCTGTATCCGAAGATCAGGAAATTTTAACACTGGATTTCGCCCCTGATGGCAGCCAAATCCTTACCGGAGGAAGCGATAGCCTGATCCGGATTTGGAACTCGAAAGGGAAATTGGCAGGGATTACACAAAGTCACCCAGCTGCGGTTACAAAAGCCCGGTTTACCTCGGATGGAAAGTCGATTATCTCAGCCTCTCACACCCAGATTAGTGTATTTGACTCGATTGGGGACATGCGAAAAAGTAGTATTTACTTTGGCCGGGAAGAAGGCGCAAAACACCATTACGCCATCACCGATTTTGCCTTGTCTCCCTCCGGAGATACCTTATTGACGCTCACTCCCTGGGCCGATGGCGCACGTCGATGGAGGTTTTCCAATCAAGACTTGGGGCAGCCGCTCAATGGAGCGATGAATAAGCAGTTTGGAAAGAATTTAGGAGAGAAGGGCTTTGTGTCCGTTTCGCCTGATGGTCATCGATTTTTGGTGGCAAACAGTCAGGAGCAGGAAATGTGGGTCTACAATGCTGCGGGAGAATCCGTGTTCAAGATTCGAAAGGGGCATATGGCTCCTGTCAAGGCAGTATTCAGCGCGGATAATCGCTACTTGATCTGTGCATTTGATAATCACTCGATTGGAATATGGGATGCTATCGGAAAAGAAGTATTGACCTTTTTTCCGCATGAAGCCCCCATCACGGAGATCGCGATAGACCCTGCCGGACATTATTTTGCTACGGCTGATAATAAGGGGACAATCAACCTGTGGCCTTTGTCTGCGCGAAGCCTGAAGGAAAAATTGGCCAGCTTCGGAGAGAGAGACTTAAGTATGGTGGAGAAAATCGATCATTTGAACTATCGGTTTGATCAGTTTACACCCGCAGAAATAGAGGAAGAAGCCCTGACCGTAGCACGTCATTTGATTCGGAAGGGAAGAGCCGCCGAGGCGGAGATGTATTATCAACAGGTAACCGACTCGACACAATTGAGTGCCGCGGAAAAATATAAATACCTTGACTATACGCTTTGGCATTTTTTACAGGAAGAGAAACCCGAAGCCCTCCTGTCAGCAGCCCGTTATTTCCAGGGACATGGAGAACCTCAATATGCCACCTCCTTATTTGGAAAAGCCCAGGCTGTGGGAGGAGCTCCTCACCTCTTTTCTGTCCCGGAAAAGATAGCCTATCTGGACTACCCCTTGAGCTATTTTTTGGGTGAGACCAACAATAAATTTGAGGTGCGGGATGCGGCTCGCTATTTTCTTGCCGAAGGAGAAGAACGCACGAGTCGGCAATTATTTCAGCGTGCGGCAGCCCTGCACGGAAACCCCAACTGGAGCAACCTGACACCGAAGGAGCGCGCAGATTATTTGTACTATGACCTGGACCAGTTTATCTGTGAAAATCACGACAAAGCAGACCTCGCGCAGATTGCCGAATATTACGGATACGAAGGACATGCTGTGATTGAGGGGGCAAGTGATAGTGTCCGGCAAGCTTTGGGGCACTTACTTGCGAATAACCCGTAGCCCTATGTCGCTCATACGGTTTTCGATGCACCTGATTATTCCAATAATTCAGATTAATTTCCGATATTCCATTTTACTCAACTAAAACGCCATGAAACTCTCACAGTCGATCCAACTGCTGCAAGGTGCAGCTGCTGCCAATACTTCTTTCTCTCGTAATCAGAAAGGGATTAGCGTCCGCGCCCTTCAGATGCTCCTCTACAGCCTGGGCTATGCCACGGATTTGAACTGGGATAAGTACCGCGCTGATGGCGGCTATGGCGGATCGAGTACCGCAGCCGTAAAAGCCTGGCTTACAAACAATGGCCAGACGGGTAATGGAGAAACAGTAGATGGGGATATGCTGAAGACCATGCTGGCTCAGCAAGCAGCGATTCCTGCCTTAAAAAGCCTCAAGCAACATCTGGCCGCCAACACCGTGGAGCAACTCAGTGAAGCGCATCTGGCTACTCTGCTTACTGCGATGGGAATACGGGTAGAACCCGGACAAGCGGCGGCGGCCCTCAATTCACTCGCAACGAAGTTGGGCGCTCCTTTGTCTGGTGGTCAGCTCAGTCAATTGGCAGCAAAAGCCATCATAACACAAATCTCAAAAGGCCTGGGAGCCGGATGGGAAAAGGCTGGAGAAGAGGGCCATACAACCCGCCGAATTGAAGATCACCAGGTGGTGCCTCGCAAGAAAGGGGTCAAAGTCCTGGGCGACTGGCTGGGGGTCAATTTTAATAAGGCAAAACTGGGCGTGTGGACCATGGGGGAAGCCTTACCCAGTGAATTTATTGAGCAATATACAGACACCCTTGTAGAGCGGGGCATGACACCTTCTGCGGTTCGGGTACTGTTGCCGGTTTCTGCGAATGAGGGAAACCTCGACGCTATCAATACCTGGGACGATAGTTTTATGACCTTTGGGATGTTTCAGTGGACCCTTGGACAGCAAGGAAACAAAGGCGAACTGGCCGGCCTGCTCAATCGGATAAAAGTTGAATCCCCCGAAACATTTACCGAGCATTTTGGGCGACATGGAATCGACGTGCCGGATGCAACGAATACCACCGGTTACATTAGCCTCAATGGCCAGAAAGTACAGAGCACCTCTCAAAAAGAGGCCCTGAGGACAACCGGTTGGGCTTTTCGGTTTTGGCGGGCAGGCCTCGATCCCTGGGTACAACTCATTCAGGTCAAACACGCAGCGGACCGGATCAATTCCTTCCGCAAGCATAGAGACTATCAGCCGCTGGACAAGTACAATATTGGAGACCTGATCACTTCTGAATACGGGATGTGCCTCATCCTGGATCATAGCGTCAATCGCCCTGGCCACCTGATGCGCTTTGCCATCGGCGAAAAGGATATTTTGGGTCAGGCCATGAAAAATGCCGGACTCGCTTCCACAGATCCCACAACCTGGACGACCGCCGAAGAAGCCAAACTCATCACAGCCTATTTACCCCTGCGCGCTGCCTCCTCCATGACCCACGGTGCCGAGCGTGCCGCCAAAATCACCGAACTCGCCGATGCCGGTAAACTCAGTAAAGAGCGCCATTCCTTCCAGATGCCGGAGCCAAATGTTGGCAGTACCCGGAGTGCGTCTGCTGCTGCAACCACCGAGTCGGCCTATCCCAGTATCGATCCGGCCGAGTATGAAGCCCGTGAACTCCCCAAAAAGAAGAAGAAAAAGAAGAAAGGAAAGAAGAAGAAAGACGGAAAGAAAAAAGGGAAGAAGAAGTGAGGGTTTATGAGTTGAATGGTAACAATTAAACGTGCCAGGTCAGCTGCACTACTGTCAACTCTCCACTCTCCACTTTTAAGGCTTAACTCCCTGTTTTTAACTTCTGCTTTCTACTATGAAATACGAACTCATCCACGACACCATCGCCCGGCAGGTCTTTGAAAATGCCTCGACCGAAGCGCGTACCCGCCGCAAGGTAGAGCGTTTCATCCGGGAGTGGTATGAGGCAAATCAATTGCGGGGGGCAAAGCTGACACAGGACGATATCGATTATATCAATCCCTACCTCGCACAGGTGAATATCACCGCCGAAGAAGCGGCATTTGTCGAGAAAGGGCGTAAGGCCCTGCAGGCCGGAAGGCGGCGGCGCATGCTGATGGCGGGGGCGATCGCGGTGCTGCTGGCATTTTCTGTGGTAAGCCTGAGCTTGTGGCAGCGTGCGGAGGCCCAAAAAACGATTGCGGAGGAGCAAACAGCTTTTGCACTGGAAAAGGAGCAGGAGGCTGAGGAAAAAGCCGACTCCCTGGAGCTAAAAGAACAGGCACTGCAAATCTCCTTGCAGGCGTCGCAACAAGCCAAAGACACCGCCGAAGTAAGACGGCAAGAGGCCGAGATGGCTAAGATCCGGGCAGACCAACAAACCACCATCGCAGAGCGCGAAAAACGCAATGCCCAGGAACAGGCGATGGAAGCAAAAGTTACAGCGCTCGCAGCCAAAGCCCGGCAAATAGAATCAACAGATCCTACCATAGCCCTGAATCTGGCTACGGCAGCCTATAAAACCTTCGTCAATTCCGAAACCGCTGCGGCATTTTTGGATATATCATCGAATGAAAAGTCTGCCTTTTATCAACACAGCTTCACGGGCCATAGCTCGTCTGTCAACCCTGTTGCCTTCTCCCCCGATGGCCAATCGATCCTGACAGGTAGCATTGACAAGACTGCGAAATTGTGGCGTAACCCCCTGCCTAGCTGGGATCCTCGTATCTACCACCTCAATGAAGCCGAGCGCAAGCAATATGGCATCACCGTCGACTACTGACACTCCACCTGTTAACTCTCTGACTCCTCAAATCTGACTCCTTCTTATGCCTACCGGACTTAGCCTGCATATTGGACTTGATCGAGTGAATGCCGGGCATTACCCGGGATTGTGGGAGCTTTCCGGCTGTGAGGCGGATGCGCGGCTGATGGAAATGCTGGCAAGAGAGCAGGGATTTGTCGCGAGCCGATTGATCAATGAATCAGCAAGTCGTGAGGCTGTGAGTACAGCAATTCGATCGGCGGCGACGCAACTCAAAAGTGGGGATGTGTTTCTCCTAACCTATGCCGGGCATGGCGGGCAATTGTCAGAAACAGGTCCGGATGGCGATGAAAGCGATAATTATGACGAAACCTGGTGCCTGTTTGATGGCCAATTACTCGATGATGAGTTGTTGCTCCTCTGGTCGGAATTTGCTGCTGGGGTTCGGATTGTACTGCTTTCAGATAGCTGCCACAGCGGTACAGTATCGACCTGTGTGTTTGAGAAGTTCCAGCGCGGCGAAGCCGATGCAGCCTACTATAGTTTTCGCTACATGCCCCGATCCCTCGATACGGAAGTGCTGGCTCGGAACCGTCCTTTTTATGAACAGGTGCGGGAGGAAATAGCAGGCAAAGACGTGGATATTCAGGCAACCGTTGTACTGTTTGCCGCCTGCCGGGATGATGAATTTGCACAGGAATGGGAAGGCCATGGCTTATTTACCCGCGCCCTGATTGATACCTGGAATTCAGGAGGTTTTGAAGGGAACTATGAAGACCTGCATCGGGAATTGCTGGCACGGGTTTCCGAACATACGGTCCTACAGCATCCGGTATTTTCAATCACAGGCCCGAATGAAGTCAACTTTCAGTTTCAAAAGCCTTTTGTGATTTGAATACAAAGCTGCACCTTTGTATTTCCATGTCGGAAAATTCCCCACATATCGAAATCCCTGCTTCTGAGTATGAAATGAGTGCCATCCGGTCTTCGGGGCCGGGTGGGCAGCATGTCAATAAAGTTGCGACGGCTATTTTGCTGCGCTTTGACATTCATAATTCGTCTTTGCCGCCTTATATCAAAGAAAAACTCGCCGCACATAAGGATAAGCGGATTACTGCAGGAGGCATGATCCTTATCAAAGCGGATCAGAACCGCAGCCAGAAAAAAAACCGGGATGCCGCAGTGGCTCGTTTGCATGCCTTGATTCAAAAGGCGATTAAGCGGAAAAAGAAGCGGAGAAAGACCAAAGTCCCTAAAGGCGCAATAGAAGCCCGTCTCAAACAAAAATCCAAGCGATCTGAAACCAAAAAAATGCGGAAGAAGGTCGATTCGGATTAATCCACAATTCGCAGGCCGATATTTTTATTCCAATTGGTACAAACTTAACTTGGACTTCCTCTATGGTAAGAGATACTCTCCTGCACTAACTCAATATTTCTATGCCTACTCCCGAATCTTCCCGCCGCCATTTTTTGAAACTCTCAGGAATGTCTCTGGCTGCTGTGCCGCTGGTAGGGCTTACTCCTTTTCCACTAGACACTCAGGCGATGACCATTCAGGAGGTGATCGACAAAATCATCAGCCAAATACCGGGGGGTAAGCAGGAGAAAACGGTCGATACCGTAAAATCCGGAGACCCTTCACAAGCAGTTCGAGGGGTCGTTACGACTTTCCTTGCCACGGTCGATGTGATCCGGGCGGCGATCGAGCAAGATGCCAATTTGATCATTACGCATGAACCGACTTATTATGAGCATACCGATGGCACGGAATGGTTGAAGGATGATCCGGTTTATAGGTATAAGCGCGATTTATTGGAGAAACATAATATCGTTGTGTGGCGCTATCATGACTACTGGCATACCTATCGGCCTGATGGCATTTTGCATGGTTTGCTGGACCGATTGGACTGGCACCCTTATTTGGATGAAAATCGTGAAAATACTGTAGTTATTCCTACGATGAGACTGAAGAAACTGGCGCGCTTCCTCAAAAAACGCCTGGACTTAGATCGGACGTTTATTGTGGGAAATCCTGATCTATCTTGTCATCAGATTGGACTCCTGCCAGGTGCATGGGGGCGCGGTAAGCAGATCGAAATGCTCCGTACAGATGTTGAAGTTCTGGTAGTAGGAGAAGTATCAGAGTGGGAAACGGCAGAATATGTGCGGGATGCAGCGGCGGCAGGCATGAAAAAAGGCCTGATTGTACTCGGTCATGCTCAAAGCGAAGAACCCGGGATGGCCTATGCCCAAAAATGGTTAACGAAACTGATACCGGGCGTTCCGGTATATCACGTAGCCGCACATGACCCTTTTCAACCGGTTTAGGAATAAATAAGATGATAGATTTGAGTATAAAGACAAAAGACTGTATCTGCCTGATAATCAGTTGTGCTTAGTCTCACTACTAGAATCTGTCCTGCTACTTTCATCTATAATCTTTCTTCTCTCCTATGAGATTTGATCAATTCTATATAGAACCCGAAATCAAGCAAAGCCTGGAAGCCCTCGATTTTCGGCGGCCAACAGATATTCAGTACAAGGCGATTCCGCCGATCTTGTCAGGGGAGGATGTCCTGGCGATTGCGCAGACGGGCACTGGAAAAACAGCGGCTTTTGCGATTCCGGTTATTAACCTGCTGCACCGCGCCAAAAAATCCCGCAGATCTGAAGGGATCAAATGCGTGATCATGGTGCCTACCCACGAGCTGGCTATCCAGATCAATGAAGTGTTTATGGATATCGGTCGGCATAGCCTGGTGAAGTCCTATGCGATTTTTGGAGGGGTAGAACAAGATCCCCAGATCAGGCAATTGCAAAAAGGGATTGATGTCCTTATAGCTACGCCGGGTCGATTGTTTGATCTGGTGAGTCAGGGGCATTTGGAACTCAAAACTACTGAAATATTGGTACTGGACGAGGCGGATCATATGCTGGACCTTGGCTTTTACAAAGATATCCGGGACCTGCTGCGGTTTTTACCCCGTAAACGGCAGACTTTGTTTTTCTCTGCGACGATCGACGAGAAAATCAAAAAACTTGCCTATTCCCTGGTCAAAAAGCCGATTCGGATTCAGATTTCTCCCAAAGACCCCGTTGCCAAAAACATCGAACACCATCTCTCCTATGTGGAAATGGATGATAAACGGTTCTTTTTGGAGCGGATTGTAAAGGAAAATCCGGAGAAGAAAATTCTTGTGTTTGTCCGCACAAAGGTACGGGCCGAGCGAGTCTGTAAGGCGATGGGGCGTGTGGATATCGGTAGCGAAACCCTGCATGGAGACAAAGCGCAGGATGCAAGATTAAAAGTGATGACCCGCTTCAAGTCCGGAGAGAATAAAATCCTGATCGCCACTGATGTCAGTGCGCGGGGGATTGATATCCCGAATGTGGATTACGTCATCAATTATGACCTGCCCGAGCAAACGGAGAATTATGTACACCGCGTGGGCAGAACGGGCAGGGGCAAGAATAAAGGGCATGCACTTTCCTTTTGTAGTACAGAAGAAAAAGCGTTACTGGCTGAGATTGAGGCTTATTTGGGCAAAGAGATTGACGTATTGGAGATTGATAAAGCAGACTATCTGGATACGGTTACCTTTACCGAAGAGGTCTCCAACGACTGGAAATCCCTGATGCGCGAAGCCGAATTGGAACAACAGGCCCCTCCCAAAAAGAAGAAGAAAAGAAAGAAGAAATAATTATCCCCTACTTATATGAATTCTACTACCCCTAACTCGATTTCTCGCCGTACATTTCTCGGCAGTGCAGCCGCATTGACAGGAACCCTTCTCCTCCCGGGTTCGCTGGCAGCAAACATCCTTCGCCCTTCAGCGCTTGACGGCGTTAATCTGGGCGTCATTTCGTATAGTTTTCGCAGCATGCCCGATGGGGCAGAAGATGTGCTCGGCTATCTGGTAGAACTGGGCTTGAATACGGTAGAACTGATGGAAAACTCCATTGAGTCATTTGCAGGTGCTCCGGCTGCTCCCAGGAACAAAAATGACCGGGAAGCACATGCCGAAGAAATGCGGAAATGGCGGATTTCTACTTCGATGAAACCCTTCAAAACCTTGCGGAAAAAGTATGCCGCCGAAGGGGTCCAGATCGAAATCGCCAAATTTCGGATGGACCGCATGACGGATGCAGAAGTGAAATATGCCTTCAAAGCTGCTAAGGCACTCGGCGCACGCGGTATTACCCTGGAGCGTTCTGATGAGGCAGCCAGGCGCCTCGGGCCATTTGCAGACAAATACAAACGCCTGATCGGGTATCACAACCACACAAAAGTTAATTTCAACAGCTGGGATCAGCTGCTTCTCGACGCAAAATACAATGCAGTCAACCTCGATATTGGTCACTACATCGCCGGTACCAATGAGTCGCCCATTCCGCTGATCAAAAAATACCACGATCGCATTCTCAGCCTGCACCTCAAAGACAAAACCTTTAACGAGGGCGGGAACAAAGTTTGGGGCGAAGGGGACACGCCGATTAAGGAAGTGCTTCAATTGATGAAACAAGAACAATATACCTTCATGGGGACCATTGAATTAGAATACAAGATTCCTGATGGCTCCAATGCGGTAAAAGAGGTAGCAAAGTGCATTGAGTTCTGCCAGAATGCACTTGGATAGAGAAATGAGCCATTTCAATTTCGCCCAATTTTGTATATCTTATACGGAGTCTAAGGACTTTTTACTCCTGATTAATTTTCGTTTCATTTCAATTAGTTAACCTACTAATCCTATATTATGAAATCCTT
>CAYGTH010000186.1:0-8879 GCA_964352745.1 uncultured Bacteroidia bacterium
GTGAGGGAGCCTTTTGGGGGTTAATCTGGTGGGGCGCTGCCTGTAGTGAAGTGACGATTGTTCAGGCAAAAATACATGAGGGGCTGCCCTCCAGTATCTGGAAGGGAATTGCTGATGAGTAAGATAAAACGTGTGAGTGGGAAAGGATAGGTTTAGTCGGAAGCGGAAGTTTGTTTGATGGCTTCAATAAGCTTTGGGACGTTATCTGAAAACGCTGATTCTCCAATGTCAAGACTGAAATTATCGGTAAGGCGCATCAGGACTTCACTCGCGTTATTCTTGAGTTTATGCAATCGTGAAATCTGTGAATTCAGGTGACTGGCATCTATCCCCATTTTTGTAAGTCGGTCTCGGTTGACTACTCGTTCATCTATTTCCTTAAGGATATATTCAACCATATCCGGTAGGAAGTGGGGTTTGAAAAAATCAGCATCTACATAACAGGGAAAAAATTTGCTACTGCCATTCACCTGTTCATGCATAAAGGTCTGCAATGTCTCATAGGCAACCCAGGAAGACCGTAGGCTATCTGTAGATACGATGGAAATGGTCACATGAGAACTTTTGACAGCCTCTTTCGCATATTTCGCAATTCCTTCTCCAATGTCGAGATTGTCTACATCCATAGTGATCTCAATATCCGCTGCTTCGAGCTTAGATTTGAGGCGTAGCGCGACTTCCTGATCTTTGTGGGTATAAGAAATGAATACTTTAGGTCTATCAGGCGGGGTACTTGTTGGTAAAGGGCTTGAACTCTTTTCATTCGTAGGGCTTGAAGTAGTAGGGGGATTGTCTGTTCCATTTTCTGCACTATTCTCCATTCCCTCAATTGCCCCAAGCAGGGAGTGAATAATGCGATTGGTTTGCATATTGTATTCACTGGCAGCCAGTAATCCCATGTTATGCTGACGTTGCATCGCATGGAATCTTCCGGACAACAAAATGGCTGTACTAGAGAGCTCACTGTCATTCGCTGCGCATTCTACAAACTTATTGATTGCCCGCTCTAGCTTGGCTTTACCTACCAGTGTGCGGATTTCTGCGATACAGGGATTGGCCATGTAGAGTGCGGTTAAATTTGATGGCTTCCTACCTTAAACGAGGAGGATATAGGTGATTTATGTGCTAATATCGTAAATTATTTACCTTCAGACATTTTTTTTCTTAAAACCACACAAGCGACTGCCTTAATGTGACAGCCGCTTGTTGCTTGATACGGGAATAGGAGTTAGTTCATTAGCGAATCGCTTCAATCAGTTGGGGGAGATTATTATAGAGATTGGCACCGCTGATGTCCACTCGCGTCATCACTTTTAAACTGCTAAGAACGGGATCAATCTGTGCGATCAGTTTCTGATAATGCGTGTGCTCATCTACCAGATTTTGCGGGTTTTCCCCGGTTCTGACTATTTCCCCAATGTCCTTCCAGAGTTTCTTTTGCTTATGTTGGATGGAACCAATCAACTCAAAATAATAACTCGGCTCGTACATATCCGGATTCAGGGTACAGGTAATGAAGGTGCGTGCATCTCCATCCGATTTGAGTTGTTGGTTGGCTTCCTGAGCTACCCATGCTGATAAGAGGCTATTGGGAGATACGATAGCGAGGGTAATATCGCTCGCCTTTACACTTTTTGCAGCAAATGTTCTGATACTTTCGGAATAGGAATTATCGGGTTGAACAATATCTGTTATGCCGAGTGTTTGCAAGGCAAAGACTAACCGCGCGGCGATCTCTTCATCCTCTTGCTCGTAGGCAATGAATACTTTTTTTGCGCCTTCAGAATTTGCGTTTTTAGATTGTTGGCGTACCTCTTTATTTGGTTCGAGTGGCTGCGACTGTTTATCTGCACGCTTAGTGGGGATTGGCGGCGTATATTTTGATAAAGGGGGAGTAAGGGGCGAATGAGTTACCATTTCAGATCGCTCATC
The DNA here is from genome assembly GCA_964352745.1 of uncultured Bacteroidia bacterium. Taxonomy (GTDB): domain Bacteria; phylum Bacteroidota; class Bacteroidia; order J057; family J057; genus CAYGTH01. Next base: position 1,933 of record CAYGTH010000186.1, read on the forward strand.
TTCTTCCTCTTCTGTTACGATTTCCAGAGAAGGTTCCTGCTTGCTAACAGGCGGTGGTTGTATAGCTGGAATTTTGGGTTCCTCTTCTTGAATTGGTAAAGCAGTTTCTTCAACAGGAGCTTCCTCGTAAACGTTGAAGGATGAAGGCCATTCCTCCCCGATCAATTCTTGCCACACCCATTCTATATCAATGGTGTTGTAGTATTGATCTAAAAACTCAAATTCGTCACTGAGGATGGCTTCCCTGAGGTCATGTTCGTAGTTTTTAAGAAACTGCGACAATTTTTTTTGTCGTCTTATGCTTCCAGCCTGGATATTGAATACGTATTTGATCTGTCCCATAAATAGTGATAATCAATTAGCCTATACCTCGGCGTTTATACGTTTTTTGTCAGCCGCGACAGTAAATCCATTGTCTTCTTTTTCAGCAGATACTCGAAGTCCTACAAAATGATTGATGGTTCGAAACATTATGATTGCAGTGCCTGCTGCAAAAACAAACGCAACGACTATCCCCAGTAACTGGATCATGATTTGCTGAATTCTGCTGCCAGTCGGAAGTTTTTCTTCGATCCCAAAAAGTCCTACAGCGAGCGTTCCCCATACCCCACAAAATCCATGGACAGGAATTGCCCCTACCGGATCGTCGAGTCGCCACTTGAGCAGGAGGTCCAGGGTTACATTATGGATGATACCTGCCAGCAGTCCGATGAGAATGGCGGAAGAGGGCGTAACGACATTGCAACAGGCAGTAATGGCAACCAATCCTCCCAATACACCTCCAATGAATTTGACATAGGTGTTTTCCCGATCCAGAAAGTAGGCATGTAAAAAAGCGGCTATACCTGCAAATGCTGCAGCAAGATTGGTGTTCAGGATCACGTAGGAGACTTCATCCGTATAGGCGAGCGTACTGCCGCCGTTAAAGCCCCACCAGCCAAACCAAAGAATAAAGACGCCGAGTACCGAGTACCCCAGGTCGGAAGGCTTAAACCGTTCTTTTTGTGTGGGATCAAATCGTCCTCGGCGAGGCCCAATAATATAAATACCTGCCAATGCGACCCAGGCGCCAATGGAATGAACTACTGTAGATCCGGCAAAGTCATGAAATCCCAAACTTGCTAGCCAGGGCTCGTTTTCTGCGATAAACATCCCGCCCCACGCCCAGTGACCGAACAATGGATAAACAAATCCTCCTATTAACAATGCTGTGAGCATGTAAGAGGTAAGTGCGGATCGCTCAGACATAGCACCTGATACAATCGTTGCAGCTGTTCCGGCAAAGGCGAGTTGAAACAAGAAAAACTCTAATTTGAAATCGTGATTTAATATGGCCATTTGTTCTGCATCGGGCAGAAATAATCCCCAACCGATTATGCCAAATTGGGAATCGCCAAACATAAATCCGAATCCTAGTAAGTAGAATATGGCGCAGACGACAAGCCAGTCCACCAGGTTTTTCATACCGACCCCGCTTCTATGTGTTTTCCTAACCATTCCTACCTCAAGCGCTTTGAAGCCCGCTTGCATAAAGAAAACCAGAATTGCACAGATGAGAATCCAAAAACGATCGAGGTGGTTGGAGTTTAAACCGGTTCGGTCCTGGATGGTTTCAATGGCTTCCTGTGTCTTTATCAGGGAGTCCTGGGTGCTGTAGACAAGCTGTTTGATCGAATCTGTATAGGTTAATTGCTTGCGAAGCGAATCTTCCTGATCTAACAGGTTGGACCTAACGTCCTGTATCACTCGATAGTTTTCGTTTGCCCGATCTCGGACATTTCCAATTTCACGAGTGTTGTTGTTTACCCCGGATTGAACAGTATTGATATTCCTGCGCAATCCGCGAATATCTTGATCTGTTGCTTGTTGTGCCAGGAGGGGGACACTTCCCAGGAGTACGGTAAAGGATAGAAGGATTCTGACAATAGGAGTAAAAAAGAGGGCCATAGGTTTTTTTTGTGTAGCATGGCAATTCCTGCATGCATAGCAGAAACCGCCTAATAGTTAGGCGGACGGCACTCCTTAATAATAGATGAAGGTTGGTAATACGAAAGCATTGAGATTGTTACGTACACAACAATATCCTTGCCAAAATCACAAATAATGTGTGACTTTTTTGTAAAAAAATCAACTATGGGGCACTGTTTATGTTTATTTCGATAAAATTTTTTTTTAAAAAAATATTTTATCGAACTGTGGTATCTGTGTCAAATAGGTATTCATACAAGACAAAAAGGCTGCTATACTATAGCAGCCTTTTTGTCTTGTATGGGGCAGGATGAGTTATTTTTTTAACTGAATTCCCAATTCGTCCAAAGCCTCTGTCGGCACACTGGCTGGAGCATCCATCATCAGGTCGCGGCCTCCTGATGTTTTGGGAAAAGCAATTACATCGCGAATACTGGTCTCTCCGGCTAATAGCATGACCCAGCGATCAAGACCGAATGCACAGCCACCGTGAGGAGGAGCGCCGTATTCAAAAGCCTTCAGCATGAAGCCAAATTTCATTTCTTTTTCTTCTGGACTCAGGCCGAGGATATCAAAAATCTTGTCCTGTACATCTTTACGGTGCACACGTATACTGCCGGATAGGATTTCACTGCCATTCATCACCATGTCATAACTTTGGGCTACAACGCGCTCCGGATCACTGAATAGATAATCCAGGTCCTGTTCCCGAGGCATGCAGAATGGGTGGTGGGCAAAGGTCAATTCCCCTGATTCTTCATCTTTTTCAAACAATGGGAAGTCAACTACCCAGAACACTGACCATGCATTCGGATCAATCCAGCCTTCTGTACGGCCCAAATGTAAACGCAGATCGCCTAAGATCTTGCGGGCTTTGGATTTGAGCTTGTCAGCTACGATCAGCAAGACATCCCCAGGTTGGGCGCCTGCTGCATCCAGGATGCGTCGAAGGTGCTCTTCCGGGAAGAATTTATCAACAGAAGACTTAACTGTGCCGTCTGTATTGTACTTGATATTGACCAGGCCGGTCCCACCACGATGGGGTTCCTTGACAAAATTGACCAGGGCATCGAGTTGTTTGCGGGTGTATCCTGCACAGCCGGTAGCTACCAGGCCTGCAATCAGTCCGTCCCCTTCTATAATGCTGTTAAATACGGAAAACTCAGACCCGCTAACGGCTTCGTTGAGTTCCTGGATTTTACAGTCAAATCGAAGATCAGGCTTATCGCTCCCATACCAATTGATGGCGTCTTCGTATCTGAGTCGCTGGAAGTCGGGAAGATCAACCCCTATGGTTTGACGAAATACGTGTTTCGTCATGCCTTCAAAGGTATTAAACACATCCTCCTGCGTCACAAAGGACATTTCGCAGTCTATTTGAGAAAACTCCGGCTGCCGGTCTCCGCGAAAATCCTCATCCCGAAAACACTTCACAATCTGATAGTAGCGGTCCATCCCTGCGACCATCAGCAATTGCTTTAGAATCTGTGGCGATTGTGGCAAGGCATAAAAACTGCCGTGTTGCATTCGGGAAGGGACAATGAAATCCCGGGCTCCCTCTGGCGTAGATTTGATGAAGAATGGCGTTTCGATTTCGGTGAAGGCTTCTCCATCGAGGTATTCGCGAACAGACTTCATCACTTTTGCCCGAAGCATAAGATTTTGGGCCATTTTAGGGCGACGAATATCGAGGTACCGATAGGTCATTCGGAGGTCTTCATTGCCATCGGTCTCATCTTCGATTAAGAAGGGCGGCAATTCCGAAGCGTTTAATATGTCCAGGCTTGTAGGAACAATTTCCACTTCGCCTGTTGGGATTTTGGTGTTTTTGCTTTCCCGCTCTGCAACGATTCCCGTTACGGAGATAACAAATTCCCGCCCCAGTTTGCGGGCAACTTCGTATATCTCAGGAAGGTCATCTGACTTTACGGAAATCTGGGTAATGCCATAGCGATCCCTCAGATCCACAAACAGAATATAACCGAGGTCACGGGACTTCTGGACCCATCCACATAGGGTCACTTGCTTACCTGCGTCTGCTATTCGCAGTTCACCGCAGTTGTGGGTTCTGAATGTAGTTTTCATCTTCGTTTAAAATTTACCGCTGAAGGACTGGTTTTACAAAGGAAGCACGCCCAAAATGGATGCATACCCCTCCTACCTCTAAAAGCGGGCGCAATTTAGTAGTTTATCAGGGATGTAGGAAGGAAATAGGGAAAAAACTACAGGCCTGAGTGCTTCAGGTCATCAAAGCCATCATTCCCGTCGTCTGAAAGGACATCATCGGGATTCTCGATCCGTTTTTTGGCATCAGTACTGCGTTTTTTGACACGGTATTCTGCAAATACGATTTCTTCTCCTTTGTGCTGGATCGTGAAGCCCAACATCCCATCTTCATTATATACCTTAGGTTCAAATTTGGGATCGATGACGGAAAAATCATTGACAACCCGCTTGCGGATATCAGCTTCGAGGTGATAGAGATTGTTGAGAAAATCGTCGAGTAACATATCGTTACTCATAATGGCTTTCAGGACTTTGGGCGGAATCTCCATGCCTAAGTCATTGATGACAGACTTCACATCATCGAGGGTATAGCTGCGCTGGTTTCCATCGGGAAAACGGGGAATAACACTTTTTATGAGGCGTTTGAATCGTTTGTATTCAGACATGAGAGGTGCGATTTACGAATTGGGAGTTACGAATTACGAGGTGGGGTTTACGAATTGCGATTTGCGGAGGATCATGTTCCTGGTACATCAATACCTGGGCCTTCTGGTACCAGCGGCATTCTGCTCATTCGCAACAAAACCTGTGCAGTAGTTAATACGTCTTTTTCACAATAAGTTTTGATCCGGTCGTATTCTTTTTCTTCCCAGAATACCCGGCTGACATCACTGCCGTCAATGTCATCTTTGGGAGAAGGAATCCCCAATATCGCTGAAAGGAGGTCGAGACTTGTATACGCTTTGTAATCGCCAAACTTCCACAATTCCATGGTGTCAACAAAATTAACCTCCCAGGGCTTTTTCCCTTGTGTCCGGAGCGAATAGGGAATCGGCAGGCCATGAATCACATATCGGCGACCTAAGAAAGGAAAGTCGAATTCTTTGCCATTGTGGGCACAGAGGTTTCGGCCAGCTTTTGCTCCGGTGTACGCATCCAGCATTTTGCCAAAATCTGTGAGTGTTTGTCGCTCATCGGGTCCGAAATAGGACTTCATTTTGAGATGGGGTACGCCTCCTGGATCGAATTGCAAATAGCCGCAGGAAATGCATACTACTTGTGCAAATTCAGCGTGAATCCCTGCTTTTTCAAAAAACAGTTCAGCAGTCGATTTATCCGGATCTGCTTTCTGGTATCGACTTTTTGCTTTTTTGTCCCAAAGCGGTTGTAATCGCTCAGGTAGGGCCTCGTAATTGGGTACGACACAGGCGGTTTCAATATCCAGAAAGAGTATGTTTTCGAGCTCTTGTTGCGTAAACATGAGGATGCGGTTTAGATACGGGTAGTGTGTCTGATGGAATGAGCTTCAATATAGTGAGAAATAATGTTTTATATTTAAACCTTACCCAGCACCCCATATCTCATGGCAGAACCTCTCAAGAATCGATATGACCTCCCTTTCTTTGAAGCAATAACGCAGGCCTTTACCCAAGCCTATCCGCCATTTGAGGGACCGCGCTTTCTGGAATTGATTTTTGACGCGGAATGGGAGGCGCGCGAATTAAAAGAACGAATGCGGCATGTCAGTCTGACGTTGGGAAAGATCTTGCCGGCAGCGTTTCCAGATTCTCTGGAAATTTTGAAAAACACAGCAGCTATACTGCTACAGGAACCCCCGCAGGATATCGGTTTTCTGGGGATGTTTTTTCCGGATTTTGTGGAAGTATGGGGTATAGAAAAACCGGACCTTTCGCTTCCTGCACTGGCTTACTTAACTCAATTAGCGAGCAGTGAGTTTGCGATTCGTCCCTTTTTGATTCGATATCCGGATCAGAGTTTAGAAATGTTGGCGAAATGGGCAACAGATGAAAATCAACATGTCAGGCGACTCTCCAGTGAAGGATCTCGCCCCCGGCTTCCCTGGGCAATGGCATTGCCTGCTTTCAAACAAGATCCTATCCCTGTTTTGCAGATTTTGGAACAGCTGCGGGATGATCCGGAGCTCTATGTTCGCAGGTCTGTCGCGAATCACCTGAATGATATTTCCAAAGACAATCCGCAAATGGTAATCGATACGCTGATGCGATGGAAGGTATCCGCCAGCAAAGAGCGACTCTGGATCATTCGACACGCGACCCGAACGATGATCAAAGCAGGCTACCCGGAAGCGCTGGAACTTATGGGCTTCTCTCCGAATCCAGAAGTGGAATTACGGGCTTTTGACCTGAGTCCTGACCGAATTGAAATGGGCGAAAGTGTGCGATTTTCCTTTGAAATCCATTCCACTTCCGATCAATCACAGCCCCTTGTGATCGACTACCTTGTGCATTTCATGAAGGCCAATGGCAAGCGTGCTCCCAAAGTATTCAAGCTCACGGAAAAGACCCTGAAACCGGGAGAAGTCCTTCGGTTTGAGAAAAAACATACGATCAAGCCGATCAGTACCCGAAAATACTACCCGGGAGAGCAGCAGATTGAGGTTCAGGTAAATGGTAAGCGTCTGGGCGTGCTCCGCTTTGAGTTGGAGATGGAGTGAGGAGAGCGTACTCGTTTTCCCACTCCTCTGGTCACCCCGAATCCGAGGCTTTGTGAGGAGAGGGGTCTCATTTTCCTCCTTGTTGCTTATTGACGGCTCAGTTTCCGAGTCTATTGAGTGCTTGATGGGATTGGGTAGGAATGGAACCTGATTTCAAAAGAGTTCCCTCGGGAAGCCCTCGGGATGACCCTATGGGTTGGACGGAGACTATTATACTCCTATTGGTCACCCCGAATCCGAGGCTTTGTGAGGAGAGGGGTCTCATTTTCCTCCTTGT
>CAYGTH010000186.1:8979-13163 GCA_964352745.1 uncultured Bacteroidia bacterium
GTTGGACGGAGACTATTATACTCCTATTGGTCACCCCGAATCCGAGGCTTTGTGAAGAAAGGGGCCTCATTTTCTCACAAGTTGCTGATTGACGGCTCAGTTTCCAAGTCTATTGAGTGCTTGATGGGATGGGGTATAATGGAACCTGATTTCAAATGAGCTCCCTCGGCAAGACCTCGGGATGACCCTATGGGTTGGGGTTAACTTACAACAATTCCCAATTTAAGGGTTTCCATTCTGGATTAACACTCCGTATTAACACTTCCTTTTTCTTCCGAGACCAGGACTTAATTTGTTTCTCTCGTTTAATCGCCTCTTCAGGCGATGAGAATTTTTCATAGTAAAGCAAGAGGTGACAAAAATACTTACCGGCAAACGTTGAGGGGTTTCCTTTGTTTGCTAAGTGTTCCTGAAGTCGTCTCTGTAGGTGATTCGTAATTCCAGTATATAATACGGTTCTCGATGGATTAGTAATAATATAAATGTAGTATCCATCAACTCCTGAAATTGAATAGAACTGCATACTTTTTTGATTTACTTCTAAGGATCACTTACTCAGCTTCTACTGCTTCACCTTTGACCCCAACCAGGCCTTCCGAAAGGCGCGAATCTCATCCGAGATTGTTTCTCCTGAAGCTTCAAACGTAACAACTTCCAACGTTGGGTCTTCAATTAAGGTAAGGGTACGCGTTTGCATAGTGCCTTGCCGTTGAAATACAACTGAGGCAGTATCTCCGGGCTTTTTGTTCTTCAGCGATTTAGCCAATGCTTTCTCATGCTTGAGACTACGACCGTCGATGCTGATGAGTATATCGCCCCGTTCCAGTCCCGCTTTATACAATGGGCTTCCTTTCAGGGTGCCATAGGTGATAGTGGCCTGATCATCTGAAAATCCGATTCCTTCCAGTCCCAGGGAGGCCTCTCCGGGATTTTGGGTGCGTAAACGCAGGCCGGCGTGTGCCAGCAGCATTTCATGATCAGGCCGCTCATGTCCAAAGATGAAAGAATCGAAAAATGATTCTGCGAAAGCCTTGTCATTCACTACCTCAGCCAGGACAGCCAGTAAATCACGATTGGTGTATGGGATTTCGGTTTTTCCATAGCGGCGCCATATTTCCTGCATGACATTGTCGAGCGAGAGTCCTTCGTAGTTGGTCCTGATTTCCAGATCAAGTGCGAGGGCTACGACTGCGCCATAAGCATAATAAGAAGTGAAGGTATTGTGAAAGGCCGTAGGATCAACTGCTGTGGCTGCATCGACAAAGGCCGCCATTTGACTCATCTCGACCGGCGAAGCAATTTGCGAACCGGGGCGGTTTAAAACATAATTCAACGAACCGCTGATTTTACCTGCATAAGTTGACAGGTCATAAATATCGGCACGGGCCAAAACCAATGGGCCATAATAACTTGTAAATCCCTCAGCAAACCATAATTCACTGCTCATATTCGGCTGCTCAAAATCAAAGGGCTCCAGCGATTTTGGCCGAATGCGTTCGACATTCCACGCATGAAAAAACTCATGGGAAACCGTACCCATTCGATCTTTGATAGAAGCTGCGAGTGATTGGGACGAAGTAATAACAGTAGAATTTCGATGCTCCATTCCATCACCGTCATTTCCAGGGCGATAATCACAGAGGAAGGTATAGGCATTGTGGTCAAAGGCCGGCAGCTCTCCATATACAGCGATCATTTCCTCCACATTTTTCTTCACCATTTCCTGAAACTGATCAACCTCGGCTTCTGATCCATCGTGATGAACGACCAATTGAAAACCAGCGCCATGCCCGGTTGGGTCTTTAACATACCATTCTCGCTTGTCAAAATCGCTTAACTCAGTTGGGCTGTCGAGGAAGTATTGAAGGTTGGGGGCCGAATAGGTATTGGGTTTGCGAATCGGCGCGAGTTGGGTAGCTATTTGCCATTTGGAGGTTTGTGAGAGTTGAAAGGTAACACTGATGGGATGCTCTTCCATATTACGTGCCCACATGAAGGTGGCAGGCATATTGAGATGCGCATGTGACTCGTCTATTTCAGAATAGGTTCCATCTGTCCAATCTGCAAATAGGGTATAGCTAATGCGAACCCAGCCTTTATGTTGGGAGACTGTCCACATTTCAGGGGCAGTACGCTTCAAATTAAGGGGTTTTTCGTTCTGATCCCATGCACGTACCTGGCTGACATTTTTCCCGAACTGATGCACTGCATAGCGACCTGGTGAGGAGAGACTCATTCGCATTTCAAGGGGTTCCTTGGACAGATTCCGATAGGTAATAGATATTTCTGCTTCGTGGTGAACGGCATTGGGAAAAGAAATATCATAGTGAATCCGCTCCTGTGCGTGCAAAAAAGAGAGGCCCAGCAAGAAGCAGATGATGAGAGAAAGGAGAGGATGGTGCATAAAATGGGATATGATTCGCATAGAGACGCAAGGTAAAAATGGAGACTCTCGAAGACAAGTGATATGAGCAGTCGGAATATGTGAATTTTTGGGGAAATAGAGAACGGGCGGGTTTTGGGGAGAATCGAATGGGTATGTGTTAATTTTCGGCTAATTATTTTTGCATAAATTCTATTTTTGATAAATATTTTAGTATTTTGTCAATACAGGCGGCTTTCAACCCAATAATAGTTGATGCATGTTGGCGAATTCATACACATTAACCCTGTTTCTGGAAAATCAGGAAATTGGTTGCCGGTATTTTGAAGACCGCATCCGGGCCTGTAAGGTGGGGCAGCGGTGGCGGGAGAAGCAACTCAAAGCGTTTCCCGCCCGGCGCTATGATTATCAGGTAAGTCGATCCGAACCGACTCTGGCTACGCTCCCGCAGTTTAAATTGGAATATTATCAGGATCGTAAACTGATCGGCCGCCGGGAATACAGCAGTCGGGAAGAGGCGATTAACCTGGGACATGCCTGGATGGCCGCGAGTTGTACCAATCGGCCGGGACACCTGTATTCCTGCCGCATTGGAAATCCGACTGGGAAGGTGGAGGTTATTCGGCTAAAGACTCCTTGACAATCGCTTGAATCGATACTCCATCTATCATGACATCTGCCAGAACTGCCTCTCCCTCTTTTACATGCACAACCGCATAGGCAGTCTGAGCGGTGTCGCGTTGAGCTTCGCGTGCTGTTATTTCAGCCTCGTAGGCTTTGGATTCTTCCATATAATACCGATCAAAAGGATAGGTAATCCAGAGTTTTTTTGAATCGTCATAATCCTCTACATAGTTGACCTGAGCCGTTACATAATCTGAACCTTCTGTTGGAGGGTGAGGAAGGATCGATTGGATTTTGGCAAACCCCAGCGAATCTTTTGTCAATTGCACATAGATTTCCTGATCCCGGGTCCAGGCATCGGGATCGCTTATGGCGTACTCCTCGATCTCATAGTTGAGGGTGATGTATTTCCCCCGGAAAGGATCATTAGGATCTATTGGTTCTGTTTTGAAATTAAAGGGAGTACCGGATTTCAGAACCCGTTCCCGGCCCCAGATCATGCTGGCGGGAATCGCCAATTGGACCACAGCCAGGAGCACAAACAGCCAAATAATGGGAATGGGGAGTTTCATGTGTTGAGTGTTTTTCTGCGTTTGATCATCCAGTAATTCGTCAGGAAAAAGCCCGTGCCTACCGCTACGAAGAGAATCCCGCGCAGTACAAAACTCATATCGGTATCAAAAAACCGGCAGATTACCAGCGCGGTGATAATCAATAATCCATAGTTCAGGATACCGAGGTGATTACTGATAGCGCCTCTGCGAATGGTGAGAATGGCAAAGGCAAATACGACGAGATTGGTGAGGACTTGCGCGAAGGTAGGCGCGCCCATTCCAATGAGAAATACAATCAGGAATACGATAAAACTGAAGCTGATCGGATTCCATTCTTTCAGCGGCTTGTCCCGTATTTGTAAAAACAAGAGTCCCGCTGCTGCGAGTGTCAAGATAACAATGGCCAGGATTTCATGGGAAGTGATTAATTCGATTGTATGTTCATTTGACGCCCAATCTTCCCAAAACCAATGAAAACTCAGCATGAGAAAAATTGAGATCATCCCCAGTGAACCTGTAATCAGGTAACCGTTGTTGCGAAGTTTTTGGCGGGTGAAAAAAGGCATAGAACCCAGTAAATAAAAAGCGCCAAACAAACTAAAGTAAGCCGGAAACATCCATCC
>CAYGTH010000187.1:0-1305 GCA_964352745.1 uncultured Bacteroidia bacterium
ACAGCGTCTTGACACTCGAATCCGCCACAACGGCCTGCCCTTCCAAAGCGAGGAGATAATGGCGAAGTGCCATCCGGTATTTTTCCTCCTTCATGTAGGTGTCCCCGATACTGTTCAGGGTCGTCGCACTGGCTTGCCGCTCTTTGAGGTCATCCTGAATATCAAGGGCTCGATCAAAATACTCGCCCCGGGCTTTGGCTGCACTGTCCCAGGCAAGGTACACCAGCCCTATCTCATGCAAGACCGTAGCAATCTCCCGGAGGTCCTGACGGCGCTCCTGGATTTCGATTGATTGCTCAAAATATTCTATTGATTTGGTGAAGAGGTTCTGCGCGAGCATGATTCGCCCAAGCTGATTGAGTGACTCCGAGATCAGCATCGAGTCATTCGAAGCCCGATTGATATTGAGCGATTCAAACAAGTATTGCTGGGCAAACTCAAAATTCCCCTGATGCTGATAGGCCATTCCGATCGTCGATAGCTGCTGCGCGATCATCACGGTATCTTTTTGGGCCTGGGCAATAAAGAGGGCATCTTCATACCGTTTGATGGCCTGCTCATATTTCCGAAGGCGTTCATACAACTCTCCAATGATATTCAAAGAGGTGATTTTCTCTTTGGAAGAGGCATAGCGCCTGCGGATATTCAGTGATTTTTTAAAATTTATTAAGGCAAGGTCATATTTGCCATGAACCCGGTACGCAAGCCCCAGGTGGTGCAGGGCATTTGCATGCGGCTTAGGATAATTTAGCTCTGCGGCAATGTTGACAGCACGACGTGCGTAGTCAATCGAAAGGGCCGGATTCGTGATATTCTCCCACATCAGGTGAATGAGCACTTCGGGTTTTCCCTCGACCGGTGTTACTTCCAACTCAGCCAATAAACTGTCGGTCACAGTACTGGAGGCCATAGCAGGTGCTGCACCCAATAGGGCGACACACATCCAAAGCATACAACTTCTCCAAATCCTCATGATCATACAGCGCAAAATTACGGTATATTTTGCAAATCCCGGAGATCTCCCATCCTGACGGGAAACACAAGTTCAAGGGCTATCCCTATAGAAAACGTTATCGTGGCAGCAGATCGTACAACTTCTTTGTTGTGAAGTCAATTTTCAGGAATCTCCTGATCTGCTATGTAACGAAAGGAAAGAGAAGAACCACCTGATCTCGTGCCTTAAATTTCCGCAAATCCTCAGACTTTACAAAAATTAAAAACGGGAATGGGTATTCCACTCCCGTTTCTATTGAAACGATTACAATTTTTGTAAAAAGCCCTATCACCCTTCTGATGGAGCACCAG
>CAYGTH010000187.1:1315-3839 GCA_964352745.1 uncultured Bacteroidia bacterium
GAATTAGGGTTTTTGATCTTATCGGTTGCACTCACCCCGGACAGGACTTCGATATTAATGCCATCGGAGAGTCCGGTTTTTACATCTCGTTTTTCAAATTCCTGTTCTCCGACTTCAACCTCTACATAGCTGCTATCATTTTCGCCAAATTGCAGAAGGCCTTCATTAATCGAGAGAACGTTATCGCGACGATCGAGCACAATATCTGCATTGGCACTGTAGCCCGCCCGGATAAACTGTCCCGTTTTGAGTTGGAGAGCTGCCCGGATTTCAAATTGAATGGCTCCATTTTCCTCCACCCCTTTAGGGGCGATGTATTCAAGTTTTGCGTCAAATTGTTCGCCCTCGATCGCACCGATCGTCAGCAACAAATCCATTCCCGTACGGATTTTCCCGACTTCTGATTCGTCCACTTTTCCTTCAAATATGATTTCATCCATATCCGCTACGCTCACAATCGTGGTTCCGTCATTAAAGGTATTGGCTTCAATGACGGAATTTCCTTCCTCCACCGGAACATCCAGCACCATCCCGGAAATCGTAGCGCGCACATTGGTATTACCCGTCTTACCGGATTTTTTGGTGGCACCGCTTCGGATCAATTGCAGGTTATCTTCGGCGGCTGTGATTTCTTCCTGCGAATTGTTGAGCGCCAGTTCAAATTGCTGGTAACTCGCTTCGGCGATTACTCCCTCTTCAAACAATTGTTTGTTCCGGTCATAATCCCGTTTGGCATTTTTCAGGGCAATGCGCGCACGATTTACGCGATTTTCCGCATTGTTGAGGTTAACCATATTAGGGATAATGCGAATGCTGGCAATCAGGTCGCCCTTTTTGACGAGGTCGCCTGCCTCCACATATAATTTTGAAATTAAGCCCGAAACCTGAGGCTTGATTTCAATTTCTTTGCGCGGAACTACCGATCCGGTTGCTACTGTCTTTTTTATGATGGTTTGTTTAGCGGGCGATTCCGTTGTATAAACCATCGGCTTTTCCTGGGACTTGCCATAGAGGTAATAAATCGTTCCACCAAAACAGGCAGAAAAAAACACAATAACCAGGATGATTAGAAAAGTTCTCATTGTATTAGGTGTATTCAGTTTTCAAGTCAATCGTTTCTTTACTTATCACTAATCCGCTCTCAACGCATCTACCGGACTGATACTAAGGGCGCGTTGTGCAGGAATCAGACCTGCGAATGCTCCGGAGACCACCATCACCCCAAGGGCCCAAAGTGCCGTATTGATATGCACTTCCGGATTGAGGAACATCACATTTTCGGCCTCCTCAGGCGAAGGCAGTATGCTTCCTATGGCTGCCAGGAGGACAACCCCCACAAACAAGCCCATGAATCCTGCTACCGAAGTCAGCACCACCGATTCAGAAATAATCTGGGACACAATCGCTATCGGTTTTGCGCCGATTGCCCGGCGGATTCCGATTTCTTTGGTTCGTTCTTTGACGATCACCAGCATGATATTGGAGACTCCGATCACACCTGCCAGCAGGGTACAAATCCCCACGAACCAACTCAGTCCATTAATCCCCAGAAACAGGCCCTGGATCTGATCATATCGTTCCTGGAGGTTAAAATGTCCAAAAGCCCGGTCATCTTCAGGGGCTATTTTATGACGTTTTTTTAGCAGGGTAATGGCTTTTTCCTCCGCCACAGATACCGGTATATCATCATGAGAGGTAATCGCAAACCAGCTGACATAATTCCCATAATTAAAGGCGGTCTGAAAAGTGCTGAAGGGTACATATATTTTCTGGGTATCCCGCTCTGCACGATCTCCGGTCTGGCGGGTTCGGAATACGCCGATTACTTTGAAATAGACGCCATTGATTCGAATGTATTCTCCAATCGGTTCTTCGTCTTTTTCAAACAGGATTTCCTTGACCTTCGTGCCGATGACAGCTACTTTTCGGCGATCGGCCAAATCCAGTTGATTGAGAAACCGACCCTCCAACAGCCAGACAGATTCTACATACTGAATGGCTGGATAATCTCCCATCACACTGAAAGCCCCATCTTTATTCCCTCTTGCCACATTATTACTGCCCATGTGTCCGCCCAATTGATTACGGGGTGCAATGATTCGGGCTTCGGTAATATTACGCTTCAGGGCCGTAAAATCGTCATTATTCATATTGAATCCCCGCCCGGGAGGGAGCCCCATATAAGCCTTGGAGGTGCGTTGTGTCCAGATAAACACACTGTTGGTAGCCATTCCGGCAAAGCCCGTTTGCACCCCATTCTCCAGGCCCTTGCCAGAGCCCAGCATAATTACCAGCATAAAAATCCCCCAAAACACCCCCAAAGCGGTCAACATAGTCCGCAGTGGATTCTTAGTCAGGGCTTGTAGGATTTCACTCCATTTATCGAGGTCAAACATAGGGTTTCGACTAAGCGTTGGAAATTCGTATTATCTGTTAACAATTAAAGGCCTGCACATCTGTCTTTCATCTTCTATCTCTTGTCTAAAATCTTCCTTTACTCATCCCGCAAGGCCTCAATCGGGCG
>CAYGTH010000187.1:3939-9836 GCA_964352745.1 uncultured Bacteroidia bacterium
GCCAGCAAGGTCCCAATTCCAATCACCCAGATAAACAGCTTGATCCCCGTAATCACGCTCATGATATTGTTAAAATTCTCGACGGTATTATTGATAAACATAGCGCGGGGGTCCGAAGGATCGAACTTGTGATTTTTTGCCATCCGCTGCGTGATTTCTTCTGCAATTTGCTGACTTTCGGCAACCGATGCATCCCCGATTGTCAGCATATATTGCCCGATTGTATTGCTGCCATTAAAGGTTCGCTGAGCAGTCGAAATGGGCAGGTAAATAATTTCGGCTTCTCCCTCACTTCCTTCATCTTTAAATATGCCGACAACCTTGAAAGGAATGCTGTTGACGTTAATGTATTTCCCGATTGGTTCTTCCCCGTTTAAAAAGAAGGCATCCCGCACTTTTTCGCCGATAATAGCCACTTTTCGGAATTCATTGATATCAAACTCATTGAGGTAGCGCCCTGTTACCACTGTCGTATTTTCTAATATTTTATGATCCGGATGCACACACCTGATGTTAAAAGCACCGTACTCATTCTTATAGGCAATATTAACTTCTCCCCGGATATAGAAACGTGCAGTAATATGCTCTATACCCTTTACCTGGGTTTTCACCTCATCAAAATCTTCATTCGTAAAGCGAATTCGACGCCCTGGCTGCATCCCTTCAAAGGCCTTGCTCGTCTGGCCACTTCGCACCCACAAGCTATTCAGGGCATCATCCTGAAATTGATAGATAATCCCATTCCGAAGTCCCTGGCCCGCTCCCAATAATAAAATCAGCATAAAAATGCCCCACATGACACTAAAACCTGTGAGCACAGTTCGCAGTTTATTCTTGCTGATGGTGATAAATATCTCCTGCCACTTGTCAAGTTCAAACATAGGGGAGGCTTAGCGTAAAGGGGTGATGAGTTTTGGGAAATGGGATACGGCACTCCAATCACGTGGAAATGCCTGCCTGATTATTTATTCAACACAAACCGCTCTTTACCGTCTTGTTCGATCAGTCCATCTCTCAGGCGGATGATACGATCCGTCATATTGGCGATATCGTGTTCGTGCGTTACAATCACTACGGTCATACCTGACTTGTGCACATCCTTGAGTACCTCCATGACACTGTATGAAGTTTCGGTATCGAGGGCTCCGGTAGGCTCATCTGCCAGGATCACTTTTGGATTCGTAATCAGGGACCGCGCAATGGCTACCCGCTGCTTTTGCCCCCCAGACATCTCATTGGGCATGTGTTCTGCCCAATCCAACAAGCCCACTTTTTCGAGATACTCCAGCGCCATCCGGTTGCGTTTCCGTCGGCCTACCCCCTGATAATAAAGAGGTAGGGCCACATTCTCCATGGCATTCTTAAAAGAGATGAGATTGAAGGACTGAAATACGAATCCCAAAAACTTATTGCGATAGACCGCCGCTTTGGTTTCACTCAGGTTTTGAATCAGGGTCCCATCCAGATAATATTCGCCCTGATCATGATTATCCAAAATGCCGAGGATATTCAGCAAGGTAGATTTACCAGATCCGGAGGAGCCCATAATGGAAACCAACTCGCCGGATTTGATATGCAAATCAATTCCCTTCAGGACACGGAGTGTATTTTTCCCGATGGTGTAGGATTTCTGAATGTTTCGGAGGTTGAGCATCGTAATCAGCTAAATAATAGAAAGCTTGTAATAATGATCCCCCAAAAGGGATATTACCACGCTATAAAAGTACGAGGATTACGAGCAGTACGATTACTCATTCGCCGAGAAAATAGCAGGATTCGCCGATAATACCTGTCGGCAGCGTGACTCCGGAGACGGCTCTCTACCGAAACCGCTTGAGGGAGCCTGATTCGAAGGTCCATTCCGGGGTTCTGAGGGTCCCAATTGGGATTTCATACCAGGGGTTGCCTGGGTGAGAGGGGTGGTTCAGGATGTGTATATCCTGCGCAGGCATATAGCTCTGTGCCAATAAAAATCGCTTTTCGCCGGTCTGGGGATGTACTGCCACATCCACTACGATCACAGCATGGCCTGGAAACCCGCCCTTAATAAAGACGTCTCCGGCGATTAAATCAGCAGGAGAGACAGCCTTCATTTCCTGGCTCAGGGACCAGGTGCCGGCATACATAAATACAGATTCCATATACGCCCTAAAGGAATCATATCCTCCGTCAGGAGCCTTTGTTTTTCGCCAGGAAACATTATTCCCCTGAATTTGCGGACGATAGCCAGCCTTCCACTTGACATATTCAGCCGCATCTCCGCTTGTGAAGTTAAATTGAATCGCTTCATAGGCACCGCAACTCAATAAGTACTCTGCCCGGAGCCGCATAACGGCATCCGCACATTGCTGGAGGTCCCGCTTGCCAGGATCAATATCTACGACTGCATAGTGAGCCCGCTGATTCCCTTTGAGTCTTCCGTTATATAAATATACAGGGGTGTCTTTGGGGCGAAGGGGCAGATTTCGCAACCAATCTGCAAAGCTATTTTCATTGACCTCGGCTCGTACAAATCCCGCTGGCGGGGCAATTTGAAAGGCTATACTCTGTTCTGCGTCATAGGTCTCCAGCCAGGCATATGCCTTGTCCTGCGCGGACAGCAGCAGGGGCAATCCACAACTAATTAACAGCAATGCTGCCTGATACATAAGTGAATGTTTCATAAACAATTTGTTAACGTATCAGGTTGTCGTGTTATTCCAACCGGTAACCCAATTTTTGTTACCTTCGCGCCGATGAACCCATCTACTGACCTGAAAGCTGCTATTGACAGCTATATTTCGAACTTAGGACTGGCGGATAAACACCCCGAGAATCTCTACCGCCCGATGTCCTATATCCTTTCCCTCAAAGGTAAACGCATCCGCCCTATTCTGACATTATTGGCCTATGAGGCCGTTTCCGGGCGGGATGCGAAAGAAGCACTCCCCTTAGCCGTCGGACTGGAGTTGTTTCATAATTTCACGCTGATGCACGATGACATTATGGACCGTGCGCCTGTCAGAAGAGGGCAAGCCACTGTGCATAAAGTTTGGAACGAAGATGTGGCTATTTTATCCGGGGATGCGCTTTTTGCAATTTCGATGGCAGAAGTAGTTCGGGCTTTCCCTCACCATGCCGCACAGCTCGTAGATGCTTTCACGGCCGTATCTCTCGGGGTATGCGAGGGCCAGATGGAAGATATGGATATGGCTACCCGGGATACGGTAAGCCTGGACGAATACATTGAAATGATTCGGAAGAAGACGGCCGTACTTCTTGGCGGCTGTTTGTGTATGGGGGCAATGGCAGGTGGAGCAGGCGCAATCGTGGTAGAAAAGCTGCGGTTATTTGGCGAGTCCCTGGGCATCGCTTTTCAATTGCAGGATGATCTGATGGATGCATTTCCGCCGGAAGGATTTGGGAAGCAGGTCGGGGGCGATATCATTGAAAACAAAAAGACCTTTTTATACCTCAAAGCACTGGAACTTGCGAGTGATACAGAGCAAAATCGACTACAAACACTCTTTTCAATGGATCAGCAAGCAGACGGAAAAGTCCAGGAAGTACTCGAAATATTCAAAAAACTTGACATCGAGCAGATAACCCGGAATTTGATCCATCAATATTTCGGGAAAGCCCGTATATTAAGCGAGGAACTTTCCGGGCTGATTCGCTTTGATTCAATTCTGGCTTATTTAGGAGAAATAGCCAACCGGAAATTGTAGGCTCCTGCTAATACAGTTAACTCATGAATGTACTCGACCAGTTTATGGCCTCGCCGGTAGCGGCTACTATCTTTATCATTACGCTGCTCACCAGCCTCCAGGCCTTTCGGGATCCACAATTGATGTATAAATTCATCCTGAATCCCTACGATACAGTCCGAAATAAGGAGTATTACCGCATGTTTACCAGTGGATTGATACATGGCAACACCACTCACCTCGCGGTGAATATGCTGACCTTTTACTTTTTCGCTTTTTACCTGGAAATGATCATCGGCCACTGGCAATTCGCAGTACTCTATATTGTCAGTTTGTTTTTGAGCGATATCACGACCCTGATCAAACACAAAGACAACCCATCCTACAATGCATTAGGCGCTTCCGGAGCTGTAAGCGCATTGTTGTTGAGTATGGTCATGTGCAATCCGAGTATGACCTTACTACTCTTTTTTGTCATTCCCATGCCCGCCTGGTTTTTTGCTATCGCCTACATCGGGTACAGCTACTGGGCATCTAAAAATGCCAATGACAACATCGGCCATGAGGCGCATTTATGGGGAGCGATCTCAGGAATTATCCTTACGCTTATCCTCAAGCCAGATGTGGTAAATATCCTATCGCGTTGGTTTAATAGCTTTTTATAAAAAACCGGGATTAGAACGGGAAAAAAGTTCATTTCCTGTTCGCATTCCACATATTTTGATTTTTATTATCCTTCCAATTTGTGTAATTTGCAGCTTATACCCAGACAATAAACGCTCATTCCGCCATACCCATTACAACATCACTACTATATGTCACAAATAGCTGATTCTACCGAAACTATTGAACTAAAAATTGGGGACAAATCTTATGCCTTTCCTGTCCTGACAGGATCCGAAAATGAAAAAGGGATTGACATCTCAAAACTACGCGGGCAGACAGGATATGTAACCCTGGATATCGGATACAAAAACACCGGTTCTACCCCGAGTAAGATTACTTTCATTGACGGTGAAAAGGGAATTTTGCAGCATTGTGGATATCCGATTGAGCAATTGGCGGAGCATGCCGATTTCCTGGAGGTCATTTATTTGGTATTGAATGGGGAACTTCCTAACCAGACCCAGTTGGATGAATTAACTTCCGCTTTACAGGCAGAAACAGGACTCCCCGAATTTGTCAAGCAGGTACTCGATGCATTACCGGATGAGACCCATCCGATGGGAATGATGTCTGTGTTGCTGAATGCGCTGACCGGTGCCTTTCCAGAAAGCCTCGACTCCTGGAGCGATGAGGGCGTCCGCTGGAAAACGATCTACGGACTGCTGGCGAATATGCCTGTATTGACGGCCTACATTTATCGCCGGTCTCAGAAGCTCGCATACGTTGATCCGGATCCCTCTCTCGGTTATGTGGAGAATTTCCTCTATATGATGTTTGGCAAAAAGCCAAGTGCGGATATTACCGAATCGTTTGATACCCTGCTCATTTTGCATGCAGATCATGAGCAGAATTGCTCAGCTTCTACTGTACGCCTGGCGGGGTCTTCCCATGTCAATCTTTTTGCAGCGGTAGCAGCAGGTAATAGCGCCCTTTGGGGACCTCTTCATGGCGGTGCTAACCAGGCGGTGCTGGAAATGCTTGAAGACATCAAACAAGATGGTGGGGATACCCAAAAATATATCGACAAGGCTAAGGACAAAGCCGATCCTTTCCGCCTAATGGGATTTGGACACCGGGTATATAAGAACTACGATCCCCGCGCACGTGTCATCAAGGGATATGCAGACAAAATCCTGACAGAGCTCAACATCGAAGATGAAGTACTCGACATTGCCATGGGACTCGAAAAAGCAGCCATTGCAGATGAATACTTCAGCGCACGTAAGCTCTTCCCAAATGTCGATTTCTATTCCGGAATCATTTACCGGGCACTCAATATTCCCGTAGAAATGTTTACGGTTATGTTTGCTTTGGGACGCCTACCAGGATGGATTGCACAATGGAAAGAAATGCGTGAAGACAATCAGCCGATTGGTCGTCCTCGTCAAATTTATTTGGGGTACACGCAACGCGATTTTACTCCTATTGAGCAGCGATAACGACTATATTCGATCTCTCCTGAATACACATTCAGAGAAAATGGGATTTCCTCCGTAGTTCAGACTATCAAAAATCTGAAACACTGGGAAATCCCGTTTTTTATTT
>CAYGTH010000187.1:9936-13155 GCA_964352745.1 uncultured Bacteroidia bacterium
ATAGGAAGGCTAAAATTATCAGTGTTATTACCCTAACAGGATTTTCATATGAAAGCGAATAATGTGTTCGATTTTGAGAAGCCTATTGTTGAGTTAGAGACGAAGCTGGCGGATATGGAGCGGATAGCGGAAGAAAATGGCGTAGAAGTCGAGTCTGCAACTTCAGAACTAAAAAGTAAAATCCAGGACCTCAAGGTCAATATATACGGGAACCTCAGTCGCTGGCAACGTGTTCAGGTTTCTCGTCATGCTGAGCGCCCTTATGCACTCGACTACATCGAGCAAATGTCCGATGAATTTGTCGAGATGTTTGGCGATAGAAATTACAAAGATGATAAAGCTATGATCGGCGGGCTCGCCAAGATCGAGGGTCACAGTATCATGTTTGTGGGTCAGCAAAAAGGCAGAACAACCAAAGAGAGGCAGTTTCGCAATTTTGGAATGCCCAATCCCGAAGGATACCGAAAAGCACTTCGGCTAATGAAACTGGCTGAAAAATTTCAAATTCCAGTAGTCTGTCTGATTGATACGCCGGGTGCCTATCCCGGGCTCGAAGCAGAAGAAAGAGGACAAGGAGAAGCAATAGCCCGTAACCTGTTGGAAATGGCAGCTCTTCGTACCCCCATTACCTGTATCGTAATTGGTGAAGGTGCCTCTGGTGGTGCATTGGGAATTGGAATTGGTGACCGTGTCTATCAACTCGAAAACACCTGGTATTCGGTCATTTCCCCAGAATCTTGCTCCAGTATCCTCTGGAGGAGCTGGGATTATAAAGAACAGGCAGCGGAAGCCCTCAAACTCACCGCTGAAGACAATCTCCGCCTCAAAATCATTGATGGGATTATCGAAGAGCCCCTCGGTGGTGCACATCAGGATGGAGAAACTGCTATCAATACAGTTAAATCACAGATCCTCAAGGATATCGATTACTACCAACAGATTGATATCGATGAATTGATTGAAAAGCGAATGGATAAGTTTACCAGCATGGGAGTCTATGATGAACCAACTGTTGATCTATCTACAGTAAATTCAACTGCCAAGAATTCATTGGTTACAATCGAGGATTCAAAATAAACATTCCAAACGCCCGTTTCATTTGGCAAGTGGACAATTTGACCTGTAAGGTCTTATTGCCTGCGTGATTTTCCTCACAACTGTTGAGTGAGAATATGATAAATTTCTTCGAAACCCCGTTATATTCTTGTACTTTTGTGAGGTAAAATTCCATTTGCTCAGCATGAACAACCGGCTTTTGTTAACCATACTCCTTGGACTGACTGTATTTGGAATCAGTAGTGGGTGCGGTGACATTGTTCCGGTTTGGAGTGGCGAATTCAAACCCGATGACCAAACCCTTCATTTCACCGAAAAACCCATTGAGTTTGAGGTGATCATTGATGAAGAAGACAGTATAGTCAATCTTCGGCTTGAGATCCAGGTTACCTATTACCAGGGAATTGGCCGGGAAAATCTCCCCCTCTTTCTTATCCTGGAAGACCCGGACCATAATGTGCATGAATATCAGGCCGACATTTTGCTTCGTGCAGAAAATGAGTGGTTGGGCATTCAGGAGAAAAATGAAATTGACTATACGATTTCACACAATGCAATTCCCGACATCTCCCTCCCTCCCGGGAAATATTCATTAAAATTGTTTGCAGATGATGAAAAAGCCGAAAAGATTTTCGGTGTACTCAGAATTGTCGCGCGATTTTACCGATATGAAGACGGCCCAACAGATGAAGACGATTTGTAATTAATCGGGGATGACCATTCCATTTTTCAAATATCAGGGGACCGGCAACGACTTTGTCATGATTGACAACCGGTCTGGCCAATATGATTCCCAACTCACACCCACTAGTGTCGCAGCTATTTGCCAAAGGCGGATGGGCGTCGGCGCAGATGGCCTGATCTTACTAAGTCCTTCCGAGCAGGCCGATTTCCGAATGATTTATTATAATTCCGATGGCCGGGAAAGCACCATGTGTGGAAATGGCGGCCGTTGTCTCGTAGCATTTGCCCATGACCTCGGAATCATTGACACGCACTGTACGTTTGACGCAGTCGATGGGATGCATGACGCAGTCTATGAAACTGGTGGCCATATACGACTCCGCATGATTTCGCCTGTCGGCTACCGCCAACTCGATCCCAACACAAAGTGGATTGATACAGGTTCTCCCCACTATGTTGCTTTTACAAAAGAGCCCTTAGCTGATTTGAATGTATTTGAAATGGGCAGGGCGATCCGGTACAGTGCCGAATTTTCACCAGGAGGTACAAATGTCAATTTTGTCAATCTACTCAATCCGGGCAGTCTGCGTGTCAGAACCTATGAACGCGGAGTAGAAGATGAAACCCTCAGCTGCGGTACTGGCGTAACCGCCTGTGCATATCTCTATATTCAGGATATGGCACCCGATCTCCAACAAGTGGACATACAAACAGAGGGGGGGTATCTCCAGGTAGAAATTGTGGGACGCGGAACTGCACAGGAAGAAGTATGGTTATGTGGTCCTGCTACCCGCGTTTTTACTGCGAATTGGCTATTGAATTAACCCGCTCGCTTCCCGGCTCAACCTCTTCCTATCCTGACTAAGCTATAAAAATACCCTTATTAGCAAACTTAATTTGCCCTTGCGAGTTCATTATGTACTTTGCTATTTCGATTTGACAAAACCGCCTGTTTGGGCATTTGTCGTTTTACGCACCTACACTTTAGCGTTCATTTCCATTCATTAACCCCAATACTCATGCAACACGTTAACAAACTCGTGATGTCGGTTTTTCTATGCCTTTTTTTAGGCTTTGCCGGACACTCACTGGTAGCTCAGGTGCGTATGCTACAAGTCAATCCCTTAACGGATGAAGTCTCGATCAAAAATTTCGGGGCGACAACTGTTGATATTTCAGGCTATCGATTTTGTTCTTTATTCGTTTATTCTCCAGGTCCTTTATCTTCCTTAACTGTCCAAAGTGGCTCCCTCATGCTCGCTGCTGGGGATACAGTAACGGTAACCGGCTTTGCCCTTACTGACAATGCCGCTGACCTCGGGCTGTATCTGCCAACCGGTTCCTTTGGCCTGGCAAGCAGTATGGTCGATTTTACCCAATGGGGCGCAGGCGGCCTCGGTAGAGAATCGGTAGCCGTTACCAAGGGCATCTGGACAGCAGGAGATTTCCTCGCAGCTCCCGCTCCTTATTCTTATACTG
>CAYGTH010000188.1:0-13148 GCA_964352745.1 uncultured Bacteroidia bacterium
GCGACACAACAGAAGATACAAATGGGGATGGAACCACTAATCCCTTTATTTACGGAGGAGCAAGTGCTGGCGTACCGACCGAGGTAAATGGGATTGCCCCCAATAAATACCACGATGCTGACCAGGGCTGTTGCGATGGGGATCCTGATATTGTGATTTACCGCTACTCCGATGCGCTCCTGATGTATGCTGAGGCCGAAAATGAATTAAACGGACCTACCGATGTTGCCTATGATTTCCTCAATCAGGTAAGGACACGGGGAGGAGCCAGTAATTATACTACCGGAAGCCATACGAAAGACCAATTCCGGGATCTGATTATCCAGGAGCGATACTGGGAGCTTTCTTTTGAATTCCATGAGGTATATGACCTCAGAAGATTTGGCCTGGTACAGGACGCCATCGAGCAGAATTTCGAGGCTGAAATAACGGGGACAACCTATCGACCCGACTTCGAATTGTGGCCCATCCCTCAATCAGAAATTGACGCCAATCCGAACCTTGATCAGAATCCGGGTTGGTAAGAACCTAAATGGCTTAAGCGTGTTATTACAGGTTAAAGTAGTAGTTTTTATGTACTTAGAAGTCCCAGGCCAAATTGGTCTGGGGCTCTCTTTGTGAACTTGGTGATAGCGTCGATTACTTTCGGGACTCTATATTCTCTTCAGACGCCGAATAGGATTTATGTCCTGTCGAGCCTTTGCCGAGTATTTCATATCGCTCCTGAGGTACCTGAATTCTATGTTGTTGAATAACCTCAGCGTATTCCGGGTGCCCAATTATATTATTCCATTCCTCCGGGTCTTTCGCGTGGTCATAAAACTCTTCTGAACCGTCATGGTATTGAATGAACCGATATTGCCCGGAGATAATCGCATAATTCCCCGGACCAAAGCTTGTGCGGGCCATATGGGGCCAATCAGCCTTTGGATTCTTCAGGAGAGGAGTCAGGGAATTCCCTTCAAGCAAGGAATCTGCTTCAAGTCCTGTCAGTTCCAGAAGGGTAGGGTAGATATCCAGCAATTGGACGGGTTGAGTACAAATCTGTCCTTGCTGAATTCCGGGACCCACAATGATCATCGGTACCCGGGTCCCATCTTCCCACAGGCTTCGTTTGGCATAGCGCTCTTTCTCGCCCAAATGGAAGCCATGATCACTGAAGAGGACGATGTAGGTGTTTTCATCGTATTCACTATTTTCCAATGCTGTAAGGACCTTGCCGACTTGCTCGTCCACAAAACTGACACAGGCCAGGTAAGACTGAACGAGGGGTTTCCACTCATCATTTGCTACTACCCATTCGTGAGTCGGTGATACATGTTTGAGACGGGTGATGTCTGTGCCGTAGGAAGAAATATCATTCAGATCATCCCTTATGGTTTTGGGCAATTGTATGGTTTCCAAGGGAAATAGATCAAACCATTTTTGGGGAGCGAATTGAGGGACATGCGGACGGTAAAAGCCCACCCCCATCCATAAGGAGCTATCATGTTTTTCTGCTAAGCGACTGGCGGCCCAATTTGCAATCATATAATCGGGCATCTGCTCATCCCGCTCAGGATATACTCCCCAGTCCCACAAGGGATGACCGGGATAGGTAGTGATTTTCTCTTTGGGCATCGGACCAAACCCCCCAAATTGACCGCCGTAATTGGGGATATAACGCTCATTTTGGCCACCGCCATTGTGAAACAGTTTGCCGACTCCGGAAACGTGGTAGCCTTCCTCAACAAATCTTTGAGGCATCAGGGTATTGTTTTGTGCAACCGGAGACTCCTTCAGGTCCGGATTGAGGAAGTAAATGCCTGATGTGCTGGGATATAAGGAAGTCATCATACTGGCACGTGAGGGATTGCATACGGGAGATTGACAGTGTGCGTTCGTGAAGAGCACGCCACGTGATGCCAGCCGATCGATATTAGGCGTTTTTGCCTGAGGATGCCCGTCCATGCAACCGATCCAGTCGTTTAGGTCATCAACTGCGATGAGTACGACGTTGGGCTTTTTTTCATTTGTTTCCACCTCCCTGTTTGGGGCTATGAAAAAGAGGAATACAGCCGCGATGACTGCTACTGGGATGATAAGTAATGCATTCTGTTTCATGTTGGTATGATCTTTTGATGAATCTATTTCAGTTGTCAAGTGCTACAATCTGCCCATCGGCATCGAGCCGCTCACGCAACAGGTTATAATCTACTTCCTGCACGCTTATCTCCTCATCCAGGGCCAGTCCTGCAGCTATTGCCGCACTTTGACTCAATACCATGAATACGGGCTCCATCCGGATAGAGCCATGTGCCACATGAGAGGCTGCAAGACAAATTGGGACCAGCAGGTTGTTGCATTCCTCCTTTTTGGGAATGATTGAGCGGTACGAGATGCCACATGGCTGGGGAGGGACGCGCCAGATTGTTCCGTCACGGCGGACGTACCCAGCCTCATTTACATAGTACTGCACCACGTGTGAGTCCATGCCGAAGGAGCCTGGTCCTACCGGGTCATTGACCGCTCGTTTGCCTTCGCAATTATGCTGAGTCATCACATATCCGGAGACCATGCGGCGGGCTTCGCGGATGTAAATCATATAGGGCCAGCCGCCATTGTCTGTGAATTCGTCTTTTGACAAGCCGTAGCTACTGACTTTTTTGCGGATATCTGTCGGCACACGTGAGTTGTGTGCCATCGTCCACAATTGACCTCGAATGTAGGTTGGGTGTGCCTTTTCGATCTTGCGCCGCTGGGAGTAGCTGGCCTCGGGATAGTCCCAATTCACACTCGCGTAGTCGGTGCTGATGGCATGCATGGAATTCCAGTCGACCTTCGACCCTGTACCCGCAAGCGGCTCGATGAGAGCGGGCATGCGATCATCGCCCGCCTCAAAGTTGCGGAGCAGTAATTCATGGTCCGTTTCCCGGTAGCCCTCGGGCTTCCCGACTGGGATCTGAAGCTCGGGGTCGGTTGTCAGGCAGACGCGGTAGTTGTAGGCCTGAATCTTTTTATCCCCTTGTCCATTAGTCAGATGGTCGATCTTAAAGACATAGGGCAGTAGCCCGCTTTCTGGCTTGCCTGGCGTGAGGTAAGGATCAACGTTTCGGATGAAATGATCCTTGTTGCGCTGTGTGTAGTGGGTGCGGGGCTGGGTATCGCCGCGTCGGACACCTGCCAGATTCTCATTGTACTGGCTCTCAGCCTCTCGTCCGACAGTGTAAGTGACCCCGGCTGCCGCCATCGGATCGCCGACATAGGTGGCGTCGATGAACATCCGTCCGCTGAAAGTTTTTCCGCTGAGGGTCGTGATGGATACGATTCGGTGACCGTCCATTTTGACGCCGCTCCCTCGGTCCAGTTTTTCATTGTATACTACTTCCACACCGGCATCAGCGATTAATTGTTCGAATACCCTTTGTCCAACGTGGGGCTCGAAGCTACGGACGTACTTTTCACCATAGGCCCCGGCGATTGTGTTGTAAAATTCAGCGGCTATCCCCCCAAAAGTTGCGCGTTGGCCCAGGAAGTCAGTTGCACCGAGTCCACTGGAGCTCATTCCCCCCAGGAAATGAGTTGGATTGACGAGAATGGCCGAACGCCCCTGCCGTTTCGCCGCTACTGCAGCGGATACTGCCCCTGAGGAGTCGCCATAAATTACGATATCGTAGGCAGGCTGGTCGTGTGTGAGCCCACACGACATGAGTGTCAACAGACAAATAAAGGCGTAATATATCAGGTGATTCGGGATAGCTGTTTTGTTCATTCGGAGAGCTTGTTTTTCGGTTTTCCTATTTCTGAAATCTACATATATTGTTTGTTTTAGGACAGCTTGTTTCCCATCGATTCGAATGAAACCTGACTACAGAGATTGTGATTTGGAATAGGACCTGGGTTTTACAATCTATTCTCCCGGCATCTGGTATCGAGGGTGTAGGCCAGTTTTCCATGAAGCGAAGCATAACCGCAATGTTCGCAACAAAAAAGGGGGTAGGACAAAAGCGTCAATCTCTCAAAACAGACAGGATTCACAAGATGGACAGGATCAGATTGCGCTAATCGATCCTGTAAACCCTTCTCTCAGGTCTTCTTTTTATCCCTGTTGATCCTGTAAATCTTGTCAAAAAATAGTAGGGATACACAAGTGTCCTGCACTCTGAAAATTCAACCTTATGGTCATTTAAGTAAAAATAAGTAACTTGATTACCAGATTAGAGTGTGTATAGCGGTTGGATACTAATGAATTGCAAATAATTAATATGTTACTTTTCTGCTAAGCTCTATCTATCTTTCTTACTTAATACTAACTTACCATCACCTAAACTTCCTACTTCTGTGGAAATTCAACAAATATTCGAGAATAATCAAAATTGGATTGCAGGCAAGCTTCAATCAGACAAGGACTATTTTAAAAACCTCTCAAAAGGTCAAGCTCCCGAGATTCTTTATATAGGCTGTTCTGATAGTCGTGTTACAGCAGAAAATCTTATGGGCATGGAGCCCGGAGATATCTTTGTACATAGAAACATCGCTAACATGGTCCCAAATGCGGATCTGAACGTGATGTCCGTTATTAATTATGCCGTTAGCCACCTGAAGGTTGATCACATTGTTGTTTGTGGACATTATTATTGTGGAGGGGTAAAAGCTGCCATGCAACCTGCAGATTTAGGGATACTAAACCCTTGGTTGAGAAATATTCGAGACGTATACCGACTTCACAAAGCCGAATTGGATTTGATCGCTGATGAGACAACCAAGTACAAGCGATTGGTTGAGCTCAATGTTCAGGAGCAATGTGTCAATGTCATCAAGACGCCGGAGGTGCAGCAGGCCTCTCGTGAACGTGATATTACAGTTCACGGATGGGTATTTGATATCCATAGTGGGAAACTGATTGATTTGGAAATCGACTTTGCAAAGATCTTGTCGAATATCATGGAGATTTATCGACTTTCTTAGGGTTGGCATGGTAGGTTGATCTTTATTTTCGATAGATCCCTATCCCTGCACCCATCACGAGCAGGCCGATGATCAGGACGATTGTGGTATTTGCAATTGCAAGAAATCCCAAAATGCTGATCAGTAAGCCGGTGATTGAAAGTGCAACTCCCATTACCTTGAGCGCGAATCGATTTTGACTGCCGGAACCTTCTGATTCTGATGGAATTGTCTCGGTAGAGGCAGTCTTATCTGAAACAAGAAAAGGAACCCCACTTTTCCGGGTTATGAATTGGTACAGCTCAAAGGCGGCGAGCAGACCGATCGGAACCAGCGTGCCGACAAGCATTTCTTCTGCCCGGTCAAGCGATATGCCGAATACATTGGGGCTAATCAGTTTGAAAAACAGGTTAATTGATAAGCTCAGTAAGGTGGTCCCTGCAATGGAGAATACGGTCTGACGTTGAGAGAAGAGTGCCCAAATCGGAGGACCAAATAGCGGAACGCCTGTAATCGCACCGAAGCTGATTACCACTTCTACAATTCCTCCTGCGGATGGAACCAATAGAGCAACCCCTATCGTAATCAGGCCCAAAACCACAGTAGATATTCTCGCCACCCGCATGAGCTGATGAGAACTTGCTTTTTTGAAAAGGGAGGCATACAGATCATTTGTGAAAACAGCAGCGGACATATTGAGCGTGGTATTGACTGAGCTCGCCGTAGCGAAGAGCATACCGCCCAACATAAGGCCGAGCATCCCAACCGGAAGCACCTCTTTACACATGAGCAGATAGGCCCCTTCGTTTTCCATGCCTTGCAATTCGGGATGCAGACTGCGATAAATCATAGGGGGAATCATCCATAAAATAGGACTGAGGAGATATAAGCCGCCAAACAAAAGCCCTGTTTTTTTGGCTGCCTGAGGATCCTTAACGCTGGTGAATCGCTGCACATAGGCCCAGTTTCCCCCTATATAGACGGTGTTATAGAGCGCAAAAGCCATCAGGAAACCGAGGCTGTATTCTCCACTGATGAGGTCAAAAAAACCTTCAGGACTGTGTTGAACCCAGGCATCCACCCCACCGACCTGTCGAAAAGCCAATGGAACCACAATCAGTATGGCGGCAAATAAGATCACGAACTGCAATACGTCTGTGATAATAACTGCCCAAAGCCCACCAGCTGCGGTGTATAATATGATAATAATGCCCAGCAGAATAACCGAGACCTCAATTGAAAAACCGGTTGAGACATTAAATAGCTTGGCTACTGGATATAAAAATGCGCCGGTGGTAATAAAACTAAGGAATAGAAATACATAGCTGTAAAAATCCTTGAGACGAGGACCGAACCGGTCGCCGATATACTGGCCGACTGTAAGCGCCCTAGTCTTCCGCCAGCGGGGTGCGATAAAGAAGGCGATCAGGAATCCGCCGAGTCCCATCATCCACTGGATCGTAATGGCGACCCAGCCATGTTCATACGCAATAGAGCCCCAGACGACAAAGGTGCCAGCCGAAAAAAAACTCATAAACAGACTTAATCCACTCAGCCACCAGGGAACCGCCCCTCCTGCTGCGAAAAAGGACTTCATATTATTGCCTGATCGGGAAAATGAAAGGCCCGCAAGCAAAATCATGAGGGAAAATACGGCGATAACGAAATAGTCCAGGTTGAGCATGGGTCAGGCTTTATTGTGGTCCGTAACAACGGACCTCGAATAGGGCTACGGGCACATTGGGTGCTGAGCGCTTAATCCGAAGGGTTAAGCTGCGAGTGGTTATGGGTGAATTGAGTACAATTCGATTGAGGGTTTGATGGTTGTCCAGGCAGCTGTGGAGGAGTTGGTTATTTTCATCAAAAATATGATATTCCTGCACCGTAAAGGGCATGATTCGCTCCGGATGTCCCCAGATTGCAGATTCCATCGGATGATCAAAATCCGTATCAAATGCCAGAACGATCTGCTGAATCTCTTGTGGGGCATGCCAGGAAAGCAGGAGTTCCGGCTCAGGATCATCACTTGCGGCGACCCAGGCATTACAGCCGATAAAGGGGCGTTGAAAGCCATTCGTCAGGTTGTTGGGGCCAAAACCAGTCAAGGCGGGTGCGATTCGCATTGCAATATTATTTCCTTCTGGTCTGCGAATGGGGACCCAAAATTCAAATGCCTCGAATCCCAGTTTGGGATCAGGATTTTGCAGCCCGAAATTCGACACAGCGCGATTGTGTTTATTAAAAACACTCAGGATTCCTGTGATACGCGCCACACTTGTTCGCAGCGATACTGCCTCATTCTCATGAAAACACAGGAACCCATAATCCAGTCTGGGAATGTTGGTCTTAAATGCCAGCACAAACTTGTGTTCTCCTTGTTTTACCTGGATTTCTTGCGTTTCGAGTATCACATCCGGAGTGAAATTTCCTACTTTACTACTTATGCGTAGCGAAACAGTTAGTACCGTGTCGGCTTGAGCAAGTAATTCGACTTCGAATTGGGGAGGAGGTCCTGCGGATAAAGGGAGAAGCTGAGCAGCCCCATAGATCAGTTGCTGCCAGCCGCCGTCGAATGGGATTTCGGAAAGGGCTAAGATGCTTTCCTGATCCTGGTTTTGGCTATGGCGTGTTTGAAAATGCGCTGTTTGGACCAGATCGTTTTCGTCCTGAAGGGGAACATGCGGGATATGTTGTCCGGTTCGGAGGAGATTTTGCTGCAAATTATGCATCCGCTGGGGTTCCAGTAAGTCCCCAGGTATCCAGTTGTTCTGCACAGCCAGGGCCGCAGCCATGCCTACGGCTTGGGCATTGTGTGCGCAGGTTGCCATCACCCGGCTGGAGCCCATTGCAACATGGCTGGCACTTATAATTCGCCCTGCGAGAAAAAGGTTATGGATGTTGCGACTGTACATACAGCGATAAGGAATCTGATAGACTCCTTTGCTATGGTATTGATTACAGCCGGGTTTTTCGGAGAATACGCCATCGGCTGGATGCAGGTCCACCGCCCATCCGCCCAGGGAGACTGCGTCATCAAAGTGTTTTTGCTCCACAAAATCTGACTGCTTGAGCATATAGGGCCCTTCGAAGCGACGGCTTTCGCGTTTGCCGGGGATCAGACCTACCCATTCGAGGGTCATTGTTTCGGATTCTGGAAATTCACCTGAATTTTTCATGTAATCCCATACCCCATATACCACCTTCCAGAGTTCCCATTTAATGGTTTCTGTTTCATGTACCGTATCCAATCGACCGCCATATTCGATCCACCAAAGATGCGCCCCCTGATCTTTTAAGCTGAATTTGCGATATCTGGGAATCTGGGTAATATCCTTCAGAGCATAATCAGGGGCGACATAGGTAACGGGTTTCCCCACATCTTTGGTCATAAAATAGATCGAATGCCCCAGCAGTTCCCCATACTCATCAGTAGGGGCAAAGGGTTCATCAAATTCATGGGATGCCTCAGCGCCCATACGAAAAGCGGCACCGGAGAGGAAGCCCAGTATCCCGTCTCCGGATGCATCACAAAAAAGGGGAGCCGTCAATTCGTATCGGGTTGAATTTTGACTACAAAAACCGATGGCTTTGCTGATGTGATCATCCGCCGATTTCTCAACTTCATACACCGCAGTATTGAGCAGGAGGCGAATATTGGGCTCCATCAGTACTTTCTCAAACATCACTGTATCAAAAATGACCCCATTGCCTTCGGGATTACGAAAGGTGTTTTCGACCAATATCTCATCTACAACACCGCCTTCTCTCGCCCAGCGGTTATTATTTCCCATGTGAGAAGTAGCCCCCAATATCCACAAGCGAACTTCGCTTGAAGCATTGCCCCCTAACACGGGGCGATCCTGCACGAGGATGACTTGAATACCCGCCCGGGCAGCAGTGATGGCACAACAAGTACCGGCAAGGCCGCCGCCTACGACAACGAGATCGGCATTGAGACTTTCTGTTTTGAGAGTGCGAGTGGATTCGGCAGCAGCTGTTAGCATAAAATTTTTTCTAATTGTGGGATCATTTCAAATGTATTAAATTGTTGCTATATTAGCAATAATGGATAGCCGTATTTACGCAATCGTAGCAAAATCAGGTTCTGGATACTGCTGCCATTAGAGCTTTTTCACAGTATTGGATATATGGGATTTCAATGGCGCTACCTTATCAACCCCTTAAAGGGCTCATAGATGGCCTGACTGTTTTACAACACCTCGCGTCTTCACATAGGGAAGTTGCCAGTATAGATATTTCCAGAGAACTGGGAATGGAAAAGACACGTGTCAACCGAATTCTGAAAACATTGACTTTTTTGGGAATGGCCTACCAGACCGCCAAACGAAAATATACGGTGGGCCCCGGTGTACATGTACTTTCAGCTCAGATGTTGCGCGGCTCGGGCCTGATCAACCATTCTCTCAAGCATCTGATTCAACTTACGGAGCTGGACCTGGTAGTAGCGATGGGGGTTTTGTGGCGCGATAAGGTATCCTATCTCTATCACTGGGAGCCTGGGATTCCCCCGACTGAGGGCTTGGGCCGGATCGATGTATTCCCAGCGACACGATCAAGCATTGGGTTGATGCTGATGGCTGAAAAGGCAGATTCGGAAATTAAGGAACTGATTCCGGAATATGAGGTGCCCGGCTATGATTCCCGGGCGGATCTGCTCAAGGATCTGGACCAAATCCGAACCCAAAATTATGCAGTAGCCCTATATGAAGGGAAAAAAAGCATAGCAGTGAAGGTGGGGAATCCTTCTTACGCAGCCATTGCGCTGTCCCGGATCGATGCGGATGTTCCAAATGAACCCTACTTACTTTATTTACAGGAAGCAGCTCTGCAAATTGACCGCTTTCAAACAACGATCAAACCTGAGTAATAAAAATATGAAACCTCGCCTCTCCCTTCATTTTCTATTGACGATTGTGTTGTTGATGCTGACACACCTCACGATTTTGGGGCAAAGGGCTCAATCCAACTCTGATATAACCCACAGTCGCCCCATCGTTAATCAGGCAGGGTATAACCTGAATGAAGCTAAGCGATTTGTTTGCTATGGCGCAAAAGAGGGGGCAAAGTGGCGGATTGTTGCTGCCGAAGATTCTACCCGTAAACAAGCTGAAACGTTATTTAAAGGCACCCTTCAAAACTATTCAGGTGATTTTAGTGCTTTCAATCCACAAGATGCGCAATCAGAATTTGTTGTTCGGGTTGAGGGCCATGGGCATTCTCATCCTTTTTGGATCGCCGATCATTTGATGGAAAAACTCTCCAGCCAACTTGCCTATCAGTTTTTTATCGACGTCAGGGGAAGTGAGAATCCCATTTTCTCCAATGAAGCGAAAGTTGCAGGTGGCGGGCCTTCCCGTGATGGCGGCTCCTATACCCTGGAGGCGGTTTACGAAACCTTGTTGTATGCTTCCAATCCGGCTTTGTTTGATCGATTTCATGAAGATTTTGGTGATGAACAAGTGCCTGATCTGATCAATCTGATGCTCTGGCATGCTGAGTTTGCCTTCCATCACCGGGATTTCAATGGCCCTACTGGATACAGTCCTTATAGGATCGGGCATCCCGGTGAAACCCTGCAAACGTATGACTATCAAAATACCTTAGATCAATTGGCAGCTGTTTGTGCCGCCTATCATACTTTTCTCAAACCCTATTTGGCGGAAGCAGTCTATCAGCGGTATCGGTTGGCTTGTCTCAATAATTGGGAGAAGTATGAGCGCGACCGGGTGGTGCGCTACTTTGTAAAGAGCGACAAATGGGTAGATGTAGGGTGGCAGGAGTTTAATGAAATGGGCAATGTGTTTGGGCAGGCAGTATTTCGAAACCTTTTCATGTATCTCTGTGAAAAAAATGAAAAAGACGGGCAGCCGGAGAAATTCCTGGCCTATGCGCGGTCAGCTGCGGTGGATATGATTCAGCATTGGGATGTTAATAATCCCCGGCACATGTGGTGGATCAGGAATGGAGAACACATTACGCCACAGGCCCTGGCTTTTTTTCTGATGGTCGCTCCGGAATCTGCGCCGCACGGCACAGCAGAAAAACTCTCGCAATGGGCCCGCCACATGAAAGATAAAACCGATAACTTCTGGCAGTACCGTAAGCATTCAGAAACCGAGTGGGCGCATCCCAAAACCAAGGAGTTAGGAAACACGGGCTTGGGAGGTTCTATGTTTGCCGTAGCGCATTTGCTCGATGATCCTGAATTGCGGGCCATCGGCTGGTCTCAGGTAAATCAAATGTTTGGAATGAATCCCGCACAAGCGCATTACAGTAACAAAAGTCAGGACCGCCTCGCGATTAATGGCTATTGGGAAGGAGTTGAAACCGGCTGGCCGGATGCACATCCGAATGGTGCAGGAATGCTGGGGAAAGTGAGAGGCGCCCTGGATGGTACGCCCCTCGACAATATGTTTCCCTATAATCCAGAACCCGACAAGGAGGGAGTCCTTTCCTATTATGCGACAGAAGGATGGGCTGTAACCAATCGATCATGGATGAGTACGGTGGTTTTTTCGACCTTGGGTTCGCATCACCTCAGTGTCTGGAATCAAGAAGGATCGGAGGAAATATCATCTGTAAAACAGGGCGAAACCATTACGGTTATGCTGACGGCTGCACTCAATCAGGATTGGGCAACAATCGAAAGCGGTTGGGTATGGATTTCGGATGGGAAAGAGTTTCTTCAAAAACTTGAGGTGCAGGAAACCGCAGCAAACTCGGGAATATTCTCTGCGAAATTTAAGGTAGACTTTCCTGAAAAAACGCTAATATCGATCTCATATGGATATCTGGGGTTTGAAAAAGAAGTAAAACTGGAAATTCTTCCGCAGTAGTATGAAAAGGACTAAGACCATGAATATCAAAAGACTACTGATCACATGGATTGCACTGATGTGCACAATCCTAACCTTCGCTCAACAGGATGCCCTGATTGAAGCCGAACGCTTTCTGGACAAGGGCGGCTGGCAAAGTGATCCTCAGTTCATAGAGCAAATGGGGTCAGCCTACCTCATGGCACATGGAATGGGTGTGCCGGTCAAAAATGCATCAACAGAAATCAAGCTGGGTAAAAAAGGACGCTACCATGTATGGGCACGAACCAAAAACTGGGTGCCAGGCCCCTGGGATGCGCCAGGGCAGTTTAATATTCTGATCAATGGGAAGACGCTTGAAAACACCCTGGGCCTGACGCCGGGATGGACATGGGAGTATGCTGGAGAAATGCAGCTTACTTCCAAAAAAGTCAAGATAGAATTGGTAGACCTAACAGGGTTTAATGGTCGTTGTGATGCGATTTACCTGAGTCAGGTTGAGCAGGCACCTCCCTCCCGGCTTGCAGAATTAACAGAGTGGCGGAAGACCAAACTGCAGGAACCCATTGCCCCCTCAAAAAGCAAAAACTACGATCTGGTTGTAACAGGAGGGGGATTGGCTGGTTGTGCGGCTGCGATTGCTGCGGCTGAACAAGGCATGAAGGTAGCCTTGATTCATGACCGCCCCTTGTTGGGAGGAAATGCCAGCAGTGAAATCCGGGTCCATACCCTGGGGATTTATGGGAAGTTTGAACGGATACTGCGCAAAATTGATACGGAGCATTATCCCAATGGCTCATCTGAGGCGATTGTAGACCAGCAAAAGCGAGATCGCAATGTGAAGGAATATGACAATATCGATATTCACTATAACTGGCGGGCTTACGATGCCGTAGCCAAGAATGATATCATTCAGCATGTGGATGCCCGGCACGTGGAAACGGGTGAACGCATTCGATTTAAGGCTCCTTTATTTACAGACGCCACAGGAGATGGCTGGATCGGATATTGGTCGGGTGCAGAGTATTCCTATGGCCGGGAAAGTGTGCATAAATACGGAGAAGCCTGGGACCGGTGGGGGGAATTATGGAGCCCTGAGGAACCGGATGATTTTGTGATGGGGTCGTCTATTTTGTGGCAAACGGATATGGCAATGGTGCCGCAGCAATTTCCGGAAGTGCCCTGGGCTGCAGAGGTAGCAAATGGGCACGAGGCTACCGCCGGAGAATGGTATTGGGAATTTTCTCGAAATGACCTCCATCAAATTGAAGACGGAGAAGAGATTCGGGACCATATGCTGCGTGCGATCTTTGGTTCTTTTTCAAATGCCAAGCAAAAAGCGGAGAATGAGAATTTTCGTCTGCAATGGGTTTCCTATTTATTGGG
>CAYGTH010000189.1:0-13106 GCA_964352745.1 uncultured Bacteroidia bacterium
TACAACAATTAGAATTGATTACCCGGCGTATTCAAGAATAAATCACCTTCAAGTTTTTATCCGCTATGAATCAACATTCCTTACAAGGCTTTTTCCTCATGATTCTAATTGTACTCACTTCTTGCCCCCCTGTTTTTGCGCAAGATTTTGTGCGAGGGTATGCATATGGCAAGTACAAATTTGGAATTCAAAATCACGCATCTATCAGATTAAGAGTTCACATATATGATAACGAAACCGGCTTAAACGAGATTCACCTGCTAGGTCAGCGGGGGAAGTTATTATTTGATCAAGCGGTATCTGAAAATACATGGATAGAGATTTCTTATCCCACGGAATTTTTCCAGGAAGATACAACCAGTATTATACGTCGACTCAGAAAACTTACCCAGGGAAGAGACCAAACCGAAAGCATGTATCGATTTCTGCAGCAAGTAGCTGCGAATATCCCTATAACAGAAACAGTACGAACAGACTACTGGGGCAATGAAGTTTCCCGGACGAACAACGCTTTAGAGCTCGGCTTATTTCAGCTTTTTATGATGGCATCTGCCGAACAAAAAAGAGCAGAACGCCAAAATCAAATACGCTACCTAATTCGAAGATTTGAAGCATTGGCTGCCATGTATCATGCCTCCAATGGGGTACATAATGAGTTTTCACAACAATTTCAAAAGAAAAATATATACCAGGAGGTACGAAAACATCCAGCGTTTAAGCCCGCCATGCCAAGTCTTATGCTACGTGCCACCTGGGGGGCAATAACGGGCAAAAAGTTGACTTCCGATTGGAGTAAAAACCGAGGAGGCAGGCTGACTGCCAATATTGGAATCTCACCAGAAATTGCCTGGAACCGCAATAGAAGTCAGAGTAAGCAATTTTCTCGATTTTACCTGAGTCTTGCCTATAACATGCTCAATCACCGACTAGGTCCTGATCAGGAAGTGTTTCTTGGAGATACCTTTATTGAGGGAGAGACATCTCAACCTGCTATGATTCCCGATACGGCCAATAAGCGGGTGCACATCAAGGTACCCCAATATGACCTGGGCTTAAATTTCTTTTCTTTCAATACCAAAAGCGGAATCTATTTCGAGCTAGAAGGGGGAATGCAATATCGCCCACATGAACCTTATGTCTGGTTTCCTACAAACTTTTTGTTTTTCCCAGGCACTCAACTGAGTATCAATCAAAATAAGTTTAAATCAACAGCTGAATTGAGCGAGAATAAATTCAGAATCTCGCCCTATGCTACGGTGGGAATCGGACTCATGGGTATCAACCGATGGAAAGGCTCAGTTGCAGACCTGGGGTTCAATATAGAAGCTAGCGTCTATCAAGTCGGACTTGCACCGCTGGAAGGATATCAGATATATACCTCACAGGAAAATATGGCAGGTAATTCGCTGCTGGCTCTAATTCCCCTAAGTCCGTCAGACGCCGGAAGTTCGTGGGCATATTCGATCAGACTCGGTTTAATGTACGCTCTTTAGTCACAGTATCGATAGTGCATCAAGCTATTGAGAATTGATCTTTGATAGGAAAAGAAAGTTCTCAGTTGCTTCATAGTCTTGTACTATGAAGCATTTTTTATATTTCCTTACGCAAAAATCCCAGGGCCAAAGCCCTGGGATTTCCGTAAATTATAAAGAGAATTTCTATTCTACTTCGCGTAAGCGATCGCTCTCTTCTCCCGGATCACCGTTACCTTGATGTGCCCCGGATACTGCATTTCGTTTTCGATTTGCTGGGAGATGTCGAAGGCAAGCTTATCGGCTTTTTCGTCGCTGACTTTTTCACTTTCAACAATGACCCGCAGTTCACGACCAGCCTGGATGGCGTAAGTCTTCATAACACCCGGATAGGCGAGTGCGAGGTCTTCGAGTTCCTTGAGGCGCTTGATATAGCTCTCGACGATCTCACGGCGTGCACCCGGGCGTGAACCACTGATGGCATCACAAGCCTGAATGATCGGTGAAAGCAGCGAGGTCATTTCTATTTCGTCGTGGTGAGCACCGATTGCGTTGCACACCTCTTCGCTCTCTCCGTATTTTTTTGCGAGTTCCATTCCAAGCAATGCGTGTGGCAGGTCGGAGTGTTCTTCAGCTACTTTTCCAATATCGTGCAGAAGGCCTGCGCGTTTGGCTTTTTTAATGTCGAGGCCTAACTCAGCAGCCATAATCGCACAGAGGTTGGTTACCTCACGGGAGTGCTTAAGCAGGTTTTGCCCATAAGAAGAGCGGTAGCGCATGCGGCCCACCATCCGAATCAATTCGGGGCGAAGCCCGTGAATGCCCATATCGATGACGGTTCTTTCACCGGTTTCGATAATTTCCTCCTCCACTTTCTTGGAAGTTTTTTTCACGACTTCCTCGATACGTGCCGGGTGGATACGTCCATCCGTTACGAGTTTGTGCAGCGATAGGCGGGCAACTTCCCGGCGAACAGGGTCAAATCCTGAAAGAATAATCGCTTCGGGCGTATCATCAACAATGATTTCAATCCCAGTAGCCATCTCCAATGCACGAATGTTGCGCCCTTCCCGACCAATGATCCGACCTTTGATCTCGTCATTTTCCAGTGGAAAGACCGTAACGGTATTTTCAATGGCGTGCTCAGCAGCTGTCCGCTGTATGGTCTCAATGACAATTTTCTTCGCGTCTTTGGTTGCTGTAAGCTTTGCCTCTTCAATAATTTCTTTGATATGAGCAGAAGCTTTGGTCTTCGCTTCCTGCTTGAGGGCCTCGATCATTTTATCCCGGGCTTCTTCAGCAGAGAGGCCTGCGATTTTTTCAAGGTCTTTTACCTGACGGCTGATAAGGGTATCAAGCTCTTCCTGCTTCTTTGTCGTTACTGCTAATTGTTTGTCCAGGCTTTCCTTGAGTGAAGCCACTTGCGCCTGCTCGTTTTTGAATCGCTGGGTTTCGGACTTCAGTTTATCAGACTGGGAATTGACATTCCCTTCCCGCTGCTTGAGCTTATTCTGCCAGGCTTCCAGCTTTTCTTTCCGCTTGCTGGCGTCCTGTTCAAACTTTCCTTTGAGTTGCTGATACTTTTGGTTGGCCTTGGCTATGCGGTCCTGCTTGATGTTGTCCGCTTTTAATTCTGCTTGCTGGAGTAAGCTATCAGCTTTCACCTTAGCCGTTTCGACCGTTTTATTATTGGCGCTGGCGAGCAAAAATCGATTAATGAAGTATCCAACGACTATTCCGACAATCGCTGCTACTACACCCACTATAATCACATTGGTTTCCATATGCTTTCACGAGTTTGGGGTTATACAAGTGATGAGCAACACACGGGGCTACATACGAGAGAGAAAGGTTTGGAAAAGAGAATCAGTCATCAGTTTTTTTCAGATAACTGAAGAGAATAGTCTAATTTTTTTGTCAGAATATTCAATTCATCGAGGGCAATCTTTGCGCTTTTTTCGGTATGCGCTTCACTTTTCAGGCGATCAGTCATAATTTCAAGGCAGCACATTAACACGAGATCGAGGTCTTGTTGGCCTTTATACTTAGACTTATAGTCCTTTATTTTTGAATTGATTACTGCCGCGGCTTCTTGTATGACTGCCGCTTCCTCACTGTCCACTATAGCCGGAAATTGACGTCCGAGTATATTTATGTTGATGGAATGCTTTTCCAAAGCTGTTTTCCGTTGCCTTTCGGTGTTACTCACCAAAGCTTTTTAAACAAATATC
Organism: uncultured Bacteroidia bacterium; assembly: GCA_964352745.1. GTDB lineage: Bacteria > Bacteroidota > Bacteroidia > J057 > J057 > CAYGTH01. The sequence goes on from CAYGTH010000189.1 coordinate 3,704, forward strand.
TATTTCTTTCAAATATAGGTCGATTTTCGACTGTACGGCTTTCCGCTCCTCCTCATTATCACTGCCCAGACTCTTGACCAGACTGACAGCCTCGTATTTCTCTTCTAATTCCGTAAAGGCTTTCCGCCTGTCTGTCAACTCAGCTTTCAGTCGCGCCACTTCTTCCGATAAATGCTCCTGGTCCTCTTTTAACCAAAGAATCTGTCGTTCAAGTTTTGCTGCTTTCTTCGTGGTTGCCTGCAGTCTCTGGAGTAATTCATCCATGGTTTATTATTCTCCAAAAACCAAAGTACCAAATAATTTACCATTAATCAAAGCAAGGGCAGGGATTCGCCAACTACTTCAAGTAAAAAGGTTCAAGTCCTTCGTTATTAAGCGATTGGAATGGCCCGTTAAAGCGACTCCTGCCGGAAGACCTACATTCTGATTTCCGCCCCTATTTCTTGCTGTAGCAGGTGATAGGCACGTTTAGATACTTGCTCCGCTGCTTTGTCCGACAAGGTTTTATTGTCGTCCCGCAGCAAGATTGAAATCAGGTAACTCTTTTTTCCGGATTCAATGCCTTTTCCCATATATACATCGTGCAGGTCAATGGCGCGAATGAGTTTTGGGTTTGCCTTGAGTACCACATCCCGAATGGCATCAAAACTTACCGACTCTCCGATGACCATGCTGATGTCGCGACGAATACTTGGATACAGGGGAATCTCCTGATACTCCACAATAGAAGTACGATGCGCATCCATCAGTGCCTGCCAGTCGATTCGGGCAAAGAAAACCTCGTTCCGAATATCATATTTCCCAGTCAGTTCTCCTTTTACCTTTCCATACCGCAGGATCGTTTTCTTACCGACCTGAACCTCCAATCCATAGTCAAATTCAGGATCTTCGCATTCTGTCAATTTCCCTTTAAAGCCAAACCATTTCTGCAAGCGCTCAATCTCCCGTCCCAAGGTGTAGAGATTCGTTCCCGGTGCCTCACGATTCCAGTGCTTAGCATGTTGATTGCCTGTGAGGGCGAGTACCAGCCATTCCTGCTCGCGGAAGTCTTCTCCGGCTTTGCTATACGTTTTTCCAAATTCGTAGAGGGCCAGGTCTTCCTGCCGCCTGTTTTGGTTATACTGAATGGCAGTCAATACCCCGTGCAACATTGACTGCCGCATGATCGCGAGGTCTTCGCTGAGCGGGTTGACCATGACCACGGCCTCCTCATCTCCCTGATCCTGTGGAACGAGGGAATTGTTGAGGATTTCATAGAATCCATTGGCTGACAATGCATTTGCATAGCGCTGCCGCAGGCCATATATGTCATGGTATTGCTGAAAATCAATGGAAGCATTCAGCTTAGCGGGCACTTCCACATTGTTGTATCCGTGAATCCGCAAGATTTCCTCCATAACATCCTGAGGCCGGGTTACATCCACCCGATATGGCGGCACACGCAGGTGAAGCAGATCGCCATCAGCGGCTTCTTCTACTTTGATATCTAATGCATTCAGAATGCGAATAATCTCCGTTTTCTCCAGGCTTTTTCCAATCAACTGACAAGTCCGCTTTACAGACAAGTCCACTTCCATATCCGGAAACTCACCCACTACCTGATCGACAAGCTCAGATGCCGTTCCGCCTGCCAACTCAACAATCAGGCTTGCTGCCCGCATAGCTGCTGTCGGAGGCATATGAGGATCTGCTCCCCGCTCATACCGAAAGGAAGAATCCGACTGGAGACCCAGCCGTTTGGAGGTTTTCCGAACCGTACCCGGCTCAAAGTAAGCGACTTCCAGGAAGACGTTTTTTGTAGATTCCGTAACTCCGGAATTCAATCCCCCCATCACCCCCGCAATACACAGCGGCCGCTCCGCATCACAGATCATCAGATCGGTTCCGGCTTCCAGTTTCCGCTCCTGCTCATCGAGGGTAACAAAGGTTTCCCCCTTAGGCAACGTCTTCACGATGATTTGCTTTCCGGCCAATTGATCTGCGTCAAAAGCGTGCATCGGCTGTCCCAATTCCATCAGGACATAATTAGTGATGTCCACTATATTGTTGATCGGACGGAGACCAATGGAGGTCAAACGTTTTTTCATCCAATCCGGGCTCTCTTGAACCGTAACGCCCGAAATATAGATCGAGGTATAGCGCCGACAGCGAGATTCATCTTCGATGGTAACCGGAATCGGGTTTTTTCCTTTCAGATCCGAAGCCGAGAGGCTCATTTCCGGCAATCGGGTTGCGGTGTTCAATACCGCTGCGATGTCGCGTGCCGCACCAAAATGGGAAGCACCATCGATCCGATTAGGTGTCAACTCGATTTCCAGAATCCAGTCTTTTTCCAGATCAACCACTTGATCGAGCGGGGTTCCATTAGCTACATCCGTATCCAGCACCAAAATCCCATCATGGCCCATACCGAGTCCCAATTCATCTTCGGCACAGATCATTCCCATCGAGACTTCACCACGAATCTTACCCTTTTTGAGCTTAAAGGGCTCTCCTTCAAATGGATGAAGGGTTGTTCCTACGAGCGCCACGGGTACTTTTTGGCCCGCAGCAACATTGGGTGCACCGCATACGATATCGAGGAGTTCGGCCTCGCCTACATCGACTTTACACACCCGCAGGCGATCTGCGTTGGGATGCTGTTCGGCAGACACGACATGCCCCACTACGACTCCCTCCAGATTACCGGGGATTCCTCCTACTTCTTCCTCACTTCCGATTTCCAAACCCGTCATGGTAAGGACATCCGACAGTTCCCGAGGGCTATAGTCAAAATCGACAAATTCTTTGAGCCAGTTATATGAGACTTTCATTTCTGAATACTTCCGGGTATCAGGGAATTTTGCTAAGAATAAAAAAACCCTGCTGAAAACGGGCGCAATTTAGGAAAATATGGGATAAAAATGGGCAATGGCACGTATCTTTGCAGCCGAATATGAAAAAGCCGCTGCTGATCCTGAAAATCGGAACGGCCTCTATCACGCAGGCCGATGGCACACTGGACGAATCTGTAATCGCTTCAGTGGCCGAACAGGTCGCCTATCTCCACCAAAGTCATCGGATCGTAATCGTTTCCTCCGGTGCCGTAGGGACAGGAAAAAGATACCTAAAGCGATACAGTGGAAAGTTGGCAGAACGCAAAGCTGCTGCGGCTATAGGCAATCCCTTATTGCTCCACACCTATTCTCACTACCTGGCACCGCATGGAATTCCGATCGCTCAGAGTCTGTGCGAACGGCAGCATTTTTCCAACCGGAAACAGTTTCTGCAATTGCGGGAGACCTTCAATCTGCTCTGGAAAAACGGCATCATCCCCATTGCCAATGAAAATGATGTAGTGAGTAACCGGGAATTGAGCTTTTCGGACAATGACGAACTCGCCACCCTGATCGCTGTGGGGTTTGGCGCTTCGGTCTTATTATTGGGGACTTCTGTACCGGGAGTTTATGACAAGCAGCAACACATCATTCCCCGGATTGAGGAATTTGATGAATCGATCATGGGCATGGCCACAAAAGAAAGTTCCGGGCCGGGATTGGGGGGAATGATCTCCAAACTCACCTTCGCACGTCTCGCGACTCGCTTAGGCATCAAAGTGGTGATTTTTGGCGTGCGAGAATCGCAGGGAATTTTGCAAGCCGTATCGGGCGATGCAGGGACCATTTGCATCCCAAAAGAATCCAGTCTTTCTGCCAGAAATAAATGGCTGGCAAGCGGCAGCCTCGTGATGGGACGCATTATTGTGGATGAAGGCGCCCGAAAAGCTGTTGAAGCGAGAAACAGCTTACTCGCTGTTGGCGTACAAGGAGTGAGCGGAACATTTGCGGCAGGGGAAGTTGTAGAAATTGTAGCCGGAGACGAAGTGCCTTTTGCAGTAGCACGTGCACGGCTTTCCGCTTCCGAGATCATACAGCACAAGCAAGCCCGTAACCGGGAAATTGCCCATGCAGATGATATTGTTTTGTTGTGAGAAATCAGACCGGGAGACCGCTTCGCTATCAGAAGTCAGACTTTTGTCCTTGCATCGTCTGATGTCTAAATCTAATTATTATGAAACCTTCCATTGTATCCTCGATACTACCCCAACTCAAAGCCGTCAAAAACAGTTCGCGGGAGATTCGCATGTTGCCGGATGCCAGTCGTCAGGCACTTTTGCATACGCTTGCCGATTTAATTGCGGCCAATGAGGCTGTGATTATCGAAGCCAATGCACAAGATCTCATGCGCATGGAAGACAGCAATCCTAAAAAAGATCGACTGCGTCTGACACCGGAAAGAATCGCGGGATTGGTAAGCAGTACCCGGAACGTTGCGCAGCTGGCAGATCCTGGCGGTCGAGAACTCTCAGTCCATACGCTGGAAAATGGCCTGCAGGTCCAAAAAATAACGACTCCTTTGGGGGTGGTGGGGATTATCTACGAATCCCGCCCCAATGTAACCATCGATGTGGCGGCCCTCTGCTTGCGGTCCGGCAATGCCGTGGTATTGCGCGGGGGTTCTGATGCGGCGGCTAGCAATCGTTGCCTGGTTGGCATCATTCATCAAGCGCTCGAAGCGCATGGCCTGAGTCCGGATGCTGTCCAATTGCTCCCTACTGCGCGGGAATTAGTCGGGCAAATGTTAACCGCCGATGCCTACATCGACATCATCATTCCCCGTGGTTCGCAGGCGTTGATCGATTATGTACGGCAAAACGCAAGTGTTCCAACCATCGAAACCGGTGCAGGCGTTTGCCACACTTACGTCAGTGCAAAGGCCGACCTCGCAAAAGCCACCGCAATCGTGGTCAATGCCAAAGTTTCCCGCCCCTCTGTATGTAATGCCCTCGATACGATCGTGATTGATGCCAGCATCGCAGCTGATTTCCTCCCGATGATTACCGAAGGCATGCAGGAATATGCTGTGGAAATATTTGCGGACGAACGGGCATATGGAATTTTGGAGAGAGTAGGATATCCTTCTCTACAACTGGCACAGGATGCCGATTTTGGCAGGGAATTCTTGTCGTATAAATGTTCCGTAAAGGTGGTTCCGGATATGGAAGGGGCGCTGACACATATTCAGCAGTATTCTTCCAAACATTCAGAAGCCATTATCTCCGAGGATCAAGCCCAGTGCGAGCAATTCTTGCAAGAAGTAGATGCCGCCGCCGTTTATGCCAATGCCTCTACCCGCTTTACCGATGGGGGAGAATTTGGCCTCGGTGCCGAAATCGGGATTTCTACCCAAAAACTACATGCCCGAGGCCCATTTGCTTTAGAGAAGTTGACAACCGAAAAGTGGGTGATTAGGGGGAATGGACAGGTGCGGTAAAAACGGTTATTCCAGTTGAAAAAAGCTTAAAAAAAGTGTACTTTTGCAGTTCATTTTACATACGTACTGAATATTCACTCCAAGGAAGGATAAACTATGATATTTGACCTCGAAATGATCCAACAGGTGTATACGCAATTGCCCGCACGTATCCAGGCAGCTCGTAACACCCTCAACCGCCCCTTGACCGCCACAGAAAAGATTCTGTACTCCCACCTTCATGCAGGTACTCCTTTGCAGGCCTATGAACGAGGAGGAGCCTATGTTGATTTTGCACCCGACCGCGTGGCGATGCAGGATGCAACTGCTCAGATGGCATTGCTTCAGTTCATGATGGCAGGTAAAAACAAAGTCGCTGTCCCTTCGACTGTGCACTGTGATCACTTGATTCAGGCAAAAGTAGGAGCTGATGCGGATTTGGCAACGGCGATTGACACCAATAAAGAGGTCTTTGATTTTCTGGCTTCTGTTTCCAATAAGTATGGAATCGGATTCTGGAAACCAGGTGCAGGGATCATTCATCAGGTAGTGTTAGAAAATTACGCCTTTCCTGGTGGAATGATGATTGGAACGGATTCTCACACAGTGAATGCCGGTGGACTCGGGATGGTCGCCATTGGAGTAGGAGGAGCAGATGCCGTTGATGTAATGGCGGGTATGCCCTGGGAACTCAAAATGCCTAAACTGATCGGCGTAGAGTTGACCGGAAAAATGAGTGGCTGGACCAGCCCGAAAGATGTGATTCTGATTGTAGCAGGTATCCTGACTGTAAAAGGCGGCACCGGCGCAATTGTAGAATATTTTGGCGAAGGTGCTTCCAGTTTCTCCGCAACCGGAAAAGGAACGATCTGTAACATGGGTGCAGAGATTGGTGCTACGACCTCTATCTTTGGATATGATGAGTCTATGTCCCGTTACCTGAGTGCTACCGGTCGTGCAGATGTAGCAAGTCTCGCTGATGGGGTTGCAGAACACCTGACAGGTGATGCAGCAGTATATGCGGATCCGGACGCTTATTTCGATCAGGTAATTCGCATTAATCTGGACGAACTGGAGCCCTATATCAATGGCCCGTTTACGCCAGATGCTGCGTGGAAGCTTTCTGAGTTTGCACAAGCTGTAAAAGATAATAACTATCCCCAGAAGCTGGAAGTAGGACTGATCGGTTCTTGTACCAATTCTTCTTATGAAGACCTGGACCGCGCTGCATCAGTAGCCAGGCAGGCAGGTGCCAAAAAGCTGAAAGCCAAATCAGAATTTACCATCACTCCCGGTTCCGAACTGGTCCGCTACACGGTAGAGCGGGATGGCATCCTCGATGCATTTGAAGAAATCGGTGGCGTAGTTCTGGCAAATGCATGTGGCCCCTGTATCGGTCAATGGGCACGTCATACCGATGATCCTGATCGCAAGAATTCTATTATCACTTCCTTTAACCGGAACTTCAAAAAGCGGAATGATGGCAACCCCAATACGCACGCTTTTGTAGCCTCTCCGGAAATCGTTACAGCCCTCGCTATTGCAGGCGACCTGACGTTCAATCCAATTACTGACACCCTCATCAACGAGGATGGGGTAGCGGTCAGGCTTGACCCTCCTGTAGGAGATGAGTTGCCGGAAAAAGGATTTGATGTTAAAGACGCAGGATTCATCGCGCCTATGGAAGATGGAAGTGGGGTTGTAGTAAGTGTAGCTCCCGATTCGGATCGGCTTCAACTGCTCACTCCTTTCGAGCCATGGGACGGCGGAAATGTAACTGGCCTGACGCTCTTGATCAAGGCATTTGGAAAATGTACCACTGACCACATTTCAATGGCAGGTCCCTGGTTGAAATATCGCGGGCATCTGGATAACATTTCCAATAACCTTCTCCTTGGCGCTGTCAATGCGTACAACATGACGCCCAACCTGACCAAAAATCAGCTTACCGGAGTCTATATGGAAACGCCACAAGTCGCACGTGCCTACCGCGAAGCAGGCGTAGCCTCCATCATCATTGGAGATGAAAACTACGGAGAAGGGTCTTCTCGTGAGCATGCCGCGATGGAGCCTCGCCACATGGGCGTAAGTGCCGTAATCGTTAAGTCTTTCGCACGGATTCATGAGACCAACCTCAAGAAGCAGGGCGTACTCGGACTCACGTTTGACAATCCTGCAGACTACGACCTCATTCAGGAGGATGACAAGATTGATTTGCACACCGAAGGCATGGCCCCCGGCAAACAGATCAAAGTAGTGCTCAACCACAGCGATGGCAGCACCGACGAATTCATGGTCAACCACACCTACAATACCGCTCAAATTGACTGGCTCAAAGCAGGAAGTGCACTGAACCTGATTCGCAGTCAGAATAATGCATAATTGATCCATCGATCATTTCATCAAAAGCCCTGCCGATAGGCGGGGCTTTTTTTATTTCTTAGCTTTCAAACGATTTCGCAAGATTGCCTACAAACCGCATTCAAATAATGTCGATTATACTTATAGGAAAATAGCATCCCGCGATTTTCGGATATATTCCATTCACCGACAATGCCAACTCTATGAAGCACGGGGTACTTTGGCTCTTTTTGTTGTTATGCATCCGTCTTCAGGCCCAGGATATATCCATTGATGCATCGTATGACAATACGGCCTTTAGTGAAGTGGTGAAAGATTTGGAAAACCGCTATCCACTGCGGTTTTATTATGTATCCGAATGGGTGGACAGTCTCAGAATCTCTGCCAGGATTACGGATCAGTCACTTAAAGAGGGGATTACAATCCTCTTGTCTGAAACCAGTTTGCAGTTTTACCTCACAGGTGACAATCGAGTCATTCTCACAGGTGAATATGCAGTCGATCCCCGACTGGGAGCGGGGTATTTCGACGGACTGATTCCTCCTGCTAAAGACGGGAAAGCATTAACCATGTTTGCCCGGCAATCCGGGCCTGCTGCGGGTGTATCCTCCAATACATTGGAAACGCAACTCTTCCCAATCGGCGATCCCCAAAAGCGATTTCAGGGCCAAACAGCAACTTTTGCGGGCTACCTCCGCAATAACCTGACGGGCGAGCCGATTTCAGGCGCTTCGGTATTTACAAAAGATCCGGTGATTGGTGCCATCAGTGATGCCTATGGTTACTTTGTTCTGACGCTTCCCAAAGGCGAATATGAGGTATTCTTTACCTACGTCGGAATGCGGGAAACCAAGCGACGAATCATGCTTTACAGCGAGGGGCAGTTGGAGGTGGACATGGAGGACAAGATCATTTCTCTCAAGGAGGTCGAAATCGTGAGCGAGCGTTCTTCTGTGGAATCTGTTCAAACCGGAGTTGCCAGCCTCAACATCAAAGAAATCAAGACGATTCCTACTGTATTGGGAGAAGCTGATCTGATGAAAATCACCCTGACACTGCCAGGAGTACAATCCGTCGGCGAGGGGGCTTCCGGTTTTAATGTGCGGGGCGGAAATACCGACCAGAACCTGGTCATGATCGACGATGGCGTCATTTATAACCCCAGTCATTTATTCGGTTTTTTCTCGGCCTTTAATCCTGATGCGATTCAACATGCAGACTTGTATAAAAGTGGGATTCAGGCACAATATGGGGGCCGGGTTTCTTCTGTATTTGATGTGAGTACCCGAGACGGGAATAAGAAAAAATTAGGCCTTTCAGGTGGGATCGGGCCTATTACGAGCAGAATAACAGTAGAAGGGCCCCTAAAAAAAAATAACAGTTCCTTTTTACTGGGGGTTCGGAGCACCTATTCCGACTGGATCTTAGGCCTATTGGATGATCCTGCGATTAATTCCAGCACCGCTTTTTTTGCGGATGGAATTGCTAAAATCTTCCACAAGATTGATGATAAGAACTCTGTATCTGCAACTGCATATCACAGCCGGGATCGCTTTCGACTTAATTCAGATACCCTGTTTCAATATTCCAATACCAATGCCAGCGTCCGGTTCCGGCATTTGTTCAACAACAGCTTTTCGGGCTTGTTTTCAGTTAGCTATACCGATTATGCCTATCAAATCGGCAGTGAAGCCAGTCCAGCCAATGCGTTTGATCTGGATTACCGCATCAGCCAGACAAGCCTGAAACT
>CAYGTH010000190.1:0-1537 GCA_964352745.1 uncultured Bacteroidia bacterium
GTCTTTGAGGTGTTCATATTTAAGCTCTGATAGCCCAATATCGCTTCGCCCTAACCTAATGCGGAGAAAGTTAATGAAATGTCTTAGCACTGTTCTGTAGCGTCCAATCGTAGCCTTAGACAACCCATCTGGCTGACCAATCGTGCTTTCCAATTTCGCGATAACTCCCTCATATGTTTCAACCAGTGAGTAACCACCCAACCCTTTCCCTAAAAATATCTCCAATACCCGTCGGACAGTAATTCCCCCTCCCTCATTCATAAGGTTAGTTTCAATTCGACGAATAGATCCAACAACACTCTGAATATGATTATTCAATTGATAATCCTCAGGTTTTTTGCCTTTGCTCCGATAACCTTGCTTATCCCATTTGACAGGATCGATATAGTAACCGATTGAATGTTCTTTGCGAACATCGCCGGTAATACGGAGGTAAATAGGAGCTTGTCCATTTTTCTTCGCCTTTTGGGGACGGATGTAAAAATGTAGTTTAAGCGCCATAAACTCGGTTTTTTGCCGAGACCCAATTTTAACACCCAGTCTCTCTTAGGTCTCGGATATATCCATAAAGTACGGAAAAAGCGGACCTAATCAAAATGGAAAACGCCCAATACAGGACGTATTGGGCGTTTTCGGATGTTCTAATCTTTAATTGGCGGAGGAAGAGGGATTCGAACCCCCGGTACCTCTCGGTACAACGGTTTTCAAGACCGCCGCATTCGACCACTCTGCCATTCCTCCGGGACAAAAGTAAGCCCGTTTTTTGAATTGGCAAAGCAGATTATGCGAATTTTATCAAATGTGAATAATTAATTCAAAGAAAGTTGGGGAAGAGCAACTTTCCGGCTGTTGTGGAAGGCCAATTCTACCAGGCTGGGATTCATATAATCGGCCAATGGGAAGGTTTCGTACACTTCCCAGGCTTCGGCTTCCGATTCAGACAACAACACCACCCACAGTTTGGAGCGATCCAACGCCAGCGAGTAAGATGAAATCATGCCTTTGGTCATCAGTTGGTTGATTTTTGCACGCTGAGCAGGAATCAATGCTAAAAATTCTGAATCCAATTGTTCTGGCAAATCAATATCGATCATATACTGGTTCATAGTAGACAGGTTAGGGATTACAATTGAGCGAGTCTTTGCAGAACTATAGCCTTCATACTTACCACTTTTTCCGCAGTTATTCAAACATAATCAGCTATAATAACCCCTAAACTGGCAATAATGTTCTATTTTAATACATAAATCGTATTTTTTATTCAGGAATGTTATTGTCGCCAGGGTTTTCCTGCTACCGTGTCAAGTCGAATTTTCCGGTTGAAATGATTCGCCACCTGGCTTTGCTTTGAGGAATTACCTGAAATTAGTATTCAAATGGAATCTTGCCGAATAGGAAATTTAACACCTGATACGACACCAGCATTTAGCAAACTCGGAAACTGAGAATGAATGGTAAGCCTATGCGAAAATGAGCCCCCTTCCCTCGCAAAGCCTCAGATGCGTGACCATAGGGTATGAGACGGCCTTCGACCTAA
>CAYGTH010000190.1:1637-13068 GCA_964352745.1 uncultured Bacteroidia bacterium
CCCAAAGGGTCATCCCGAGCGAAACCCTGTGGAGCCGAGGGAACTCATTTGAAATACTGCTCCATTTCTAGCCCAACTCATCCAGGACTCAAGTGACTCGGAAACCGGGAGACTATGGGTAAGCCTATGCGAAAATGAGACCCCTTCCCTCGCAAAGCCTCAGATGCGTGACCATAGGGTATGAGGCGGCCTTCGACCTAACCCAAAGGGTCATCCCGAGCGAAACCCTGTGGAGCCGAGGGAACTCATTTGAAATGATGCAAATTGACCTCAGCCTTCCCAATTATAATATTCATCGGCAAACACCCATCCTGCAAATGCAATTGCGAGGGGATAGAGAATCCATTGGGGAATCGCAAAGAGGATGGCAAAAAACAAAACAGCAAATGCTCCGAACAACCACTTCACGAAGGTTTCCATCGTAAGGGACATATAATGCAGGGCGGCTATTGCCAAAAGAAAAACAGCCAATACACCAAGCAGGTAATAAGCCGCCCAGGCCAGCGGGAGGCCGAGCAAGCCCGTCAAGCCTGCAATCAGGAGTCCTTCCGGAATGGCCATCACAAGGCAAGCCACTGCATAATCCCGAAAGCGGCGCATTCGTTTCATGGGGAAATTGCGAAGCCATTGACATTCTGCATTCACATGCTCAGCCAGCCAGTAAGGAATTACAGCTTGTAAACTCGCCAGACACATAAATATCAGCAAAATCCCCTTTTCAGGCATGGGATCATAGTCCTGTACCCATAACGTTAAACTGAGTAATGCCAGCACCACGCCTTTATTCACCATCAATGCAATCCGGCGATGATGCAAGAGCTGGGAGACAAAAATATAGGGAATCGAACGGGTCCACCACTCCATCCAGGAAAAGGAAAACCGGCGGCGGAAGACGCGTTCACGGGGATGTAACACTTCATGCGACAAGGCCACAGCAGACAGTACAATGAGCGCAGCATAAAAAGTCATAAGGGCCCAGGCATGCCAGGTTCCCGCCAGGAGCGAACGAGCTGCAATGATGCCTGCATAGATGATTCCGGGCAAGAGCACCCCGGCCACTTGTTCGGCCAGTAATACAATCAATCGGGGTCTCGGCAAAGCCCCCAACACGTACAATGCATGATTTTCGCGGGTGTGAATTGCCTGCCAGGTTTCATAGAGTGCCTTGATGGAGTACAGACATAAAACCGAAGCGATCACCCCAAAAAATCGGATATCTTCCAGCATCCCCTGCATGAAGTAAGCACTTACCAGCAAGGTGGGAGGCCGGAATACCATGAACAACAACAGTAATGCCAGCGCAAAGAAAAACAGATTGCGCCGATAAAATTGCCAGACCAATATTTCCCGAACTGCTCGCATCAGACTTCTTCTGTTTCAGGGAGGCCAAACCAGGCTTCCAGTTCTCCATACGCTACGGCCTGTATCTTTTTTTTCTGGATCAATAAAGCCGATTCCATTTCCAATTCATCCAGCCCAAGTTGCTGATGCGAAGAAAGGATAAAACTCACGCCCTCGCTCACATATTCCCGAATCAGTGCTACCAACTGCGGCTGTGCTTTGGGGTCAAGCGTGGTCAAGGGCTCATCCAGGAGGATCAACTTAGGTTTTCCTAATAAAGCCAGCAGCAAGGCCAGCTTCTTTTTCATACCGGAGGAATAGGTGCCGACCGGCTGACTGAGGTAATCGCCGATTCCGAGGATTTCACGGATGCGCTCGACCTGTTCTTCACTGCCATTTTTGGACTCGCGATACAATTCGATCAAATGGGCGCCCGCCAGGTAAGTAGGGAAAACCGGCTCCGCCTCGCAGTAATTGACCCAGCGACGGTGCATCATTTTTTCCTGTTTCAGGTTGGTGCCATCCAACACAATCTCGCCTTCAAAGGCAATCATCCCCGAAAGGGCTTTCATGAGGGTCGTTTTGCCGGAGCCATTGGGTCCAATAAGCAGGTGGATACCGGCTTTCAGTTCCAGCGATTCAGTTTCTACTACCAGGAATTCTCCGTATCGTTTTCGGAATCCGGAAAAAGAAAGGAGCGGAGGCGCAGATGCATATTCGGTCAATGCACATTCAAATTAAGGGTGATACAACAGGCATCCAGAAAATCCGGACTGTCAGCCTACTAGTCGACGGTTTTCTTCAAACATTACGCAGATTCTATCTTACAGGCAGAATTGGCAATTTTGCATTATCGAACGGCTGTAGATACCGCAGCAAGGGCCTGATCCAGATCTGAAATCAGATAATCCGCTTCCTCCAGTCCTACATAAAACCTAATCAGGTCCCAGGGCAATTCTGACTGATAGGGATGGTCTGCCTTGCCGATAGTTGCACTCATCGGAAATGCGAGGGATTCATGTCCGCCCCAGGAACAGGCCAGCAGGAAGTTGTTCAAGTGATCACAAAAACGGTCCACCGCTTCTATATTTTCCACATTTAGGCGGATCGAAAATTGCCCCGCAGGCCGCTTCATTTGCTTTTTGGCGAGTTCATATTGTGGGAAATGAGGCGAATACGGATAATAGACCTCCGCGACGCCCGGGTGGGCTTCCAGAAACTCAACGACCTTAGGCGTCGTTTCGGCCACACGTTGCATGCGCAAAGGCAGGGTCCGAAGGCCGCGTAACATGAGCCAGGCCTCATTGGGAGAAAGCACGGCTCCCAGGGTCATGTATTCGGAGTAAAAAATCCGTTCACAACGCTCACGCGTGCTACACAGGACACCTGCCACCAGATCGCTGTGCCCATTGAGGTATTTGCTTGCCGAATGCACAACAATATCCACCCCCATCAAAATCGGCTGCTGATTGAGCGGCGTAGCATAACTATTGTCGATAATGGTGGCAATCTCATGCTCCCGTGCAATGGCAACCACAGCCGGAATGTCCTGCAATTCAAAGGTCATTGAATTGGGCGATTCCAGCATAAATAGGCGCGTATTAGGGCGAATGGCTTGCCGAAAATTGTCAGGATCTGTACCGTCTACCATACTGGATTCGACCCCATACCGACTCAACAGGTTATTAAGCAGTTTATTAGTCCAACTGTAGGGCTTTTGCACACATACCACATGATCCCCGGCTTGCACACAGGAAAGTACGGCTGCTGCAATGGCGGCACTTCCGCTGCCAAACACGATACATTCTTCCGCTGCTTCTAAGGCTGCCAGTTTCTTCCGAAGAATTGCTGCCGTAGGATTATGGCCCCGGGTATAGAAAGGCGAATCCATCTCTTTCGACAAATGTTCCCGCATTTGCCCGACAGTGCCGTAAGCAAAATTACTCGCTTGCATGAGCGGAGGCGTAACGGCATTGAAATACTGCTCACGCTCCTCGCCCAGATGATTGATGATATATGATAAATCCATGTTAGTCGATAGTACTTAGTAAAATAGACTTTAGTAGATAGACTTTAATAGATAGACTTTAGTAGGTTGCCTCTTATCTGTCTTCTCTCTTCTCTCTTCTGTCTTCCCCCTACCCCACTGCAATGACCGAGATTTCGACCCGCACGCCTTTGGGCAGTCCTGCTACCTCGACGGTCTCACGCGCCGGGTATTCTCCGGTAAAGTAGGAGCCATAAACGGCATTCACCGCAGCAAAATCACTCATGTTTTGCAAAAAGATAGAGGTCTTGGCGATGTGGGAAAAATCAAGATCTGCTGCTTTCAAAACCGCACTCAGGTTTTTCATGACCTGCTCAGCTTCTGCTTCCACACTACCCGTGATGAGTTCGCCCGTTGCGGGATCGATCGGAATTTGTCCCGATAAAAATACCATATTCCCAACGCGAACAGCCTGGCTATACGGCCCAATAGGTGCTGGAGCTCCCTCTGTTTGAATAATGCTTTTCATATTATGGTTTAGTTTCTGTTGACGATTCGGAAACGAGCCCAAGTCGCCGGCCGATCCACCGAAATAGTTTTTTCTGTTTCGCTAAAAAATAGGCATACTTCCCAAAGAGAAATGCATACCCCAATAGCAACACCTGGTAAATAGGGGTGATCAGGAGAATATAACTCATTATATACCCAAAAGTTCCGCCTTCCAGTCCTGTCATGGGCATGATCCATTTAGCGATCCATGCAGCGGTAGAACCGGTTATTGCGAAAACTAATAATATGATTATATACTCCCAGCCCTTGGGCTTGTCTTCCGTTGACATGAGGGCAATATCGGCAATTGGTATAAACAAAAAAAGACGCCCCCTGAATCAGGAGACGTCTCTAAGTAAAAAAATTGAAACTAAAGGACCGGGTATAAAATGAACATAAAAAAGCCTTTAACAGGCACCGACTCATAAAGGATGCCGGGTTAGTTGTGTTTTGTGTGGATGGTCCGCCGCTATGGGATGGACCCGATCGCCAAAGTTCTCCTGCACGTTTATTCAAGTCAAACCACTTAACCATGAAAAACAGCACCGTGCGATTAACTGTCTGAAACAAAGATACAAAACAATATTACAAAAACAACAACATTTGTAATATTTATTAAAAATAAATTACGATTAATACATATTTACCAAAAATCAACATACCTGACCCCCTTATTCCATGTTGTAAAATAGCAATTGTTTCCCGTTTAAGCTAACAATCTACCAAAATCGGCAAATCCTAACCTGCCGGGATTCTCTATTTTTCACTACCTTTGCCCCCTATGCGGATCGTTTTCATGGGCACACCTGAGTTTGCCATTCCCTCTCTCGATATATTAGTAGCCAATGGCTATGAAGTTGTAGCAGTCGTTACTGCCCCCGACAAACCGGCTGGACGCGGGCGAAAGCTGCGACCTTCTCCTATCAAGGCTTATGCAGAAGAAAAAGGGCTTACTGTTTTACAGCCTGTCAAATTGCGGGATCCGGCCTTTTTGGAAACACTAACGGATCTGGCACCCGACCTCATGATTGTGGTCGCCTTTAGAATGCTACCTAAGCTGGTATGGTCCATTCCTGCCCTGGGTACCTTTAATTTGCATTCCTCCCTCCTACCCGATTATCGGGGCGCTGCTCCCATCAATTGGGTGATTATCAATGGCGAAACCCGGTCAGGGGTAAGTACCTTTCTTATAGATGAAGCCATCGATACCGGCAATATGCTGTTGCAGCAAGCGGTGGAGATTCCTTTAGACTGGACAGCGGGTAATTTGCATGATTGCCTCATGGCAGAAGGGGCAAAACTGGTGCTCGCTACGGTGAAGGGCCTTGAGACCCAATCTATCAGCGCGCAGCCTCAGGATGACCAACTTTCTATCCACAAAGCGCCTAAGATATTTCGGGAGGATTGCCGGATTGACTGGGCACAACCCGGCGAACAAGTCTATAACCTGATACGGGGCCTTTCCCCCTACCCTGCCGCCTGGACCCGCCTGAATGACAAGGTGCTGAAGTTATTTCAAACCGAACTGGGTGCCGAGACACAAGCGGCCCCTGGAACCGCAGAAGTTTCCGAAGATTCAACGTATCTTCGTATCGCTACCCAGTCCCATTGGATACGGGTACACGAGCTTCAGATCGAAGGCAAACGCAGATTGTCTACCCGGGACTTTCTCCACGGATATCAAGAAGCCATTACAGGCGTAGATTAGCATGACGAGTTTTCGCAGTACACATTATCCCAAACACCGCAACGGCCTCCTCATCGTACAGGAGTATGCAATGCAATACTACGGTATATTCATGCTCTTTGTCATGGCTGCCGTTATGCTCAAAGTATATGTAGGTCAAAATCCCATTTGGTGGGGCATCATTGGTACAGGCGTATCACTGGGGCTCGGTAATATGATGGCCTATGTCAAAATTAATCGAAACTACGCCGAGATATTTTTTGTCAATGAGCATTTTTCCCTGATTTCCGTAAACGAGATCCTCTCCGAAAAAAAGAATAATGCTTTTCCCCTCCGCTATGCAAATCCTCAACGGGTTGGCGATGAGATCACGATTCATTTCAATGATCAAATCATCGTTCTGAAAGCAGATGAATGGGAAGAATTTGACCTGATTTGGAGTTGGTTAAATTCGGTATAGCGATTAGCCGATCTTTTGCTAGTTTTGCTGCCCTAACGATACTATCCTAACACAGCTGATTACAGCTATTTGAAACATGAATGCTATGAAATTACTCGAAGGAAAAGTTGCCCTGATCACTGGCGCCACCCGTGGAATTGGCAAGGCTATCGCCCAGACATTTGCCCGGGAAGGGGCAACGGTCGCTTTTACCTATCGTTCTTCTGTTGAAAAAGCTCAGGCACTGGAAGCAGAACTCCAGGCAGTAGGTGTCGAATGCGTTTCCTACCAGGTAGATGCTGCAGATTTTGAAGCCGTACAGGGAATGATGGCAGATATTATTGAAAAATTCGGCAAAATTGACTCCATCGTCAACAATGCAGGGATCACAAAAGATAACCTGCTCCTCCGGATGAGTGAAGAGCAGTGGGATGGCGTTATTCAAACCAACCTGAACAGCGTATTTTATACCACTAAAGCTGCTCTGCGCCAAATGCTCCGCCAAAAGGCCGGATCCATTATCAATATCAGTTCCGTAGTCGGTTTGCAAGGAAATGCAGGGCAAGCCAATTATGCTGCTTCTAAAGCGGGTATGATCGGTTTTACCAAATCAGTAGCGCGCGAAGTGGGCTCAAGAGGGATTCGGGCAAATGTAGTAGCTCCCGGATTCATCGAAACAGAAATGACAGCAGAGCTTCCTCAAGCGGAATTGGCCACCTGGTTACAAGGAATTCCCCTGAAACGCGGCGGCCAACCCGAAGAAGTAGCCGAACTCTGTGCTTTCCTCGCATCAGACCGATCCCAATATATCACCGGACAGGTATTGAATGTAGATGGCGGCATGGTCATGGCATAACGAAGAGTCGGATTACCCGTAAGCTATACCTTATACTTCAACCGGAATTCTCACTCCAGTACACTGGATTTCAAACCCTCGACCCTCCCGCATGTCTCTTTCATTTGCAAGTTCTCCCTTTTATATCATTTTGATCCTCCTGATCGCAGGCGGGTTGACCTGGTTGATGTACAGGAGTACCAAAGATATACTGCCACAGATTCCCCGGGTGTTACTGAGTATATTTCGCTTTGTTGTCCTGAGTATCGTGGGCATTTTGCTGCTCCAGCCGATGCTCAACTCGACCAATAAAGTGCTATACCTGCCGATCATCACAGTATTGCAGGACCAGTCAGAGAGTTTGATTATCCAAAAGGATTCTGCCTTTGTACAACAAGAATACCCCGGTATCCTGAGTCGGTTTTTGGGGGCATTTGATCCTAAAGAATATGCGGTAAATACCTACGGGTTTTCCGCAGACCTTCAAGCTGATCTGGATGCAGATTCCCTTTCATTTGAGAAAACCGGCACCAATATATCCGGGGCTTTGAAGGATGTGCAGGCTTTGTATCAAAACCAAAACCTGGGAGCTATTGTACTGATCAGCGATGGCATCAGTACGGAAGGCGTGAATCCCCTCTATACCATTGAGGGAATGGGTCAGCCTGTATATACAGTCCTGTTGGGTGATACAACGGTACAGCAGGATGTTCGGATTAAAGAGGTACTCTTCAACGAAATCGCCTACCTCAATAATGAGATGCCGGTTCGGGTCAAAGTCGAAAGCTCAGGATTTGACAATGCCAATCTGAAAGTAAGTTTGATCGGCGGTGGAAAGACCATTGGAACGCGTCCCATTACCCTGACGCGAAATCGCCCGGAAGGAGAGGTAGATTTTTTGGTAAAACCCGAATCGGTCGGTGTTCAGCAATATCAAATTCGCATCACTTCTCTGCCTAATGAGATCACTTATCGCAATAATTCTCAGCGCATCTATATCAACGTGTTGGAGACACGGGTCAAGATTGCTTTGTTTGCAGGTTCTCCGCACCCAGATTTGGGCGCATTGCGAACTTCATTTGACCGGGAAGAAAGCTACGAACTCACAGAATTTATTCTCAAAAGTCCAGGCCGGTTTTATGAATCTCCGGATCGCTACAACCTCCGGGATTTTGACCTCATTATCCTTCACAATTATCCGCAGAGTTTTCAGGACCGGGATATGGTAGAAAAAATCGCGGCAGAAGTGAAGGAGCGCAATAAACCTGTGATTCATTTTGTAGGCGCATACACCAGTCTCCGAACCCTTCAGCCGATGTTTGAGTATATGGCACTTGCTCCCAAGAGCTTCAATGCCAAATCAGAGGAGGTAATTGCCGAATTCACTCGTTCCTATCGCGATCATTCGACCTATACTTTTGGAGATAACTGGATTTCCTGGGCCAATAATTCACCTCCTATTTATCGCAACCAATCGGATTGGGTCCCAAAAAGCACGGCAGAAGTCCTGGCTACCGCTAAAATCAAAAATATTTCGCTGGACTACCCCGTATATGCGCTACAAAGTCATTTGGGGAGAAAGAATATGGTGTTTGTTGGGGAGAATTTCTGGCGAATGCGTGCTCACAGTTATGTAGAAGCTGACAATTTTGATCTCTTTGACGACTGGTTGTTTAACAACATCAAATGGCTCATCGTTTCAGACGACAAACGAAAATTTAAGGTGCAGCCTTCCAAGCGGATTTTTTCGGGGAGTGAACCCGTCATCTTCAAAGGACAGGCCTACGATGACAGTTATAATCCTGTCAGCGGCGTAGACATCAAGCTCACGCTCAAATCTCCTGATGGCAAGGATACTGATTATTACCTGAGTGAAAGAGGGGAAGCACGCTATTCGGCAGAACTCTACAACCTCGGTGAAGGCACCTACAGTTATGTTGCAGAAGGTCGAAAGGATGAAGTTTCCATTGGCAAGGATCAGGGTCAGTTTTCGATTGGCAAATCTAATGTAGAGCATTATCAGCTTCAAGCGGATCAGGGACTACTCCGTCAGGTTGCGCTTAGGACAGGGGGACAATTCATTTATGCCCGTAACCTGGAAGAGCTTCCAGCCAAGATCAAGGCCCTCCCTGAATTGGTGCCGGAAAGTGATTTCAAACGCAGCCGAAAGTCCCTCCACGAATACGCCTGGGTACTTGCCTTGATTTTGGGTATGCTCGCGGTTGAGTGGGTAGTCAGAAAATTGTACAGCCTTCTGTAATTCTCCTTTCTCATGATGAAGCAACCTCAACGCCTTCTCCTCCTGATCGCTGCTGCGGTTGGGATCGTCGCATTTTTCCTTCCGTTTATTCATTTCGCAGAAGTCTTATTCATCGACATCTTTTACAGCGGCTGGAACCTGGTTGAAGCAGGACTGGATGCGGCAGAAGTAGGTAAATTCAAAAAGGGTAGAAAGCTATTGAATTTTTTGGCCGATCAATGGAAGGCCAATAAAAGTCTGGTAGACTATATCGGATTTGTAGGGCTGGTATATATTATTCTGGGGCCTTTTTACTTTTTGATATACGCGATCCGCTACCTGATTGCGGGCTTGCGGAACAAAAGCTACCACAAAGGCCTGATTTACTTCCTGATTTTCTCCGCTTTTGCCTGGGTAGGCTTTTACCTTGGCGGTCAGGAATACCACATCAAAATCAATTTCCTCAACCGGGCAGGTCTTGGGTTTTGGTTAACGGCCATTTCTGTAAGTCTTGGATTTGTCAGTCGGTATGTTAAGAAGGAGATTGGGAAATCGGGAGTTTGAGAGAATGGGAGATGAGAATAACCTTCAAACTCATATCGAACCATCAAACGCTCAAACAAAATCGCACTTCCGAATTCGATTCGAGGTGATGTCTTGTTTGACTGTTTGAGAGTTGAATTTGCTCTTTGAGTTTGAACTTGAATTTCCCGCGCCCCCCTGCATTCCTGTGGAATGCTGTCCCCCATACCTACACAAACGAGTCTGCGCAATGGAGACCAAGGTCTTATTAGGCTTGCGCTTCTTTCTTCCCTCTTTCTTTTCTTTTCACTGACCCTTCCGCTGCAAGCCCGTTTCCCTTCAAAGGGAAACAACGCGCCACCGCAGGGGATCTTTTTTCTTCTCTCTTTCCTCTTTCTTCCCTGACTCCTGACTCCTCTACTAATTCACCCGCTGGATCTTAAACATTTTAAGCACCCCTCCTGTCGTCGTTTCTTTTAGCATCAAGGTGTAAAAGCCATCCGCTACCGACCGCAAATCAACTTCGATTTCTTTCTGTGAAACTAACCGAAAGGTTCTTGCCGGAATTCCAATTTCCCTCCCGCGCATATCGAATAAAGAAAGTTCCAACTCAATGGGCTTGTCCGTTTCCAATTCTACTTTCAGGAGGCCTTTTGTCGGATTGGGGAAAATGTTATAGGTAAGGCGAATGTTCAATTCATCTTCCAGGGAAGTATTGAGCTCCTGCTGAACCGGCTGCTGAAAACCCTGCGTCAGGATCAAAACTCCATTCAAACTCAGCGCAGTCTCCGTAATCATCTGCCCAAAGGTAAAGGAGAAGTTGAGACCTCCCGCCGAAGCGGTATCCCCAGCAGTAGCGATTACCTCCCGTTCGAGTTCGGGAGTCTGGGTATAGCCTGCTGCACACAGGCAGCAGGCTATTATCAGTACATAAAGTTTTTTCATCTGGATCATTTGGTTTCAAGTTCAGAGATCCGCTCTTCCAGCATTTCGATCAACTGCTGTTGGCGGTCAATCACAGTTTGCTGCCCTTTCATCATATCCTGCTGCTCTTGCATTCCCTTGATCAATACAGGAATCAAATCAGAGTAATACACACCCAAAGGAGCATCTTTAGTCTCCTCCGCATTTGGCACATTTACCACTTCCTTCATAACCGGCAGGATTTCCTGTGCAATCAATCCTAGTTTGCGGCCAGAATTATCATCTCCCTTCCACTGGTAGGAAACAGGGCGAAGACGCAAAATCTCAGCCAGGCCGTAATTCAACTCCTCCACCTCATCTTTTAATCTCAGATCTGAAGTGGTGGTTACGCCATTCGCGACAAACGCGTCATTGTATCGCAGTAAAGTCGTACCCAAATCATAGACATTATCTGTGTCAGGAGTCATGTCTCCATCTACGGCCAGCTCTGTAACCGAAACCGTGCCTGGCGCCCAATCTGTGCCGTCAAAACGAAGTACATCACCCGTAACAGGAGTAGTAGGCAGAACTGCCTCTCCTTGAATTCCAGTTACCGCCAGCGTTGTTCCGAATGTACCGGAGACATCACTTAATGCAGGAACAGCGGTTGTAGTAAGCACACCTGTGTTAGTAATGGTGGTACTTCCTCCACCTGTCAAACTAATTCCAGCACCTGCTGTATAAGTAGTATTGTCATCTGTTCCAAGTGCCCAATCCGTACCATCATATTCAAGGGTATTTCCTGCTACTGGAGTTGCAACTCCAACTGTAAATGCGTTTCCGGAAATCCCTGCAACGGTAAGCGTTGTTCCGAAGGTTCCGGTAACATCACTCAGCGCAGGAACAGCAGTTGTAGTAAGTACCCCTGT
>CAYGTH010000191.1:0-11854 GCA_964352745.1 uncultured Bacteroidia bacterium
CCTCTGCTTCGTCTCCGCTCAGCATCGGGGTGACACAAGTGTTGGGTTGATGTATGGGGTCCATGATATTTCATTTAGCAAAACACTTGCCTTAGATCCGTATCCTTTTCAAGGCTAGGTTGGCCCGCGCGGAGGGATGTTCCTGGGTGACATTCCCGCTCGCACTGGCCGCAGTCCTTTGATAGTACAAATTAATTTGTCATCCTGAACGCAGCGAAGTGAAGTGAAGGAACTCATTTGAAATGTAGCCCTATTTACCGCTCACCGTTTTCATTTCTAATCTGTTTTAGGGCTGAGAGGCATCGGAAGCTGAGAGAAATGGCTAAAGCTACCCGGAAATGAGGCCCCTCTGCTTCGTCTCCGCTCAGCATCGGGGTGACACAAGTGTTGGGTTGATGTATGGGGTCCATGATATTTCATTTAGCAAAACACTTGCCTTAGATTAGTATCCTTTTCAAGGGAGGTTGGCCCGTGGGGAGGGATGTTCCGGATTGGGCGAAGCCCTGTTTCCCATCGGGAAACCATATGTGTAGCCATCATGTGTCCCCCTTTTTTGCTGTCGGGCGCTTTACAGCGCTCACTCCCAAAATTATGGGGAAAATGGATGCTACCCATATTCAGCCGCTAAGCGGCTGGGCCTTCGGCCTGATCTCAGCAATTCCCGGTGTCATCCTGAACGCAGCGAAGTGAAGTGAAGGAACTCATTTGAAATTCAGCCCTATTTACCGCTCACCGTTTTCATTTCTAATCTGTTTTAGGGCTGAGAGGCATCGGAAGCTGAGAGAAATGGCTAAAGCTACCCGGAAATGAGGCCCCTCTGCTTCGTCTCCGCTCAGCATCGGGGTGACACAAGTGTTTGGGTTGTGTATTGGAACCATAACATTCCATTTAGTAAAATACTTATGTGGGAACCGTAGGTTCAAAAGGAAACGACGCACTGGTGAGTGATCTTCGATTGAAGCATTTGGCAGATCGGGGTCTGCCAACAACAAAATAAGTTCTTCTTTCTTCCCTCTTTCTTCTTTCCCATCGAGGCGGGTCAGCGATGCAGAAGCCATCGGGAAAAAGCGGGAAGCCTGCCCCGCACTCGATGCGGGGGCCTGCGCGTTGCATTGGCTTCTGAGCTTTTTGCCCCACTTTTATAAAAAAGTGGGAAGAAGGTAAATGACTTATAACCTTGTTCTCAAACAATCGAACCCTAAACTCCCTACAAACAAAAAGATTGCTACCCCAACTGTACCGGCAGTTCATACACCCGCTTTCCGCAGGCCCAGAAAATGGCATTTGTAATCGCAGCTGCTACGGGTGGAGTAGCAGCTTCTCCGCCGCCCATCGCGGGTTCATTCGGCCTGCCAATCACAAACACCTCGATCTCAGGCGTATCGCTCATCGTAGCAATGGGATAGCTCCGCCAATCGGTACTGATAATCTGGTATTCATCAAATGAAACGGCTTCTTTCAAGGTCCAACTCGCGGCTTGAACTAATGCCCCCTCAACCTGATTGACAATCCCATCGGCATTGATGACTTCGCCGACATCTACTGCTGCCCACATCTTGATCAGCTTTACCGTACCGGTTGATTCCTCCACAGAAACTTTTGCTGCCAGCGCGCAGTAAGCCGCTCGGTTTTTATAGCGGCAAAAGGCATACCCAATCCCTTCTCTCTTTCCAGGCTCTTGCTTTCTGCTCATTTCCTCAACTTTTTTTACGACCGCTATAGCTCGATCATCCTCCAGGTGTTTTAGGCGAAATGTGATCGGATCGGTCCCGGCCTGCACCGCCAATTCATCCATCATGGACTCCATCGCAAATATATTCCCATAAGCGCCAAGACTGCGTAAGGAAGAAACCCGAAGCGGTCCGTCAAAAAAGTGCGCATCTACCTGAAAATTCGGAATGGCATAATACGGATCTGCATTTCGATACCCGCCTCCGAGATACCCCCGGGATTCCACCCGAAAAGGCGTTTCCAGGTAGCGGGCAGCCAATAGGGTTGCTGCCTCTTTATTGGGGCGCAGGCTATGGGTATCGGTCCAGACATCGGATTTCCAATAATTGATCTTTCCCGATTCATCGAGTCCGGCTTCCAGTTCCATCTGCATGGCGGAGCCATAAGGTTCCCAGGTATTTTCATCCTCGCGGGACCATTGTACCCGGATATGCTGCCCCGGATGTGCCATAGCCAGCAAGGCAGCATCTGCCGCCGCATCGTCTGCCGTGGAATGACCAAAGCAGCCAGCTCCCGGCACACTGATTACATGGATTTGATCAGTAGCCTTTCCCAGCATCGCACTGATAGCTTCCCGCATCGGATAAATGCCCTGGCTGTGCGACCAGACATGCAGGGTTTCCTCATCATACATTGCGATTCCAGTAGCGGGACCGATAGAATTGTGCATCGTATAAGGCTTGAAATAACGGGCCTGAATCCGATTTTGGGACTCCACCGCATTGATATCCCCTTTTTCTGCCGCTCTTTTCGGCGGGTCAGCCTTCGCTTTCATATACAGGAGAAGCTCTTCCTGCTTAGGAAAGATAGCAGGCCGGGACCATCTGGTATGGGCTTTCAGCAGCCGGAGTGCTTTTTGGGCCTGATATTCGGAGTCGGCGAGGACTGCCAGAAAATTTCCATTTCGATAGAGCTGGACTGATTCTGCAGCAGCAGCTTTGAATCCGGATTCGTCAAACTCCAACAAAACCGATTGATAGGTTGGAGGACGCAACACACGAGCATATCGCATATTGGGGAAGCGCAGGTCTTGAATGAACAGGGCCTCTCCCCGGACCATAGGGCCGATGTCGTCCCGTTTGATGGGCTTGCCTACATAGCGATACTTACCCTTGGGTTTGAGCGGTACTGAGGCATTCACTTCTTCATCGATTTGTTTACCGGACAGGAGGTCAAAAAAGGAAAGTGTCTTATCGCCTGATGCTGTTCGGACGAACCCATTATCCAATTCCAATTGATCAACTGGTACATCGAGCTGAACAGCAGCGAGTTCTACTATTTTTTGGCGGGCAGATGCGGCGGCATAACGTACCGCCATCGCACTATTTTGAATCGATCCGCTCCCGGCAGTATAGCCTTCATTGGGTGTCACACCCGTTTCTGCCAACACGACCTCTACCCGATCCAACTCCATGTCCAGCTCTTCTGCCGCTACTTGCTTGATCGCAATTCGGATTCCTTGTCCCAGTTCGACTTTTCCACTGAATATGCGAACCCGGCCCTCTTCCAGCACTTCCAACCAGGCATTGATTTGCGGAGTTCGGCGGAGACTCCCAGGCAAGTCAACGGCCACAGCAGCTTCTGCCTCCCCCGGCCAGCATCCCCCTATCAGGGGAAACCCAATGACCAGGCTACCGGTCAGTTTCAGAAAATTACGGCGAGAGGGAGTGGAAAGAGGCGAATTTGAATTCATGAGACATGCTTTGGAGTAAAGTAGCGGGATTCAGTGGCATTTACAAGGTGAGAGAAACCGATTGCCTGTATAAGTGCGCGCCCCCCAATCGAATGAGTCGTCAACGCATTTCTTTTCTTACAGAGTTTGGCCTGAGCAATCTCAATGTGCTAGTGAATCAGTAACCTAAGTCCAATCATCAACTCAATTCCAGCTACTACATTAAATTGGGCAACCATGAATTGGTATACCAATTTTTTTTGATGTATATTTCGCCCAATCAGCTAAGCACTCATTTATACCAGGTCTTTACATATGACTGTAGCATTGTACTGATCATTTCAAAGAGGTGCTGGCACTTAAAATCTTAACACTACTGAATCATGCGATTGACACATCTACTCTCCTATTTAGCCACTGGTCTTATCCTCCTTCTGGGTGGGGTGGCTACTGCCCAGACAACTGTTACCATCGGTATTGGAACTTCTTCTTCCAGTACAAGAGGCCCCTTTCAACGTGCGGATACAAACTCTTCAACGGTATTTTCCCGTTTTGTCCAGGTCTATACGCCAAGTGAACTGGCTAATGCCGGTATTACTGCAGGTGCATCCATTGACCAGGTAAATTGGGAACTGGCATCGTCAAATGTAATTGTCGGGACGGGGGATGCGACCCTGAAAGTTTATGTAAAAAATTCCAGTGCAACCGCCGCAACCGGAGATAGCTGGGCCAACCTCATCACCGGATCCAGTCTGCTGGTAGACAACGCTTACAATACTACCAATAACTTCCCTGGAGCGAATGGCTGGATGCCTTTTACGTTTTCGTCGCCGTTTGTTTACACAGGTGGGGCATTGGAAATTGCGGTAGACTGGGACTGCTCCCAGGTAACCACGCCTGCTTTTTCCGGTGATGGCGCAATCAAATGGCGCTGGGCATCTACGGCTCCGGATACCTTGGTTGTTAAAAAGACCTCCAGTTCTTCCCCTTCTACCAATATAACAGACCTGAAAAACGAGCGGGCCAATATTCAATTTGTATACAATGCAAATCTGTGTGCCCAGCCTACCGGCCTGAATGCGGCAAACATCACGGCTATTTCAGCAGATCTGAGCTGGATCGCTTCGATGGGTGCAACCGCTTACACGTGGAAAGTTGTTCCTGCCGGAGGAGGCTTCAATAGTGCCGCTGTCGATTCTGGTACGATAGCATCCACCATGGCGATGACCACCGGTCTGTCCGCATTAACAGCGTATGATCTGTATGTGGAAGCGGATTGCGGGGGATCAACCAGCGGATTTGCCGGGCCCCACAGTTTTCTGACCCTTCCCGATGCCCAAACTACTGCAACCATTGGTATGGGAACTTCTTCTTCCAGTTCCCGTGGCCCTTTTCAGCGGTCAGATACCAGCTCTTCGACAGTTTTTTCCCGCTTTGTCCATGTGTATACCGCTGGTGAATTAGACACAGCAGGGCTGGCAAATGGTACTTCTATTACCGCGCTGAACTGGGAATTGGCTTCTTCTAACGTCATGATCGGCAGCGGCAATGCGACGCTGAAGGTGTATATCAGAAATTCTGCTGCGACAGCAGCCACAGCAGGAGATTGGTCCACGCTAATTTCCGGTTCCAGCCTGGTCGTTGACAGAGATTTTAATACAACCAATAACTTCCCAGGAGCAAATGGCTGGATGCCGTTTGCATTTTCTACTCCCTTTGTATACACTGGAGGAGCAGTTGAAGTAGCTGTGGATTGGGATTGCTCGCAGGTCTCTGCTCCCGCCTTCTCGGGAGATGGTTCGCTCAAGTGGCGATGGGCATCAACCGCGCCGGACACCCTTGTCGTAAAGAAAACGTCCAGTTCCTCGCCTTCGACCAATATTTCAGACCTAACCGATGAACGGGCTAATATCCAGTTTGTATTCGCTACCCCGGATTGTGATGTACCTACCTCACTGAACGTTTCAAACATCACAACCAACTCAGCTAACCTAAGCTGGACCGATTCGACAGCGGGCTCCTATGACTGGAGAATTGTATTGACTGGTGCCGGTGTTGGAGCAGCAGCAGTTGACTCTGGAAATACAGCCAACCTGGTAGATACCACAATGAGCCTGACAGCTGTTACAACCTACGATTTATATATACGGTCAGATTGCAGCCCGAATGACAGCAGCGATTATGCTGGCCCCTATTCCTTCACTACGCTTTGTGCGGAGACTCCTGCGACTGCGATCACGACCGCTATTACTCCTGTTTTGTGTAGCGGGGATACCAGTGGCACCATCGATCTGACAGTTTCTGCCGGCGTACCTTCTTTCTCCTTTAGCTGGAGCAACGGGGATACAACAGAAGACATTAGTGGACTGGCAGCCGGATTATATACGGTAACCATTACGGATGGGGATGGCTGCCCATTCATTGATAGTGTAAGAATAGATGAGCCAGAAGCCCTCATGCTGTCTTATACCAGTACCCCTGATACTTCTGGCGGAGCATTTGGATCCGTTTCCGTAACAGTTGCCGGTGGAACGCCCCCTTATGCCTATATCTGGGACAGTACAGTTGGTTCTGCGGATTCTACCGGACTGCTTGCAGGGACCTATCTTGTTGAGGTTACCGATTCGAATGGATGTACGGATACAGTCAGCGTTATGGTAGATGATGTTGTAGGGATTTCACAGCCTGATTTTGTAAGGAGCCTCTCGATTGTACCCAATCCAACCAATGGACTGACGCGAATCGATCTCGAATTATCGAGCACAGCCGATGTAAGCATTTCGATATACTCAATCCGAGGAGAATTAGTAGGAGAATTCACCCAGGAAAATGTCAATCAGCTAAGCCATAAGGTTGATTTATCAGCTTATGCCAATGGAATGTACTTCGCCCGAATTGCTGTAAATGGACAGGCAATGATGAAGAAGATCCTGTTGCAAAAGTAACTTATCAATTCTATCACGTGATAAAGGAGAAAGGCGGGATCCCTGCTTGCTAACAAAGTAGCCCCCTTTCTTCTTTTCTGTTAGGTTGGGTCGCTAATGCCCTGGCCATTTCCCAGTTATTCTCCATAGCCCTAATCAAAAACATGAGTCCCCTGATGCAGGTGGACTCATGCTTATTAACCAAAACCTAAGCAAGCAAGCAGATTGCGAATAGAAGGGGTAAGTGGGCAATTGATCCTCTAATTCAATCTCCCAACTCACCACCTCCTATCGCAATTCACCTTCCCTGATTTTTATTGCACTTGTAACTTGCGTACGAGGTGCGTGCCATCCACGTCGATGTATAAAAGGTACATACCTGCGGCGTGTCGTGTCATGTCCATATCCAATGAAACCGACTGGGTAGTTCCCAATGAATAGGCTTCTAATTGTTGCCCCATCAGGTTGCGGAGGCTAACGTGTACCTGATGAGCTTTTTCCATTTCCATTCTCAAATGGATAATGCCCGCAGTTGGATTGGGAAATAGTTTCAGGGTCTGCAGCAATTCATCCTCCAATCCTACAAACATCGTAGCATCAAATTCTATCACTGCTGTATCTGTACAAACGATAGCGTAGCCTTGCATCGTAGCAACTGAAGTAATAGAAAAAGAGGTACTCCCAGCTGCATAGGTATGCGTAACCGAATCACCTGTCGTTACTGTACCATCACCAAAGTCCCATTCCGTACTCACATCAGGGGTGCCGTTGAAATAGGCGTCAAATGCCAATTGGTTATAGAACCGACTACTCAATAAGGCAGAGTGATTGGATTGGAAAGTGTAGAGCGAGTCATAATAGATCAGGCTGTCTACATCAGAATTGATACCTGCTGTTATATCGTAGAACACATGAGGTTCCAGGAGAAAGTCAATGTTAAACCCGTTTGGAGGAGGTCCTGTGCTTGTGGATAGAATCCAGTTCCCTGACTGCTTGATTAAACCCAGATTTTCGCCCTGTCCGGCTGTAAATCCATCATTGTTCATCAGCACAGCAGCAAAAAGAGAGGAAGAAAGATTTTCAACGGCTATAACAAAATCCTGTGTCATGGCAATCGGTGTATAAAAAGTAGCATAGTCAACCTGATCCATTAAGGTGCTCGATGCTGTGTCCAACACAATGGTATCGGCAGCAAGTGCAGCACCTACTGGTAAACCGGTCAGACTATCGGCCAGATAAAGTGCGCAACGAACGGGAACTGTTAAGCCGTTTACCTCACCACTCCTCCCAAACAGCGTGAAACCGGCGACGTTTACGGTCTCTCCGTAAGGCACCTCGAACCGTTGGGCTACGCCCGTGACAGATCCTGAAAGCCCAATGGCAGACAAGCTGGAATCTCCTAACAGTGCTTTTGCACGGCTGTATTGGAGGGTATCCTGTCCGCAGGAAGCTGCCGCGAACTGGCTGTTTACTGGTTGTTGATACCGGGCAGAACCGGCCACGGAGTGCTTAATTTTCAATTGCCGGATTTCTTGCCCGGACATCGTGTAAAGGGTACTGAGAATGAGTACCCAAATGATATATAATTTCTTCATTGGAGTTTTAATTAATAAAGGTTGATTGTTAAAAAAGGAGGATAACAGGACTGATACCCTGGTTTCCTCCTTTTTAATTAAAGCGATGCCATAAGGGAGAATTCATTACGAAATTAATTCACCTTAATATTATCAGTTGGCTGCTCAACCTCGAAGGACGAAAAGAAAAACCATGGAAAACTATTTGCAAGACAATCGCCAGAGAGAGAACAGGAGGTGGCAATGAGGGGAATATATTTATCCTTTGGGGCATTGGCTCCCTGCCCATTGTCAGTCACCCGGAAGTACGCATAAGTACCGAGGTCATAAGGATCGCATGAAGGAACGGGAAACCCAGGTGGTGGTGGCGGCGGAGAAGACAAGGTATTCACTTTCACCTCCGTGATTTCGCCCCCGTAAACGGCTTCATTTCCAATAACTGCTACACAACTTGTTTGCATGAGAATATGGAGCATTTTACCCGATGGAGTTGTAAGTAGGACTTCCGCACTCCCGTGGGGCCCACCATTGTTTTGGGTGCCCTGAAAAGATATGGAAAGGCTTCCTTCACTCCCTGTAAAATCGCCATGGGCATGCGCGCTATTCCCATTCTTTGAAGCAGCGTTGTTTACTGGGGTACTTTGCAATTCGGTTAATTCTACAGATTCCCAAACCGG
This sequence comes from uncultured Bacteroidia bacterium, assembly GCA_964352745.1. Taxonomy (GTDB): domain Bacteria; phylum Bacteroidota; class Bacteroidia; order J057; family J057; genus CAYGTH01. The sequence goes on from CAYGTH010000191.1 coordinate 8,579, forward strand.
AGACTCTTCCTCAAAGTTCAACACGTAAATCTGTGTTTCCGAATTTTGAATATCAGGGTTTAATCCAATTGGGGTGGGGGGATTCTGCTTACATCCAAAAAGAAGGATGAATCCAAATGACAGCAAGATGATTGGCTTTTTCATGACAAGTCATATTATTGGTTAACAAATTATGACTCCAATATAGGCGGGTAAAATTCTTGAAATGAGGGGTATTTATCCAACGGCTCGCCCGTTAATCCAGCGGTTGATCCTACGGCAATGGGCCGATGGGTCAACCGTTAGATAGCTGTTTTTTACAGCATTAGGGAAAATTCCATTTTATGAATTATGTGAAATATATCCTTACCTTATGACATCAAGGAAATAATGTGGGACCTGTCTTTCCTCAACTTTCAACCTCTGACCCTTAGCAGCTTATGAATAAGTTACTTTGTTTCGCAACCATGTTCCTACTGAGCATCAGTGCCCATGCTCAGGCCAATCTTGATTCCCTCTGGTCTGTTTGGAATGACCCTTCTCAAGCCGATACTAGCCGATTGGCAGCCATGTCCACCTTTTCCTTTGATGGATATGTCAGCAGCCAACCTGACAGTGCCTTTTATTTCTCACAATTACAATACGATCTGGCGAAGAAAACCGGGCATGAAGGATGGATGGCCAATGCCTTGAGTACTCAGGGAGTAAGCTTTATCAAGCGGAGCGATTATGAACAGGCCACAGAATATCTGAACAGGAGTTTGCAGCTCAGTGAAGAAATAGGAAACATGCAGCGCAGGGCAGAAGCACTCGTAAATCTAGGGGTAATCTCCTGGCGTACGGGCAATTTTGAGCAGGCATTGACCAACTTTTCGCAAAGCTTATCTTTCTTTGAAGAAAGCGGAGATCAAGCAAAAATCGCAAACCTCCTTTACAACATAGGGGTGATTGCCTATCAGCAAAGCAATTTGCTCCGGGCACTGGAAGTCCTTAGCCGATGCGAAAAACTCTGTAAAGAAGTAGGAGACCCAAAAATGTTGTCAAGGGTCATGAATGTCAAAGGCTTGATTTATCTGGGTCAGGAGGACCTGGATCAAGCACTGGAATATTTTTCTCAATACCTGAAAATCAGACAGGAAATGGGGGAGAAAGCGTCATCTCTCGCAGGCGGCCTATCCAATATTGGGGTGGTGTACGAAAAAAAAGGCGATCTCAGCAAGGCTATGGAATATTATACCAGAAGTTTGAAGCTATTTGAAGAAAGGGGGGCAAAAAGACACATTGCAGGGGTACTTAGCCAATTGGGGGGAATCGCCTTCAAACAGGAACAGTATGAGCAGGCACTTGCCTATCACACCCAGAGTTTGGAGATGAGGGAAGAAATGGGGGATAAAAGTGGGATTGCAGGCTCCTTACTCGCCATGGGAAAAGAGGATATTCGAAATGGCAAAATGATTCAGGCTCAATCTAGCTTCAAGCGTTCACTTCGTCTGGCTCAGGAGATGGGAGATATTGAATCTACCAAAGCTGCCGCAGAGCATCTTGCTCTCATTTATAAAGAAACTGGCCAATACCAACAAGCGCTGGGAATATATGAACTCTATATTGAGATGCGAGATAGTATCCAGAACAATGAAAACACCAAAATCATTCTTCGCAATGAACTCCAGGCTGATTATGACAAACAAAAGGCTCTGGACGATCTGGAAAATGAAAAGCAGTTAGAGCTTGAACAAGAAAAACAGGAAAAACAACAGTTGTTATCCATAGCAATTGGGGTAGGCCTTTTGCTGAGTCTTGTCCTGGCAGGGGTGATCTTCAATCGTCTTAATGTAACCAATCGACAAAAAGTCGAAATCGAGCAACAAAAGCAACGAGCTGAGCGATCTGAAAAACACAAAGAACAATTCCTTGCCAATATGAGTCACGAGATCCGCACGCCCATGCACGCTATCTCCGGCATGGTCAAAATCCTGGAACGGAATGAACATGCAGCAGAACAGGATGTCTACCTCGATGCCATGCACCAAAGTTCAGACAATTTGCTGGTGATCCTCAATGATATCCTCGACCTCTCCAAAATCGAAGCAGGCAAACTGGATGTAGAAACCGTGCCCATCCAGCCCGCCGCTGTTATCGAAAATGTCAGCCAAATCCTCAAATTCAAAGCAGCAGAAAAAGGCCTTCACTTGCACGTAAATATCGCTCCAGAGGTACCTAAATTTGTTATGGGAGATCCCACACGCCTCAATCAAATCCTGACCAATCTGGCAGGCAATGCCATTAAATTCACTTCAACAGGAAGTGTGAATATCTCCGTAAAGCGGAAAAATGAATTCCTGATCTATGAAGTCCGGGATTCCGGGATAGGGATACCGGAAGACAAACTACAGAACATCTTTGAAGCCTTTGAGCAAGGCAGCAACTCCATTACCCAAACCTATGGTGGAACTGGACTGGGTCTTAACATTTCCCGACAATTGGTCGAAATACAAGGCGGTAACATCTGGGCAGAAAGTGTGGCGGGAACAGGGAGTACCTTTTTTGTTTCATTGCCTTTAATTCCTGTTAAGGATGAAGCCATTCACAAAATCAGCCTGACCGAAGAACAAATTCAATCTATGGCTACTGAGCTCAAGGGCACACGCATTTTACTGGCTGAGGACAATGCCTTTAACCAGATGATCGTACAGGACGACTTACAATTCTATGTACAGGACATTGATATCCAGGTAGTTGAAAACGGAGCAACAGCCTTCGAGGCCTTCCAAACAGGCGATTATGACCTCATCCTCATGGATGTACAAATGCCAGAAATGGATGGTTATCAGGCGACTCTCAACATCCGGGAGTGGGAACAGGCAAATAGTCAGCCCCCCATCCCCATTATTGCCATGACGGCCAGCCTCCTGAAATCGGAGGTCAATCTCTGTTTTGAGGTGGGGATGGATAATTATATTCCCAAGCCGTATCGGGTGGATGAGTTAATTAGCCCCATATATACCTGTATGGGAAAAGCCTCATCCCTTATAACATAAGATGAGGCTCATTATACAAAGAGCGTTTTCTCAGGGGAATGTAGAAGACGGAAATCTGTTGGGGGTAGTAGTTTTTGTGTGGTTATCCATCATTGGAATGACAGCCTAACCCGGAAATCAATTGATTGCGACAGGTTAACTACCCTCTTTAGGTATCTGTCTGAGAACACAGTGGATACAGCCTGAGATGACCTTCCCGGTATTTCTATTCTCTTACCAATTTATACCGTTGGCTTTTTCCCTCCGAACGAACTTCAAG
>CAYGTH010000191.1:11954-13061 GCA_964352745.1 uncultured Bacteroidia bacterium
TACTGGATGGAAGAATGGTGAGATCAAGGCTAATCAATGAATCACAGCCTGCGGAATTGAGTAAAGGAAACATCGAAGTACTGTTGTCGGCAGTATAGGTAATCCCATCTATCCAGGTATAAGAATCGCAGGCAGTAATAGTATCGACGCTACTGCTGGATGGGAGGATGGTGAGGGCAAGACTTACCACAGAATCACAGCCCAGGGAACTCACTACCGTAAACATGGCAGTATTGTTATTCGCCATATAGGTAATCCCGTCTATCCAGGTGTAGGAATCGCAAGCAGTAATGGTATCGGTGCCGCTATCGGGGTGACCGATGGTCAGGTCAAGGGTAAACACCGAATCACAACCAGCGGGATTGATTTGGGTAAAAGTGGCTGTGTCGTTGCTGGCGGTATAGGTAATCCCGTTTATCCAGGTAAAGGAATCACAGGCAGTGATCAGATCAGTATGGTTAAAAGAGCTGGTACACAGAATTAATTTTTGAATAAACAGATCGGCATCTCCCGCAGAAGTCAGGTTAAGCGTATCGGTTCCCGGGTCAAAATCTACCGTATTTCTAAAATATCCGGTAATGAACAGGTTGTCAGAATCATCTGCGAAAATTTCTAATCCACCATCATTTCCTGTACCTCCCATGCTTTTAGCCCAGTCAAAGTTGCCGGAAGCATCCAGTTTGCTGATAAAGATATCGTCACCGCCCGCTGAGGTCAGGTTAAACGTTCCGGCTCCCGGATCAAAATCAACAGTTCCCGCAAATTGTCCGGTAGTGAATACATTTCCCGAACTATCGGTAGATATTGAATTCCCTCTTTCATCCTGGGATCCCCCCATACTCCTTGCCCATAAGAAGTCGCCATTACCATCTAATTTGCTGATGAAAACATCATCAAACCCTGCTCCCGTCAGGTTAAACGTGCCAGGTCCCGGATCAAAATCAACAGTCCCTCTAAATCGTCCGGTAGTTAATACATTGCCCACAAGATCGATAGTTATATCATATCCTTGATCATCAGAGGTGCCTCCAAATCCCTTTGCCCACACAAAATTGCCAGAGGAATCCAGTTTTTGAATAAAAACATCCTCTCCTGAAACCGGTGTGA
>CAYGTH010000192.1:0-13044 GCA_964352745.1 uncultured Bacteroidia bacterium
CTAAGCGGCTGGGCCTTCGGCCTGATCTGAAATATCAAACATCGCCCTGTATAAACGAGGTGTGATAATTAATCATGGATGGGGCTGATGGACATCCTCGGTAGGGTTGAACAATTGAATTGGCGAAAGTCGAACTTAGGTAAGAATTGAAGCCCGTATTTTGGGATTTAATTTTATGTAATGAATAGTATAATATATGGTTTTTTTATTAAATGTAAATTGTGGTATTTGTGATAGTTGGATAGTGCAGCTCTCGAATATAGCATGAGAGTATAGGAGAATATCCTATTGCATCTAAAATGAAATATTATGGAAGAGACAACCAAGCCTCAGTTAATGATTCTCGATGATAGCGAGTTTATGCGTCGGTTTCTTGCTCGTTTTTTTGGTGAGAAGCTAAATCTGACCTTGGTAGGAGATGGGGTGGAGGCTTTACAAAAATTACAAGCCGGATATCGCCCTGACATTATTTTGGCGGATGTAAATATGCCTCATCTCAATGGATTTGAGTTTTTGGAACATATGCAGGCAAGTCCCATGTATGCTTCCATTCCGGTAATCATTTTTTCTGCCAATGACGATAGTAATGATCGAATTAAAAGCCTGAGACTAGGAGCGGTAGATTATATCGTGAAGCCCTTTAATCCGGTAGAGCTGGAGCTGCGAATCAAAGCCCAGCTTCAGCGTGTAGATAACTGATAATATGAGCGATCAATCAACCAATATATCGAATATGTCCGATGACTTTTTCTTGCATCGGAAAGCCATTTTACTTTATACGGGTCGGGTGATTCCAGAACAATTAGCGCCTTTTAAAGATGCGGGATTTCAATTGCATGAGGTTCGGCCTACGCGAGAAGGGCTTGCTTTGCTTCGCGATATCCGGGCAGACGACTCGCTCAGGAGTCAGCTATTTTTGATATTTGAAGATCCGGAAGACCTCGCTGCCCAACATAGTTGGCGTGAGTTTTGGCGAAACCTCAAGGAGCTGAATGGACTTACTACTGTATTGATCGCTAATCGATCAGGTTCGGAGGTTGTTCAGTGGGGGCAGGATTGGAAGGTGCAGGAAGTATTCCCACAGGATATGTCGGCAGAAGCCATGATTAAGCGAATCAATCAATTGGTCGATTTGCAGGTCTTGATGGCTGATAAGCGAAACGCGCATCTGATTGATGTCGAATATCGGGTGCCGATCGTCAAACGTATTTTTGACATTCTCGTAGCGGGAACGGCGCTAATTATGCTGAGCCCTCTCTTGTTGCTGGTTATGATTCTAATCAAACTGGAATCAAAAGGGCCAATATTCTATATCTCCAAGCGAGTCGGTTCAGCCTATCGAATGTTTGACTTCTACAAATTCAGATCGATGCGTACGGATGCGGATCAGATGGTTCAGGAGATCATGCACCTCAATCAATACGGAAGTGAAGAAGAAACGGAAACAGCGGAACAAGCCCTCTTGGTTGGGGATGATATGGGCGCATTTTCAGAAGAGGTTTTGATCAGTGATGAGTCCATCCTAAGTGAAGATTCCTACCGGAACCTTCAGCGGAAAAAAGCCGACAACGTGTTTTTTAAAATCGAAAAAGACCCGAGGGTAACTCGTGTGGGACGGATCATTCGGAATTCGAGTATAGATGAATTGCCGCAACTGTTCAATGTGCTAAAAGGGGATATGTCCATCGTGGGAAACCGCCCCCTTCCCCTGTACGAAGCCGAACAATTGATCACCGATGCCTATACCGAACGATTCAATGCGGCGGCAGGTATCACAGGACTTTGGCAGGTTACGGAGCGTGGGAAATCTGGTGTGAGCAGCAATCGCCGAAAATTGCTGGATGTGAAATATGCCAAAGACTATTCGATTTGGCTCGATTTCCGGATTCTGTTTATGACCCTGCCGGCCTTGTTTCAAAAGTCAGATGTATAAGCACGCAGATAGATATGAGTAGCAAGTCGCTCTCTTTACAGATCAGTCATTCCTACGTGGGATAATTATACAATAAAAGGATGGTTCAATTGGTAAATTTTCACCTGACACGCGCGCCACGATTGCTATTGTGTGCTGTCGTACTTATACTCATTAGTTTCCCGGGGTGTCTCTCGATTGATGAGCCTGCCCCTCCAACTTCAAAAAACATAGATGAAATGGAAGTCCCTGCCGGATTTTTGTTTCAAACGGTTGATGAAAAGGAAGTTCGGATTACGATTCTGGACAACGAAGATCATCCCCTCAAAGGAGTGCCGGTATATCTATACACCGATTCCGTTACCGCTTCGACAGGAGCTATCTTGTCAGGTCAAACGGACGCCAATGGAAAATGGGAAGGGCGATTTGCGGCAGAATCCTGGCGGGAATCGGTGATTGTGCATACTCCCTATATTGGGCTCACTTTCGACCGATTCATATCGTTGGAAGCGGGTTCAGAGATCATAGAGGTGACACTAGGGGGAAGCGATCCGATTCTGTATGATGAACCGGAAAACAGAGTAGGGGACATTGCAGCAGGATTAGGTTCAAGCCCCATTCGCAGAGTCGGTCAAAGCGATAATTTTTCCAAACGATACGTGTATCTGGGTTCCTATGACAAAGAGGGAGTGCCCGACTACCTGGAGCCTCAGCGGGATGCCATCACGCAGGATTTGCTTGACCTTATCAATAATACAGTACCCGAAGGCTCGCAAGTCCCCAAAGATAATCCTCAGTATATCGCTGATGGTGTTTCTTCCGATACCCGACTGAAAGACTCTTGCGCAGTATGGGTTACGTTTGTGCATGAAGGAGCAGGGTATCGAAATGCCTTGGGATATTATGTCTATGACCTGGCGAACCCGCCGACTTCTACGGATGACATTGATAGCCTGTATATTTTGTTTCCCAATACTTCCTATGCGGGTTCGGGCGGTGGCCTGCATTCTGGCGACAAAATACACCTGGGCAACTTCTCTCCTGGTACAGGTATCGGCTGGTTTTTGGTGAATAATGGATGGAACAGTGGAACCCAAACGGTAGATGATGTCTGGGATACCAAATGGTCCAATCCTGCATTTAACACCTTTACGGGCAAAAGCACACGGCAGCATGTGGCTATGCTGATCGATCCGGAACGTGAGATTTTGCTATTGGGAATGGAAGACATTGCCCGACCCGGAGGAGACAAGGATTTCAATGACGCAGTGTTTTACGTTACCAGTAACCCCTTTGAAGCTATCGATGAAGAGGATATTCCGCTTACCAAGCCGCCCGAGGGGAATGATAAGGACGATGATGGAGTAATTGATCACAATGACGCCTATCCGGATGACGAAGACAAAGCCTTCGATAGCTACAGTCCGGGTCTCAACACCTTTGGTTCTCTGGCCTTCGAGGACTTGTGGCCCAAAAAAGGAGACTATGACATGAATGATGTCGTGGTGGAGTATAATGTGCATACGATTACCAATATCGCTAACGAGGTTACCCAACTCCGGATTCGCCTGGTGCCCAAAGCATTTGGGGGGAGTTTGAAAAATGGAATGGGGATCGAGTTGAATTGCGCCCCTACGGACATCGCATCGGTAAGCGGATCTGCTCTCAATCGGGGCTTGCTTACTATTTCGGGAAATGGTACCGAAGCCGGACAGGCCAAAGCAGTGATCATTGCCTTTGAAGATGGCCATAAATATATAGGAGCAAGTGCGGGCGTATTGGTAAATACAGAAGTAGGACAAACGGTTTATACGGCAGATACGCTCAAATTGGTAATCGATTTTGCTACTCCGATTCCTCAGGCACAATTGGGATACGCACCGTTTAATCCATTTATCTATATCAATCAGGTACGGGGCCGCGAGCTCCACCTCAAAAACAACTTCCCCACTTCATTGGCTGATAGGACTTTTTTCGGGACTGAAGCGGATGCTTCTAACCCGACTGCGAACGCCTATTACCAGACGGATACAGGCTTGCCCTGGGCCATTCACCTACCCGTAGCATTTGACTATCCCGTAGAACGTACCCCTGTGCCCCGAGCGCATGTGAAATTTATCAATTGGGTAGAATCCGCTGGTAGCACCTTTGCGGATTGGTACCTCAATACAAGTGGGTATCGGACTCCAGCGGAGATATATAAGCCCTAAAACCAAAACCAAGAGATGAAGCGCGTAGGAAACCGACTTGTACAATTTCTGATGTCTCTGCCTCAAAAACTGAGTCGGGTGACAGCAGGCGGGCGGTTTATTCCGGAAATCGATGGCTTACGCTTCCTGGCGATCTTACCGGTTATTCTGCAACACGCCAGCGAACGCATGATTTCCCGCGCACCAGCAGAGATGACTGGAGCGGATGGGCCAGTGGCGTTTATGATAAGCCGGGGTACGATCGGGGTGTTTTTGTTTTTTGCCATTTCCGGCTTTATCCTGTGCCTTCCTTTTGCCCGAATGCATTTGGAAGCAGGAAAGAAAGTATCGCTGAAAAAGTATTTCCTGAGACGCCTCACCCGCCTCGAACCTCCCTATGTGATTTGGATGATTGTCTTCGCAGCTGTGCTTTGGGTAAAGGGAACCTATACGGTTGCTGAGTTGATTCCTCACCTCGGGGCCAGTCTGGTGTATATGCATAACCTTATTTTTCAGACCTATACGCCCATCAATCCGGTAGCCTGGTCCCTGGAAATAGAAATTCAGTTTTATCTGTTGGCCCCGCTGCTTGCGGCTGCCTTTTTTGGGATCAAAGACAGAGCCCGGCGAAGGCTAATCACAACCCTGGCCCTATTTGGCTTTCTGGGGCTGCAGCATAGCATGGGGTGGATACATGCTCCTTACAAGCTGACCATTTTGGGACAGCTCCAGCATTTTTGGATAGGCTTTATGCTGGCCGATGATTTCCTGCATGAATTGCGTCATGGCGTCAAAACCAGTTGGAGGTGGGACATAATTGGCCTGGTGGCATTTGGAACTATGATGTACACCTGGAGTGAGGAATGGGGAAAAAGTATGATCTTTTCGGTAGCACTCTGGGCAATGTTGCAAGCTGCTTTCCGGAGTAAACTCATCCGCGCCTTTCTGCAAAATTCATGGATTACGGCAATGGGCGGGATGTGTTATACGATTTATCTGATTCATTTGCCTCTGCTGGAACTTCAGCTATCGATTACGCACCGTCTGATCGTATTTGACAGCTATCTCCCCAATTTTTTACTACAACTCTGCATCGGCCTCCCTGTCATTTTAGGGCTTTCAGCGATATTTTTTCTGCTGCTGGAAAAACCCTGTATGGATCCCGGTTGGCCCAGGAAATTAATTCAATGGAGCAAGGGCCTTCGAAATAAATTGTTAAAAATGCCTGAAACGGCCCCTTTGCCTAAAAAAACATAATCAACAAGATGCCAGGAAAAATGAAAATTTGGGTGCTGCTCTTGTGCTGGATACTTCCATTAGGGCTTCATGCCCAAAAAAAGAAAAGAGAAGCTGCGTGGGCTTCGAAACCGGAGCCTACCGATACGCTGCGACCTTTTGTTATGCCGTATCAGATAGCACCTCTTGACACCCTGATCAAGCGTGCGCAGATCCATTCTCCTCTCCTGAAATCACAGGATGCCCTGATCGAGACCAAGCTTGTCAATCGGGAAGTTTCGGCCTTTGACTGGACAGATATGGCCCGTGTATTTGCCGGTACTTCTTATGGAAACGGGCAGATTCTCAACAATGCAACCGATGGAGGTGGTACCATCAATACGCTTGCGACGCGACAGGATGTGTCTTATAGTATGGGGTTGAATATTACCCTGTCTCCTTATGATTTGATTACCCGAAAGCGTCGCTTACAAGGACTGGACACAGAAATCTTGCGCGCCAAAACAGATCGAATCGTACTGGAGGAAAGAATAGCTGAATCTGTTATCCATCGCTATCAGGACCTGATGCTGGCGATTGATATGGAGCAAATTCGACTAAATAGTCTACAAAACCAGGAAATCAATGTAGAACTCATCGAAGGATATTTCCAGGCGGGAGATGTGTCGTATGCCGAATATAACCGAGCGATAGAATCTCTGACGGAATCCAAGACCGACTGTGCGGGAGCCCTGAATACGACTAAGCGTGCCTATTTACTCCTGAAGTCAATTGTGGGCGATGAGCTTTACTAGTTATGGACCTGATTCAATTTTTTCGTCTTTTTCTTCGTCATGCTACCTGGATTGCTATGGTTGCAATTACCTTGGCCGTGACGGTATTTTATCTCACTAAAGATGAGCAAAGAACCTACTCCTCTAAAGGACTGGTCAATACAGGTCTTATAGCAGGGTATAAAATTGAAAGCCAGGACGGCGGGAAAACAGATTATTTTTATGCTTCTGCAGAGTTGGATAATATCCTGAACCTCATTTCTGCTTATGAAACCATCGAAGAGTTGGGTCTGGTGCTACTGGCTGAGGTAATGGCGATGAAAACCCCTTCTGAAAAGGTCATTTTGAATGCTAATTATCAAGAGCTTCGCAATGAAATCGGTGCCGAATTATGGGAGTCGGTGGCAGCACCCGGAGATTTGGAGAAAACCAAAGCGCAACTGACGGCTTATCGGAACCTGAAGGTAGAAGAAAATCCCATCAGAGAATTGTTATATGGAAAACACCCCTTGTTTGGGCATAAGCATCTGGGGGGAATCAAAGTCGCCAAAGAGGGGAAAAGTGATATGATCCGCTTATCCTATACGACGATTGATCCCGGCGTTGCCCAGCGGACACTGGTACTGCTGATCGACATTTTTCGCCGAAAACACCGGGAAATCAAAGAATCACAAACCGGAAATGTACTGGGGTACTTTGAAGAAGCCACAGCTGCTTCGGCAAAACGCCTCCGCCTGGCAGAAGAACGCCTGAAAGTCTTTCGGGAGAAAAGCAAAATCATCAACTACTACGAACAAACTCGTTTTATTGCCAATAAAAGGGAAGATTTGTATGAGTCGTACATGACTCAGCTGATGAATATGGTTGCCGCTGATTCTGCCCTAAGTACCCTGGAAAAGCAGCTGAATCAGCGCAATTTACTCGGTCTGGTCAATCGGGAACTGTTGAATAAACGCGACAGCCTGTCTGCTGCAGTCTCCCAAATGGCCCAACTTCGACTCCTGAAAGATGACACCCTCCATGTACGACCCAAAATTGATTCCTTGCGGGAGGCGATCACCGCGTATAAACGCAGCCTTCAAAGTTCAAGAGATTCTATCCAGGTAATTCAACGCTCTCCAAGAGGATCTGAGCTGGAAGATTTATTGGCAGAATGGCTCAAAAATCTCCTGAAAATGGAAGATGCCGCAGCCAGATTGCGGGTGATTGAAAACCGGAAGGTGGAATTTGAAGAGATATACGATACCTATGCCCCACTGGGCTCCACCCTCAAGCGCCTGGAACGGGAAATTGATATTGCCGAACGGGAGTATCTCGAAAATCTCCATAGCCTCAATCAGGCACGACTGCATCGGCAGAGCATGCTCATGTCCACCAATCTAAAGGTCGTGGACATTCCCTTTTTTCCAGCTGCTCCGGATCCTTCTCAGCGCATTATGCTGGTGATTGTAGCTTTCTTAGTGGGCTTCATTTTGCCCGTAGCCCTTGTGATTGCGATGGAGTTTTTTGACAAAACCCTCAAGAAACCCGAATGGGCACGCCGAATTACGGAACTGGAGATTATCGGTGTTTTACCGCGCTTAGGTCAGAAAAAACGGTATCGCTCACGTGTATCTGAGGAATTCCTGGAAGAACGTCCCATCGGTCTGATGCTTCAAAATCTCAAAATCGAGTTGGCCAAAAAAGACCAAAAGCGTCCTTTGCGTCTGCTGATTTTGAGCACCCGGGAGCAAGAAGGAAAAACCCTGGTGGGATATATGTTGACAAAGTATCTGCGAAAATTTCGGGCAAATGTGCTCTTTTTTACGCCTGGAAGTGAGCACGATGCCTCAGACTTTCCTGCATCCATCGCACCGCTCATCGGGCATCGGGATACCCTGTATTATAACCTGAAAGATGATTTGTTTGAGATGGATTCGGAGGAGCAACTACTCGATGATGGCCAGGAAATTCTCTCTGCCCCGGAATACTACATCACAGAATTGCCCGGCTTATTGACGCGCCCTTACCCGGTAGAACTCATCCGGAAAGCAGATTTGATTCTCCTTGTGGCAAGGGCCAACCGGACCTGGGTTGATGCAGACAGGCATATCATGGAGCGGATCGCGACGATTACTCAATCTCCTATTCGGCTTATTTTGAATGGCGTAGATGTGGAATACCTCGAAGAGAGCCTGGGCGAACTCCCCAAACGACGAAGTGGGTTGCGGCGCTATGCAAAACGATACCTCAAGGCCGGATTTTCTGCCCGAAGTAAATTATAAGCGGGACTAACTTATTCGTAGCACGCAATAAGGAATTTCCCGATTTTTTTTGTCTATTGAGAAGAGAACACCTTTCAATTCGAGATACGATGAAAAATATATGCCTGCTTATTTGTTTTTGTTGGGGAATGACGACTACTGGAATGGCTCAGAATGGAGCTGACCCACTTGCAGCAAAAGAAGCCATAACTGATCTGGTCGCTCAGTATGCGGAAGCCCGCGAAAACCGGGATTCGGTTCTCCTCAAACAGATACTCGTCCCAGAAATCGATCAACTGGTATCTTCGGGAACCTGGAGAGTGGGGATTGGAGCATCTATAGCAGGCATGATGCGAAGCTCGGCAAGCAGGCCCGGAACCCGAACCCTTACTGTGGAGAAAATACGATTCCTTACCCCTGAGAGTGGGATCGCGGATGCCCGATATGAAATTCAAAATACCGACGGAAGCATTCGCAAAATGTGGAGTACGTTTATTGTGGTGTATGAAGCCGATCGCTGGAAAATCGCCGCTATCCGGAATATGTTGCCCGCGAAGCGGAATTGATGAACCCCTTCTCTCATTCCTCCGTACACCCACCATCGCAAGGGGTAATCTTGCCTCTTTTAAGAAAAAGTTAAGAATAGTGCTTGTTTATTGAAAAAAACTCAATATACTTGCAGGAGTACGGAGATATGGTCGATAGCTTGAATGTCTCCCGAATATCAAAAATGAATCACTCAATTTCACATAGCGCACTTTCTACAAAGAACATCAGCATGATGGCATGTTGCTGCTGTTGTTGCCTGGTCCCCACCGGAAGTGCTTACTATGCCCATATTTTGTGTTGATATAATACAACAAACCTCATAGTAAAAGCCTTTCCGGATATTCGGAAAGGCTTTTTTTTATTCCCCAAAATCTTCAAAAAATTCCATGAGTGTCGCTAGTTCTCAAACCATCAGCCCCGAAGATCAACAAACGATCGATGACCTCCGCAGCAAAATCACTGGCTTTCAGGCCGGAGAAATTCCCGAAGATAAGTTCAAGTCTTTTCGCCTCACCCGAGGCGTATATGGACAGCGTCAGCTAGGCGTGCAGATGTTTCGGACCAAGATTCCCTTTGGAAAATTGACTGCCGATCAGCTTATCCGGGTGGCCGACATGTCAGACGCTTATGCGACCGGCAATTTGCACCTGACCACCCGCCAAAATGTGCAATACCACTACGTGAAGGTCGAAAATACGCCCGCGATTTGGGAAGGACTTGCCGCTGCCGGGGTAACAGCCATGGGAGCTTGTGGCAATACGGTGAGAAACTTTACCGCATCAGCTAGAGCGGGTATTGACCCGAATGAACTATTCGATGTAACGCCGTATGTATATGAATCCTTCCGCTATTTTCTGCGCAATCCTATTTGTCAGGACATGGGGCGGAAAATCAAAATTGCCTTCTCGGCCAGCGACCATGATTCCGCCTTTACTTATTTCCATGATTTTGGATTTATCCCCCGCATCAAGGAAGTAAATGGGGAGGAAATACGCGGATTTAAAGTGGTTGTGGGGGGAGGCTTAGGCGCTCAGTCTATTGTGGCACCGACTGCCTATGAGTTTTTGCCCGAAGATCAAATCATTCCTTTCATGGAAGCTGGGATACGGGTATTTGATCGATACGGAGAGCGCGCCAAACGTTTCAAAGCACGCATGAAGTTTTTGATTAAACAACTGGGCCTGGAGGCCTGGATGGAATTGGTTGAGCAGGAACGCCTGACCCTTCCCTACAAATCGTATCCCATTGACCGAAATGCAGTAGCGGAGACAATTCCGCCGGTATTGCCGCAGGTGGCTGAGGGGGAGATCGAGGATATGGAACAGTACACCAAGTGGCTGGAATACAATGTATTTGAGCAAAAGCAAGCCGGATTTTATGGCGTTCAACTTCGGGTAAAACTGGGAGATATCTCCTCCGATCGGGCGCGGAAATTAGCTGAACTCGTGAAAGTGCATGCAGCTGATGACATCCGAATTACGGTCAATCAAGGGTTATTGCTTCGCTTTGTTCGGCAAGAAAGCCTTCCCTTCCTCTTTGTGGAACTGGGGAAACTCGACCTGGCAGATCCCGGTTTTGATTCCCTGGTGGATATCACGGCTTGCCCGGGTACGGAGACCTGTAACCTGGCTGTTACCAACAGTACCCACATCGCTACGGAACTGGAAAGTGTGGTGCGTAACGAATATCCCGAATTGATCGGCGAGGCATCCATCAAAGTCAAGATCAGTGGGTGTATGAATTCCTGTGGGCAGCACATGGCAGCGAATATTGGCCTGCATGGCAGTTCCATCAAAAAAGGAGCACTGGTTGTACCGGCGATGCAAGTCGTAATCGGAGGCGGAGTTGATCCCACAGGCAAAGGATTTGTTGCCGAAAAAGTGATAAAACTTCCCACCAAGCGCATTCCGCAAGCTTTACGGGTGTTACTGGAAGACTATGACGATCAGGCAAATGAGGGCGAATATTTCAATGATTATTACTACCGCGCAGGCAAACGCTATTTCTATAGCCTGCTCAAACCCCTTGCAGATACAGAAACGCTGTCCGAAAGCGACTTTCAGGATTGGGGGCATGCAGAAAATTTCATTCCGGAAGTAGGCGTCGGCGAATGTGCGGGCGTGAGTTATGACATGGTCGGAACGATCATCGCCGATGCGCAGGAAAAAATAGCACTCGCCAATGACAGCCTGGTAGCAGGAGAATTTGCCAATAGCATTTATCACAGTTACGGGGCATTGGTGATCGGGGCAAAAGCCCTGCTGTTGGCCAAAGATGTGCAGTGTAACACGCAAATCGGCATCCTCCGCGATTTTGACACACATTATGGCGAATCCGGATTAACCGAAGAAGAGAGTTTTGAAGCCTTTGTGTTGCAACTCAAAAACCACGAGCCGGGAGAAGAATTTGCCCGGACTTACGGGAAGCAAGCCGCCACATTTGTCGCTACAGTAGTCGCTACCCGGCGCAAGCAATTGTTGGCAGAAGAAGGAGATAAAGTAGTCATCGACAATTATTACAAAGCATAATGTCCATCCAGAAAAAACTCACATTAGTAGGCGCGGGTCCCGGTGATCCGGAATTAATCAGCCTCAAGGGGATCCGGGCACTCGCTGCTGCCGACGTGGTGCTCTATGATGCCCTCGTCAATCCCGAATTACTGGAATACGCAGCTCCGGCTGCTCCGCAGATATTTGTTGGCAAACGCGCCGGGAATCATCGATATAGCCAGGAAGAAATCAATCAGTTGATTGTCGGATATGCCTTGTCCTACGGCCATGTAGTGCGGCTCAAAGGAGGAGACCCCTTTGTCTTCGGACGCGGACATGAAGAAATCGAATATGCACAGGCTTTTGGATTGGAAACGGAGGTCGTGCCCGGTATCAGCAGCAGTATCTCAGTCCCTGCGCTGCAAGGCGTCCCCCTGACACGCCGGGGCATAAACGAAAGTTTTTGGGTCCTGACAGCTACCACACGATCCGGTGCATTGTCCACTGATCTGCCGATTGCAGCCCAATCCAGTGCTACGGTAGTAATCCTGATGGGCATGCGGAAACTGGCGGATATCGTCCGGCATTTTGCTGCAAATGGAAAGACCCAGACGCCCGCGATGGTGATTCAGCATGGTTCCCTGCCACAGGAAAAGGTGGTGGTCGGGAATGTGAATACCATTTTGGAACAAGTACAAGCAGCCGAAATGGGCGCACCTGCCATCATCGTAATCGGAGAGGTTGTCCGACTCCACCCGGCCTATGTCAAAGAATTTGCCTTATACGAATATTCCCAACAACGTCTTGCATCATGAGTACTCCCCTTTCCGAAACCCAAAATCCATTATATCCGATTTTCCTCAAGCTTCATACCCTTCGCATGCTGATTGTAGGGGCGGGCGAAGTCGGATATGAAAAACTGTCTTTCATTCTCAAAAGCAGCCCCGATGCGCAGATCACAGTTGTGGCTCCTTATGTCTCCCCGGAAGTGGAGACCCTGGTTGCGAAGAGTAATGCGGTAAGAATCATCCGCAGGGCTTTTCTCTCCAATGACCTCAAAGGGAAAGACCTGATCATCGCTGCAACCGATAAGCAGGAGGTGAACAAATATATCAGAGAGCAGGCGCGTGCGCGTGGGATTCTGGTAAATGTAGCAGATACGCCCGATCTCTGTGATTTTTACCTCGGCTCCATCGTTACCCGGGGCAACCTCAAAGTCGCGATTTCTACGAATGGCCAGTCGCCCACTTTTGCCAAGCGATTTCGGCAACTCCTGGAAGCTATCCTGCCAGAAGAAACAGCAGAACTCCTTACGCATCTTCGGGAAATCCGGAATCGGTTAACGGGGGATTTCTCCTCTAAAGTCAGGCAACTCAATCAATTGACAGCCTCACTGGTAGCTGAAGCAGAAGCTACTCCCCTGGTGGGCGAATCAGAACCTCCTATACAGAAAGCCTCCTGAATTTACCTTGTTTCACTACACCGTTTTTAGCCTAATCATTTATGGAATCCATTTCGGCCTCGCGCCTGCAACAATTGAGTAATGAGCTAAGCAGTTTACCCCTGCAAGCGCGTTTTGATGAGTTGTATCGCCATTTTTCGGAGGATGAAGTACTGATTACTTCTTCTTTTGGAACCAGTTCGGCTTACCTG
>CAYGTH010000193.1:0-13000 GCA_964352745.1 uncultured Bacteroidia bacterium
CCCATATTCCGCATCCCCCCGCTCCCGATGATCGATCAGGGTATTGGTTACCCCCACAAATACAATCCCTCCGTCTTCTGCCAGTTCCATATCCCGAAAAATTTCCCAGCCTGCCAGCACAACTTCACTGTCCCAGATCAGTTCGCCCATACTATCCACCTTTGCAATCCAAACATTTGCGCCCGGACCTTCTACTGAATCACGCCCATAAGTCGTCCCCCCCATAATCAGGTGCCCGTCAGGAGTCCGCAATAGTTTTTCCGGAATATCTTCTCCGTGATTGTCATAAAACTTTTGGAATGTCAGATGAGGAAATAACTGAGCCTGTACAGGAGAAGAGACAAGCAGCCTAATTATCAGAAAAACAACTAGTCGCATGAAGTATGAGGCTAAATACAGGCCTGTATGCATCCGGTTACAAGTAGGATATGATCGGCAAAATTAATTTTCCGAAGCAATATTAAGTCTTTTTTCAGAAATAGAGGCTCCCACAAAATGGATTTGTTTGAATTCCAGTTCAACTTTTGGCACTTCATTTAATACGATACAGCGTAATACACACAAATATTTATATCCATTGGTGAAATTCTAACAGTTAAAATCTGCATATTCCAATCGTATGGGAAATCTTTTTTCGAATGAAGGCATTTTTTGGCAAAACCAGCTAACCACCTCATTCACAGCGCAAAAAAGTCAAAACCCGAACCATTCCACATCAATTAATTACCGTTAAATAAATTTACGAAAACCAAAACAAATGGATTGGGCCAAATTTATGGCACTTAAGTATAGGAAACCCTACATGCCTCCAGTTTTACCGCCTTTTGGTAAGATTTTTGATATATAGGGGGTATAGGCATCATTACTGTATTTGTGTAAGGTGTCAGTTCTTTTATTTTTTTTACTAAAATATTTAAAAGGTAAATTTCCAATATAAAACAATGGTCTGTGGTAAGCCATTATTTGGGACAAGAGACGAAAAGCTATTGTTATGAGAACCCAAAAATTTTACCTAGCTTTTTGTGTATTCTTTTTACTGTCGATTGCCTTCTGTATTAATCCGTTGACCGCGCAACGTAGTGTGTATCATCGCATAGCATTGTACGAATCAACCCTTCCTGGTTCATGGGAAAATGAAGAGTTTTCAGCTATCATTTCCCGATTATTTATCAGCTGGGATTTTGAACATAAGATCCTGGAGGTAGAAGCCATTGAGGATTGTAGAGATCAGAATTGTGCCTGGGATCCGGGGCGACTGGTTATATCCGGTAACCGCTACGTGATGACGGTCAATTCTGCCGAAGCAAGCCGAAGGCTCATCATTACTCCCATCAATCCCAACCGGTTGCACGTACGTGTGATTACCCGGTTTCGGGACAGCGAAAATCTGAGTGCATGGGAGTACTATTTTTCCCGCTCCGGCGGATCGAGTTTAGGGAACTCGAATAAATAAAAACCCTCGTTTTTCTTAACACAAACTCCATTTGACACAATAGCCCGACCTGTACGGACCCGCGAGGTGTACCGAACGATTAGCCTATACTACCTCCAATAGAATAGGGCACCCCTTTTCCGGGTGCCCCTTTTCTTTTTTTACCGGATACTTCTACCTGAATCAATGTCGCCGTACTTACCAAATACTTATCAAAATTCCGTACATTTGATCCTCCCAATCCCTATGATATGAAGTATTTGACCTTTGTTTTCTTTTCAGTACTGATTTGCGCTAGCTCCTTCATGAATCAGCTGGCAGCCCAAACACCTCAACTCGCGACAAAACTTGACAGCATCTCGTATGCACTTGGCTATGACCTGGGCAACAGCCTGACAAAAACAGGGGTAACCCTCAACACTGATCAGGTTTATCAAGCACTCACTGACGTGCAGACAGGTATTCCTCAGCTGACTGAAACCCAAAAGAAAGCCCTACTTCAGACCCTGCAACAACAAATTTCGGAGCAAAGTAAACCCAAGCCAGCAGTAGCTGAGGGGCAGGCTGCACCCGAAATCAGCCTCCCGACACCTACAGGCGAAACGCTTAAACTAAGTGACCTGAAAGGAAAGATTGTCCTCATAGATTTCTGGGCGAGTTGGTGTCGCCCCTGCCGCATAGAAAACCCAGCAGTTGTGAAGGCTTACCATAAATACAAAGACAAGGGATTTGATATTCTGAGCGTAAGCCTGGACCGAAATAAAGATCATTGGCTGGCAGCAATTGCCAAAGATGGACTTGAGTGGCATCATGTGAGTGATCTGAAATTTTGGCAAAGCGAAGCCGCAAAAACCTATGGCGTACATTCCATTCCCTATACGGTACTCATAGATACGGAAGGAAAAGTCATCGCACAGAGACTTCGCGGAAAAGCCCTCGACCAAAAACTGGCTGAGCTGCTCGGAGAATAGGCCCTTCTCCACAAGGGATTACCATGTAACCCAACTCCCTAAGTGAATATCGATTGCAGGAATAAATCCTGTACTTTTCCGACTGAAACGCCCACTTTTTTTTAGCTAGACTAAGACCATGTTTGGGACAGGAAATTTGTTAGCGAAACTGGTGGATTTCGGGTTCTGACAAGCCATTTTGCGCAGAAATAGCGAGCTATTTCGAGTAGAAATGGTGCAGATCAGGTTCTGGAAGCCGCCAGTTTCTAAGGAAATTAGCGTTCCAAACATGGTCTAAGCTACCCTTACGGCTTGTGTTGCGTACTTCCAACGCACATGATATCTCCGTTTTTATAAAACCCTCTACACTTCCCCTAAGTTATCCTAAGTATGCAACAAACAACTACCCGTCTCCTACTCACCTTTTTGGGGGTGGTCGGCATTCTCTTTGCCCAATCACCAGAAAGCACCTATGAAGTTCGTTTTAAAACAGGTACCATTACCTTCCCTAAAAATGCGGAATACGCCATTGAGTATCATACCCTTGCTTTTGGCGAAGCATTTGAAGGTCAATACTATCGCTATTTACAGTTTGAATCGATCCCTCGTCAATCTCAGCAGGAAGCCATCAAACAAAGTGGTGTCCGGTTACTGGAATACATTCCTAACAATACCTACCTCGCAGCTATCCCGACAGGCTATGACTTAGGCCAGCTGATTGCTTATGGAATCAGAAGCATTATGCCGGTCGATCCCCTTACTAAAATAGATCCCACTCTCTCAGAAGCCCCCTATCCCGACTGGGCACTGAATGGTGAACGTATCAAGCTGACGATCATGTATCAGCCGGGTTTACCAGAGACAGCTGTTCGGGATGCCTTGCTGCAAGCGGGTTTCTCCATTTTAAGCAGCAGCAAATACTACCCCGTCATTACCCTGATGGTTCCAACCGTGCGCATTCAGGAAGTAGCTGGTATGCCATTTGTTACCTATGTAGAACCGATTGAAGCACCTGCCGTTCCCGATGATTTTAACGGTCGGGGGATTCAGCGGGCCAATACAATCGATACGGATTTCCCTTCCAATCGTCAATACGATGGAAGCGGCATCAATATCATGGTACGGGATGACGGAGACATAGGCCCTCATATCGATTTCAAGGGTCGGCAGAACTCGTCTTTCTCAGGTGGAAGTACTGGCACACACGGAGATGGCGTTGCCGGGATCTTTGTAGGAGCGGGTAATCTGGATCCAACCGTCAAAGGCATGGCTCCCGGCGCATTTTTGTATGTGCTCAGTTATCAGGCAAATTTTCTCGATAATACCCTGCCACTCCACCAGACGGATAGCGTCATGATTACCAATTCCTCTTATAGCAATGGCTGTAACGCAGGCTATACGGGAATCGCACAAACCGTTGATCAGCAGATTTTTGACAACAAGAACCTGATGCACTGCTTTTCTGCAGGCAATTCAAATGGAGGCTGTAGCAGCTATGGAGCCGGCAACCAATGGGGAAACATCACCGGAGGCCATAAGATCGGCAAGAATGTAATTGCAACAGCGAATCTGGATGCTGTAGGGAACCTTCAGGCGAGCAGTAGCCGGGGTCCGGCTTCTGATGGACGGATCAAACCCGATATCTCAGCGCATGGCGCAGGTCAGCGGTCCACCAATCCGAACAATGGCTACCAGAGCTTTGGGGGCACTTCCGCAGCAGCACCGAGTATGGCAGGTGTATTAACGCAGCTCTACCATGCCTACCGGGAATTCAATAATAATGATTATCCTAATTCCGGATTGATGAAGGCGATTTTGCTGAATTCGGCCAATGAACTTGGAAACATCGGCCCTGACTACAAATATGGATGGGGATTGGTTAATGGCCGCCGGGCACTGGATATTCTCGAAAAAGACTACTTCCTCTCTGATACGCTGACCCAGGGCAATACAAACACGCATACCCTATCTGTACCTGCCGGTACACAGCAAGTACGAATCATGACCTACTGGATGGATCCACAGGGTTCTCCTGCTTCCGCACTCGCACTGGTCAACAACCTGAACATGACCGTAACCGATCCTGTCGGAACCGTTCACAATCCCTGGGTATTGGACGAAACCCCGAATGCTGTTACCCTTGACCTTCCAGCTACGACCGGCGTAGATAATCTCAACAATGTGGAGCAGGTCCTGCTCAATAGCCCAGCAGCTGGCAGTTACACGGTAACAGTAAATGGATTTGCAGTTCCACAAGGCCCGCAGGAATATTTTGTAGTATATGTATTTGTGCCAGACGAGATTGTCGTAACCTATCCAATGGGCGGCGAAGGCTTTGTACCTGGCGAGACCGAGAATATTCACTGGGATGCACATGGTATCACCGGTAATTTCACCGTAGAATATACCACCAACAATGGAACAACCTGGAACACAATTTCCTCTTCTGTAGGCGGAAGCGAGCGCCTACTCAGTTGGACAGTTCCTTCCTCTGTTACAGGACAGGCACGGGTACGTGTGACGCGTGGCAGCCTTTCAGATGAAAGCGATGTCAATTTCTCGATTGCAGCAGTTCCACAAAATATCCAGGTAACTCAGGTGTGTCCGGGCTATACCCGGCTGACCTGGAATGCTGTTGCAGGCGCAACGGGCTATGATATTTTCATGCTCGGTGCTCAGTACATGGATTCCGTAGGCAGTTCGACGCTGACTACTTTTGATATTCCCAATGTAGATCCGTTCGCTGACCACTGGTTTTCGGTACGTGCCAAGGGCGCTAATAATATGCGCGGTCGGCGAGCTATTGCGATCAATTATACAAGTACAGGATTATTTAACTGTATCATTTCCGATGATGTGGCCCTGCAGTTACTTTCTCCCAGCAATGGAGTGAGTTATGATTGTCATCCTAATTCGATTGATGTTACCGTACGCATACAAAACGGAGGCGTCAATCCTCAATCCAACTTCCCGGTTTCCTACCAGTTCAATGGCGGAGCAGTCGTAACGGAAACCTTTACAGCTTCTATCGCACCTGGTTCCACAGCCGATCATACTTTTGCAAATCCAATAGTCATGGGTGCGTTGGGCACCTATACCCTGGATACCTGGTCAGGCCTGCTCGCTGACGGTTTTCCGCAAAACGATACTGCTAATGCTGTTATCGATCGGGTAGCAGGCACAACCATCACAGCTCCTTTTGTAGAGGATTTTGAAAGTCAGGGGCTATGTGGAACAGCCAATAACTGCGGAGCAGAAATCTGTTCCCTGACAGGTGGCTGGTTGAATATTACGAACGCTGACGGAGATGACATAGACTGGCGGGTAGATGAAGACGGTACTAATTCGGGCGGTACAGGCCCTTCAATCGACCATAATCCCGGTACGAGTTCCGGAAACTATCTGTACCTGGAAGCTTCAGGCGGCTGCGAAGGGCAAACAGCTGAATTGATCAGTCCTTGTATCAATCTGGTCCCTACAGCAGGTCCACAACTTTCTTTTTGGTATCACATGAATGGTGTCGATATGGGTGAATTACACCTCGATATATTTTATAATGGGGGGTGGATTGAAGATGTTATTCCTCCATTGATTGGCAGTCAGGGAAATCTCTGGTTGGAACAACTGGTAAACCTTTCTCCTTATTCAAATGGGATAGTCAACCTGCGATTCAGAGGGATTACCGGTAATGGATTTGAGAGTGATATTGCGATCGATGATATCAGCATCTCGGGGGCACTGGCTCAACCTGTTACTAATTTCTCAGCAAATATCTTCAGCACCTGTATCGGAAATCCGATTACTTTCACAGACCAAACTGCTGGTATCCCTGATACCTGGGCATGGAGTTTTACTCCTAATACTGTCAGCTATATAGCAGGCACCAGCTCAGCTTCACAAAATCCACAAGTTGTCTTCAATGCAAATGGCCTCTATGAGGTAAGTCTGGCGGCCTCCAACTCTATTGGAAATGATACCTTGACAATTGTCAACTATATCGAAATCAATGCAGGTGCACCGCTGGATGTCATTGAAGATTTCCAATCCGGAACTTTCCCCCCTACAAACTGGGAACTCGTAAATGCAGATGGAGGGGACACCTGGGAAACTGCAAGTGTAATTGGCAGTAATGGAAATGCTTCTGTTACCGCTTTTGTAGATAACTTCTTCTATGATGCAGCCGGAGCAGAAGACGAATTAGGAACCTTTACAATGGACCTGACTTCTGCTATCTCACCCAGGCTCTCGTTTGATGTATCCTATGCCCGGTACAACGCAACCCTTTTTGATGGCTTACGCGTAGAGTTGTCAACTGATTGTGGCCAGACCTTTACCCATATCATCTACGACAAGTCTGGAACTGCACTCGCGACAGCGCCTGATCAAACCAGCGTATTTTCACCCACTTCCAGCCAATGGCGACGCGACACAGTACTGCTCGACACTTATATTGGCAGTTCTGTCGTGATTCGTTTTATCAATGTAAATGGGTATGGAAACAGCCTCTATCTTGACAATATTAACATTACAGATGTTACTGTCCCCTTGCCTAATGCAGGGATGAACCTGAGTATTTCCAGCCTGTGTCAGGGGGATCCGATTACCTTCTCAGATGCCTCTACCGGGGACAGTATTTCCGCTTATTCGTGGAATTTTGGAAATGGAGCCGTTCCGGCGACAGCGAATACGGCTGGGCCCCATGCGGTGAGTTATGCTACCCCCGGCCCTAAAAATATCACCCTGACCGTTACCAATGCTGCGGGGAGTAACTCAGCCGTACAGGCCATTTCAATCAACCCATTACCAGTAGCTGGTTTTACAGCAACCAATACCGTGGGATATGATTTCACCTTCACCAATACTTCTACTGATGGCTTGGTGTATCTCTGGGACTTTGGCGATGGTACTACCGCGAATATATCTGATCCGATGCATGCCTATACGTCCAGTGGCTTATACACAGTCCAATTGATTGTGATCAATAGTTGTGGAAATGATACGATCACCCAGGAGGTAGCAGTCGGGACTGTTCCTGCTGATGCACAGTTTACAGTTTCGAGCACTACGATCTGTGAAAATGAAATCGTCACCTTCACAGATGCTACCACAGGAGACAGCATTCAATCATACAGCTGGGACTTTGGGAGTGGCGCGATCCCTGCAACAGCGAATACTGCAGGCCCGCATACGGTTGCTTTTGCTACGCCCGGCCAGCAAACGGTACGATTGATCGTAAGCAATCCCGGAGGATCGGATACGACGACCAGCGTTCTGACGATTGATCCGCTTCCAACCGCGGCATTTACCTATACAGATCAGGGCGCACAGGCTTTCCAGTTCAATAGCAGCTCTACAGATGTCGTGAGCTATCTGTGGGACTTTGGCAACGATAGTACCAGTACCCTCGAAAGCCCAAGTACGACTTATTTGACCAACGATTCTTATCCCGTAACCTTAATTGTTACCAATGAATGTGGATCAGATACCAGCGAGCAACTCATTAGCATTATGAATGTAGGCCTGCTGGACGAACTGGCAGGAGTTGCGATTTCACTCTTCCCAAATCCTAATTCCGGAATTTTTGATCTTAGACTGGAAGGCAATAGCACGCATCCGTTCGAAATTGATATTCGGGATATGAGAGGCCGGGTGCTTGAGCATTTCCAAATAGATCGGGTACAGGGATCGTTTGATCAAAAGGTCGATGTCTCCTACCTCGCAGAAGGAGTGTACTCCGTTCGGATTTCGAGTGGTGGTGAGACGGGCACCCTTCGATTTACCAAGAAATAATAGCACACGATATGTATGCAAAAAAGGCTTCAGGTAACCCTGAAGCCTTTTTTTATTGCGCTAATGCTAGTTAGAATCACGTATGACTATTTCTCTGGTTCTGGTTCCATTACAAAATCATCGAGAAAAGAGGTGCTGTAGTTTCCAGAGCGGAAGCGCTCGTCTTTCATCAATTGCTTGTGAAAAGGAATCGTTGTTTTGACGCCCTCTACGATAAACTCATCGAGGGCACGGCTCATTTTGGCAATTACTTCCTCGCGAGTTGGCGCAGAGACAATGAGTTTCCCAATCATCGAGTCATAATAGGGAGGAATGATATACCCTGAGAAGGCATGTGTATCTACACGGACTTTATGGCCACCGGGCTTGTGGAAATAATCTATCCGGCCAGGCGATGGGCGAAAGCCGTTATACACATCTTCAGCATTGATCCGCACTTCCATAGAATGCTTTCCGGAGGGCAGGTATTCGCCTCCTTCTATTCTTTGACCGGCAGCAACGCGAATCTGTTCTTTGATCAAATCGATATCAAATATCTCTTCCGTAACGGGGTGTTCCACCTGAATACGGGTATTCATTTCCATGAAATAGAAATTGCGGTGTTTGTCATACAAAAATTCTACCGTACCGGCTCCTTCGTAGTTGACAAACTTAGCAGCAGCAATTGCCGCATCTCCCATTTTTTTCCGGGTTCCCGCATCCAATACAGGGCTCGGAGACTCTTCCACGAGTTTTTGATGGCGACGTTGGATAGTGCAATCCCGTTCAGAAAGGTGGGCGACATTTCCATGCTGATCTGCTACAATCTGAATTTCAATGTGGCGGGGTTCCTCGATGAATTTCTCCATGTAGAGGCCATCGTTTCCAAAAGCAGCAGCTGACTCAGTACGCGCACTGTTCCAGGCATCTTCCATCTCCTCTTTTTTAGTAACGAGTCGCATCCCCTTACCGCCTCCACCTGCGGTAGCCTTTAGTAAAATGGGATACCCAACGCCTTCGGCAATTTCATAGGTTGCTTCCAGAGATTCAAGCAATCCATCTGAGCCCGGCACAACCGGAACACCGGCTTGAATCATAAATTCCTTGGCAGTTGATTTATCTCCCATAGAATTAATCACCTCGGCGCTCGGGCCAATGAATTTTATTCCATGGTCTTCACAGAGTTGGGAGAATTCGGCATTCTCAGCCAAAAACCCATACCCGGGATGGATAGCATCTACTCCACATATTTCCGCAGCGGAAATCAGGTTGGGCATACTCAGGTAACTCTCTTTACTGGAGGGAGGCCCGATACAAACGGCTTCATCGGCAAAACGAACATGCAAGCTGTCGCGATCAGCAGTCGAATACACAGCAACTGTGCGGATGCCCATCTCCCGGCAAGTACGCTGGATGCGCAAGGCTATTTCGCCTCGGTTGGCAATCAATATTTTTTTGAACATAACAGGGGGAATGAAATCCTTTCAGCAAAACTAACCTACCTACGGCAAGTCCTATGCATTAGTATCAATCAGAAATAACACCTGATCGTATTCCACAGGTTGTGCATCTTCCAGAATGATTTTGACGATTTTACCATCCACTTCAGACTCAATCTCATTGAACAATTTCATCGCTTCAATGATACATAAGACCTGTCCCTTTTCCACGTAGTCTCCTACTTTGGCATACACGTCTACTTCTGGAGACGCAGACCGATAAAACGTACCGATCATGGGCGACTTGAAGGCATACAGGTCCTGCGCATCGTCCACAGGTGCGACAGGACTTTGAGCAGCAGGGCTTGCGGGTGCAGCTTCCATTTCCACAACAGGCGCGGGGGGAGGCGCAACAGGCTGAGACAGGGTAGGTGCTGTCTGCTGTGTGGTATAAATCACATTGTTTTCGGGTGCTTTCCGACGGATTTTAATTTTAAAATCCTTTTTTTCGATCTCTACTTCAGTCAAATCAGTCCGATTGACCAACTTCAAGATGTCTTGTATTTCCTTAAATTCCATGGCAATAGTAATTAGCAAGTTCTCCTTTGGCCTTGTTCCTTCCATCGTGCCGGGAAAGAAGGATTTAGCCGATTAGTGCCAAAAAAAAAGAACTCACCTGTGTGGTGAATTCCGTACGAAATTATTCTTTAACGCGCTCTATGTATGCCTTCGTTGCAGTGTCAATCTTGACTTTGTCTCCTGTATTGATAAACAGGGGAACCCGCACTTCAGCTCCGGTATTCAGCGTTGCAGGTTTTAGGGTATTGGTAGCCGTATCCCCTTTCAGGCCGGGCTCAGTATAGGTAATTTCCCGAATCACGTGCTGGGCCATCTCTACTGTTAACGGAGAATCATCCTCGGTGTTGATAAGCACTTCACAGATTTCGCCTTCCAGCAGCAAATCCAGCGCATCAATCATGATCTTCTGAATGTAAATTTGCTCATAGGTCTCCGAATCCATAAATACAAGAGAATCCTCTTCGGCATACAGGTACTGATATTTGCGACGTTCAACACGGATATCATCAATCTTCGCACTGGTATTGAAAGAGTTTTCGATAACTTTTCCAGTAGTGAGGCTTTTCATTTTAACTCGCACAAATGCACTCCCTCGTCCCATTTTCACATGCTGGAATCCGACTACGGTATAAATGGTACCGTTATATCGAAACGTAAGTCCATTACGAATATCTGATGTACTAGCCATATAAATAAGATGTTATCCTTTCTAAATATCTGCGCAAACAAAATCTCGCGCAAATTAACAAAATACCTCAACTATTCCCCAATTACCTCCCGAAAGAAAAAGGAATTCAGGATTTCGCCGGAGAAGCTACCTACTGCTGTATTTTTCTGATCCCGCAAAGCATATTGAAAAAGGGAATCCTCAGTGGCATAATAAATCTGCGCATCAAAGAAATCTACTTCAAAATCCGTAACCCGATTCTGGATTGTCGATGAAAATTGTCCGTTCCTTAAGCGTACTTCTCTCAACCATTCTTTCCCGTATTGTGCTACCCGAATGGGAGAGACTTCTATTTGATCGCTATTTTCAAGGGTTTCCGGCAGGGAAAGCGAATTCGTATTATAGTCTATCGAGGCCCGAAACAAGGTCGAGTCCCGGGTAAAGACCAATATTGAAATCAGATTATCTACCTGTAAATCTGTGATCGGGCGAGAAAATGGGATCGTTTCCAACTCCGCGAGTGCTTCTTCCCGAAAAATCCGCACCGACTGGTTTCCGATCCTGAGGTAAAACTTCCGGCTTCTGTACACCGCTTTCCCTGGCAGATCGGGCACGTCCACTATTGTAAGGGTTCCTCTTTTTTTATGAATGAATCCAATTCGCGCAGTCTGTTGATCTGAGACTAAGAGATACTCCTCGCCCACACATATATATTCGGGCTGGAGGCTCTCAGTTGAAAACGTTTCAGTCAATTGGCCGGTTGACATATCCAGCCGATGTACCTGACCGGGATTCGCAGTACTCAGCCAGCATTCATTTTCAAAACTTCCCAACTGACGTAGGGTTCCCGGCAGATTCAGGCTTTGTTCCCAGGCTCCGGAAAGGTTTTTATCTGTGATATTCAAGAGATGCCGATCTGTATCCAGGCTATCGCTGACCAATAACAACGCGCTACGGGTAATGGGGTAATAGGCAGTATCATCATCGAATGTGCAGCCGACGAATGTGGCTCCAACCCACAGACTCAATACGAGCATGTATTTCGGTGAAATCTTCATTTGTAGAAGAAATGGAGATTAAAGAGATTAAACAGAAAATCCTTTAGGCCATTAAATAAGCTGGTTCAGTAAGGATTAGGACGCTGGCGCATCATACGCCCATTTGACATAAACTGCTCCCCAGGTAAATCCACCGCCAAACGCAGCCAGCAGCAGATTATCCCCTTTATTCAGCTTATTTTCCCACTCCCAGAGGCAAAGCGGAATGGTACCACAGGTCGTATTCCCATAGCGACTGATATTGACCATCACTTTTTCTTCGGGGAGGTCAGCAAACTTAGCAGTGGCATCAATAATTCGTTTATTAGCCTGATGAGGAACCAAATAAGCCAGGTCATCGCCTGTCAGTTGGTTACGCTGCATGACCGTTTGCGTAACGCCTGCCATACCTTTGACGGCAAACTTAAAGACGGTACGGCCATCCTGGGTTACAAAATGTTCCTTATTTTTTACGGTCTCCAGGGAAGCTGGATATTTACTACCGCCCGCTTTTTGATACAAAAACTGCCGTCCGCTCCCATCGGATTTCAGTTCAGAATCAATCACACCAAATCCTTCTGAATCAGGTTCGAGCAAAACAACCCCGGCTCCATCTCCAAACAAGATGCAGGTATTGCGGTCTTCATAATCTATGCGGATAGACATGGTATCTGCGCCTACAACCAAAATTTTCTTGTGTGCGCCGCTTTCGATAAACTGTGAAGCTGTTTTCAAGGCAAACAAAAACCCCGAACACGCAGCATTCATATCAAACCCCCAGGCATTTACCGCCCCAATTTTATCCGAGATAATATTGGCAGTAGCAGGATATACATGGTCAGGAGAGACTGTTGCGCAGATAATCAGCTCAATATCTTCAGGGCCAATATCGGGTCGTTTGGCCAGCAAATCCCGAATGGCTTCTACAGCCATATCTGAGGTCCCTTTGTCTTTATCCAAAATCCGTCGCTCCGCGATGCCTGTGCGATCCCGAATCCACTGATCATCTGTATCGACCATTTTCTCCAACTCTGCATTTGTCAAAATGCGTTCTGGTACATGCCCACCTACTGCGGTAATCGCCGCTCTAATTTTCATATTGAATAGCCATTTAATTACAAAGAAGA
>CAYGTH010000194.1:0-12902 GCA_964352745.1 uncultured Bacteroidia bacterium
GGATCTGCAAGACGTCGTCCGCATTGCTCACATAGCCGACCAGGCACTCTCTTTCTCTTCAGCGGGTTGATCGTATTGTTTCCGAAACCATTCCTGAAAAGCAATGGCCAGTTTCCCGAGCGTCTCTGCATCCCCAAGAGAAAGGGTCCCCGGCAAACTGTCAGTGGGATCCCCGCCTCCCTGAATGTGTGCATAAAACAGATAACCATCCATGCTCCGCCCCGCTGTCGCCGCATACACCTGCCACACATCCTGATGTGCATAGGTCGCTGCGTTATCAGCGTTTTGTGGCGGTAGAATCACTGGATATTGCTGTTTGTATTCAGCTTCATAACTCTGACTCAGGCTGCCTTGCTTGATTGCCTTTTTCATCATTCGGCACCAATAGCGGCCCATCTGTATCCGCAAGGCCAGATCTGGCTCCAGGATTTCCCGCTCTACGCGAGGTTCCAGCGGATCATCTCCAATACGGCTGGTACGCGAGAAATCATCTTCAATTGCGATAATGCCTCCTTTTCGATACACATCCATTTGGGTTTGCTTGACTTTCAGCCGTGCAAATACCGGCGAGGCTGCATCTTCCCCCTTGAATTCCCCAAACTGCCACTGGCGGGTGAGCATCCACAAAGGGTCACGTACCTGGGCTTTGAGGGTTTGATCAAACTCACGGGTTCGCGGCCGACCTTCCAGGCGGTTCCAGCCCACAATTGTAGGCAAGTGCAATTCAGCTTGTAAAAAGCTCTGAACAAGGTATTCTCCCTGAAATTTCGGATCAGCCATTATTGTCAGTGTTTGCGAGTTCTATATTAGCGATGGCATTCACCATTCCCACATTCGCCGCGAGGTTGGTGGTAAGGGAATAGAGGTATTTTGTTACCGGAACCATCACAGCCGGCAAGAGTTGTGCATAGGAATTATTGTCCAAATGCTGGGGTTCGACAGCCCGTTTTTTGGCCATATCGAGGGTTTCGGTCAGCGTATCAATCAGATCTTCCCATTGCCAGCTTCCGTTCAGATTAGGGCTTACTGCCAAAATCAATGTTTGTGCAGGCTCAGAATTAGGCCTGTCAAAATGAAAGGCAATACCTGAAGTTTCTTCCTTTGTAGGAATCACTTCTACCCATTCATCGAGCATCAGACCTGCCTGCAATTTGGTTGCATCAAAAGGCTGTGTGTAATGCGTATTGACCAATAGCTTATCTCCTTCAAACTCATAAGTCTCCGGATATTCGACGGCTACCCAATGATCATTTTCCTGATATGGCAACTGAATCGGCGTCAGGTCAAGATCTGCACTGCCAAAATTCTCGGCCATCAACATGCATTGTTCCAGCGTGTTAATTTTCTCCCGTACACGCGCCACGCCGTGCATCCAGTCATCGACCGGCAAGGTCAGGCCTGTGTTATCTACCATTTGTTCTGACGCTGCAACGGCTAGTTGTAATTCACCCGGATAGGTATGGGTAAAGGTCGGCATCCACTTGAATTCACCGCCCAATACGGACTTACCAGCATCCACAAATGCCTGCACTTGCGTAAAGATTCCCTCTGATACAGGCACATTCCCCGGATCAATCAATTCATATTCATCCGTCCGGGCTTTCACCAATTCCAATACCGCTGCCGCTTGTTCCAACAATTCTGCTTCCAATTCAGGAGATTCGCCACTCAGGCTTTTGGGAATAGATTGCGGCACCCCAAAGTAGGAAGTAGCCAGGAGAATATTGCGAGTCAGGCTATATCGGGCTGCATCCAGCGGCCCACCGACTGTTACGATTTCAGTCAACTGATTTTTGATCGTTGTCAGGTCAAAATAGCTTGTCGCAACTCGTACCGCCAGTTCATTCACATCATAGCCCTGTGGATTGTCTTTTTGCGGATATTCCGGATCTTCTGTGCTGTCAGTCGGCATGTGCATATCTTCCGCCGTCAGCGGGCGCGCATCGCCTACCATGCTGCGAATACTCCGCAATAAAGGCATGAGTTCAAACAGCGTCTTTTTGCCCGGAACCGTTGCGGTATAAGCGATTCGGAACGTATCATCGGGGTTTAAACCCGGCTTGACGGCCATCGCAATTCGTTCATCCAGTTCCGCTAATTCTTCTTTAAGATTCGTAGGCGTGAGATAAAGCAGGTCAATGGGCTGAATCGCCAAATCTTCCAGCGTCACCTCTGAAGGGGTTTCGACCCCGCCACTTACGCGTATGATCCGCACCACTACTTCTGTGGCATTTCCCAACAAAGAAGCGATCCATTTATTCAGTCCCGGCTCTGCTTTAGCGCGCGGCGTCAGGGGAATTGAAGGATAGGGATTCAACTGTGCAGCGGGAATATTCGTTTCAAATTGAATGGCTACGCGTTGAGTCAAGGCATGGCCGCTACGTGGGGTTTGCGCAATTTCAGGATCAGGAGGGTTATTCCCCTCCGTTACGGCCTTCATCATCGCGCCCGCACGTTCGTAGTTGCCCTGCGCGACTTGAAATACGCCCTCCGCCATTGATAGGTCACTCACCGCATCGAGCAAATTGGCCATACGGTCGGCTTCTGCGCTGATTTCATCCCGCTCCGCTCCATTCGCAGCAGGCAAGCCGGTCAAGCCAAAGGGATAGACAGCGTTTCCAGATTCCCGAATGTGTTCCAATAACCGCAAGCCATCAATAACATTTCTGGCTTCGATCTCCTCGATGGAGGTACCAGTTGGTGCTTTATTGAGTCGATTGGCACGAAGCGGAAATTTCTCCCGAAGTGGCAAAATAAATCTGTCCAATTCCACAGTCCCATATCGCTCATGCAGCCCGCGCTCAAACCGATAGCCCAGTAATTCAGAGAGCCCTTGCCCATTTCGAACCCCCTCAATGAGGGACATCGCCATACGCACGCGCTCCGAACTCAGGTTGACAGACATGACCGAGTCATTCCCTTCTTCGGCATGACTGAGGTAGGCATTCCGCAAGACCGCTGCGGTAACGGCATGATTGAGAGAAGGCCCATGAATGAAGCCTGCATTTTCAGGATCATGCTTGATCGGCGCTTGATTTTCGCCCAATAATTCTTCGGGAATTTCACCTGCAAAATCCTGCAAGCGCGCACGAGGTCGCAGGTCTTCGAGCCAGGCAAATGCGCCCAGATAGACGCCTGTTTGCCGATCATCCGCCGGACCGCGCAATTGTTCCAGTCGGTGCCGAACCAATCCTGATTTCCAGGCATCCAGTCGATAGGAACACAGGTCAATGTGCTCCGAGAAGGCCCGCTCCAGGCGTGCGGTAGAAGCATCTCCCAGCAGATCCATCGCTTCTTTTACCTCCCGCAAGGCCTTCGTTTCAAATTGAAACTGCGGATTGAGCAGGACATCAGCATTGGAAACATATTCCGCTACGGTCAATTGATCTGTGCCCGTAATGGCTTCATTTCGCGTGTAGAGATAGGATAATTTGCTGCGGCCCGGGTTTTCCTGTGCTACGTACATCAACTCAGGTTCCCGTTTGTTGCGCACCGGATCAGAGACCTGCTTCCGGCTCACATGGAAATTATACGCCGTATCAAAATAAGCCAGCATCAGCGATTGCCGGAGCATAAGGTACATCAGCGCAGTAGGGGCCGCTACTTTTTCGCCTTTGAGGTCTTCCCCAAAATCTTCCCGCCGGATTTCGTCCAGCGTCCGGCTTGCCAGCCACTCGATATAGTTTTCTGCTTCCGGGTCTTCGGGTGCAGCCTGTACCGTAATCGGTTTAACCGATGCATTTTCAGAAGCCGGATCTACATCAATTAAAGGCCCGTCCAGCAGGGTTTGAGAGGTAAAAAATAGCTTGGAGAGAATTTCAGGAGAATCAGCCAATTGATCATAGCCCAAATCCACTAAAATCTCCCGGCCTTTATTGATAAGATATTGAACAATTTCAGTTGAGAATACATCAAAGTTCTGAATCTTCAGGAGGTTAGTCAACTGCTCAATCCCAATGGCAAATCGCTGATGGTACTCAGCAGAACTTGCGTGGAGGCCCATCATATCGAGTAAATTCTGAGCAGAATCGCCCGCTTTCCCGGCAAAAGAAACCTCCTTGGCATAGGCGTCCCAATCCTGATCCAGGCGCTCGAGCACCTGATGGAGTTTCACTTCATAGGAGTTGACTCCTGTATTTCCGCCAGTCGTCGGGTCCAGTCTCCCCGGCACTTGCCATTTGGAAAAGGCAGTTGTAGCCAATATGCCATAGGGTTGATTTCCCACCCGGAATGCCGGAATAGGTCCCCGGCCGCTCACGTATCGAATGAAAAAGTCCCGCGTAGAACGAATATCGGAACTGGAAAATACCGGCTGCATCATTTCCTCCATGAAATAGCCCAGCGTACTGTGCCAAAGAGCCGTATTCATCGCCCGCGCATCCCGCTGATCGAGGCCATCTGCATACTGAATGTGCTGCAAGGGATCAAAATCGATTCCGAGGGCCTGTGCCAGGTATTGGCCGTCGCGTGCTGCTTTCCAGTCAGGATTGGGAGTGAATTGTGCGTCCCCCAATTCCACTTCAAAACTCCCTTCTTCGCCCAACTCGAAGGAGCTGTATCCGGCTCCTCCCCCTTCCTGGGTATTATTCGTATTGGTTCCCTGAGGTACCAGGCTGAACCCTTCTTCTGAATAGTGATGGCTGTCAATGAGGCCTTCGAGAAGTTCTTTCCCTTCCACTTCATCTGAGGATAGGCGTAAACCGACTACCATCAGTCGATCGAATCCCAGTCGTGCATATTTTTCCTTTTCTCCTATCAGGGGAATCCGAATGCCCATCCCTACTTTCACGGCCTCTTCAAAGTCTACCATCCATTTCATTTCTGCATCGACTTCGAGCTCTTCGGCATCTTCTTTAAAGCCTTCCCCTTCTTCGAGGTGAGCAGGATTGGGCCCTACGATCAAGGGATCGGGAATCGCTGCTCCCTGTGCTTCGATCACCACTTTGCTCCCTTCAAACCCCATCACGACAAAGCGGTCAGGCAGGGTTTCGGCACGGGGCGCACGCGACCAGGATTCCAGTTTGGCCTCATATTCCGGGAATTGAGGCAGGATGGCCAATGTATCTCCTTCCGGGACAGGTGCTCCGGGCTTATCGCCGGGATTGGAGGGGTGGTAGCCCGCCGCTTCGCTGATAATCCATGCAGCCCGATTGGAGCCATAGCCCGAAGCGATTACCCGCCAGGCAGCTAATTCCTGTTCTTTGTTGCCCCCGGCTTTCCAGTTTTCCTGCCAGTAATCCTGAGCCGCCAGCAATTCATCGGCAGTCAGTTGTTCCTCATGGGTTTCGACCTGTACATTGTCAGGGTAAATGCGAATCCACAGCTCAGTAATCGCTGCCGCACCAACTACCTCAACCGGCATAAAGCGCGTTTCAATTCGAACCGGAAACAGAAGAATCGGAATTCGATCATTCAGGTTGCGAATGGCTACTTTTTGAGAAAAAGCTTCTGCAAAGCCTGCCAGGAGATTTATGTTGTTGGTCGTAAGCGACTTGAGGCTCCCGATCAGGTCAGGAATTTGCCCTTGTAATTGCGCTTCCGCATTGAGCAGTTGGAGGTATTCCGAGCTTTGTTGACGACCGGCACGTGCCAGCCGGGCTTTGTTGAGCTGAAGGGTTCGCAGTTGTTCCCGCGCGTTTTGCAATTGCCGGTCTATGGCCTTGCGCTGCTTGCGTTCCTGCGATAGGTTATTTCGGAGTTCGTTAAAATTCATGGGGTTGGATGCGTAATAATCTTCCTTACAAATGGTCAGGCGGGTAACATCTCACTGGCATGTACGGCAATGAGTACAGGGTCCTGATAGGTAATGTGCGCCAAATCGGCCGCATTGGTATTCGGGCTCCATTCCACAGATTCAGGGTTATTGTCCTCATCTGGTGGGGCAGCATTCAGCGAGACTGTATTGTTCAGGCGAATGTGATTATTGCCATCCGAAA
Source organism: uncultured Bacteroidia bacterium (assembly GCA_964352745.1). Lineage (GTDB taxonomy): Bacteria > Bacteroidota > Bacteroidia > J057 > J057 > CAYGTH01. The sequence goes on from CAYGTH010000194.1 coordinate 5,937, forward strand.
GCACATTTACATCTTCCCAGCTGATGTCATCCCAGGAATCGAGGCCTCCATTTTTCTGATCAATATCCAGTCCGAAACGAGGTTCCCCAGGCCTTTCTTTTATTACAAAATACCATCCCGGATCATCGTTGGGATTGGCTCCGGTTCCGCCTTGTGCTTCTTCGACCGTCAGATCAAATCCAAAGAAATTAATATCCGGACTGATCTTCGCTTTGTAGAGAGGGTGTTTTTCATTGGCGATCTCCAGCGCATCTGTATCAATCGGCGCCAGTACACGGGGTTCTTTTACATCAATAGAATTATCCTCTTTTCGGACCCATTCAGCACGGTGTGCATAGATCACCGCATTGGGATACTTCTTCAGGAGATCGCCTCGAATCAGCAATACCAATTGGGTCGTATCGCCTTCCGCATCCCGCTGATTGTGCGTACCTAAGTCAGAAGCTCGTGGCCAGCGATGAATTTCCGGAATGTCTTTGAGTTTTTCGACTAATTCTTCCTCTGTCAGGGTATCATCCGTATTCACATAATCCTTCACATCCCAAAACTGCCGAAAATAACTTCCTCGCTGGTCAGTGGGATATTCCCGCCAAAGCAGTTCCCGGCCCATTTCGTGGTTGAGGCCCACCATATAGGACTCAATAAATTTCTGATTGGTAATCAGCAGCGAAATGGTATTGGGCGGTACGAGGTGAATATTGGGGATTAACAATTCGCTTGAAATATCACGAAGCGGCTCATACATAGGCTGCGGAAATTCGGGATAAGCCATCACCGGCTCAAACCGTTCAATCAAACGGGCCCGAATAATCGCAGGAAAACGAACGGCCGTCAACATCCGAGCGGGAATGGTGATCAGGGGATCAATTTTCCCGATAACTGTACCGACAGTTTGAGCGATATTCAAAGTGGGTCGCGGCGGCTTGGGAGCGGGGCGTGCAGTAAAGACTTCATACAAATCTTTTACTGCTCGCTTGAATCGAATCGCTTCCACGCTATCAGAACTCCCTCGCTTGAAAGTCGCAGATTCGCCTGGACCCGTTACCCGAAAATCTGGGCTGGACGGCAAGTCATCAATCGCTTCCGGTGTCAGCTCACTTTCTTTAGCTGCCCCCTCGGCATCGATTCCTTTTGTCCATTTATTAAATAACCAGGCCAGGGCTGCAAAGATCAGGATCAATACCCCGATGACTGCATTTCCCTCCAATGCGCTGGAACCAAAAATATTGAATAGCAATATGATCAGCAACAATACGCCCAGCACGATCAAGGGCAGCCAGCGGAACCATTTTTTGGCGAGTAGTTCTTCCAGCCAGCCAGGCAAACGCGTAGAACTGGCATTATCGCTGGTTTCATCGAGCGAAATATTCCCAGTAGGCGCAGTCTTGGGCGGTGTGGCAGTTATCGAGCCCTCATTAATCAGGTCGATCAGGTTGTCCACCCGGCGATTGGTTTCAGGTCGTACCCGCACATAGACAGGACCGCGTGGCCGGACGATTTTGCGAAAAGCCGGATTGATCGTAACGGAAGGCAGGCTACTATTGGTTACCTGCATATAAATGGTCTTCCCATTATCTATCAAGCGCGCATGCAGCGGTGCCGTAAAACTCAGCGATTGCGCAGGCTTGAGCGGCTTAAGGTGTTTGTCATATACTTTGGCACTGGCTTCTTTTGCCAACTGGGTCAGTCGGATTCGCCGGTTGGCTTCCAGGACTTCCCCGATCTGGTCCCATGCCTGCTTCATCAATTCTTCCTGCCCTTTTTGTACGACGCGCGTCCCGAATCCTGCGGGTGTGCGATGGCGAGGGTCCAGATTGAGTTCATGAATCCACTTATTGGTACTGTTATAGGGATTGTCGGGATCGGAAGCATCTGCTTCGATATTCAACCGCTTGATCAGCGCATGCCACCGGCCATATAATGGCGGTGTTACAATGGGGTCGCTGTCCGGATTGGCCTGCTGATAGTCGTCAGCGAGGTTAATTCGATCAGCGAGTGCTTCCTGAAACGGGTCCGGATAAGGCGTGGGCCAATCGGTAGATTCAGTTGCCGGAGATTTCAAAGCTCCTTCCAGGCCCATTACGGGTGGATCGGTAATACCTTCGACGCCACCGGGTGTTTGTACATCCATGTCCCGGATGCCCACACGCTTGTCTACCGGACGGGGCTTGAGCAGACGCACCAGATATTCAAAATCGCCCTGAGTAGCCGTCCGGAAATACCAGCGGAAATAGTAGGGAAAACGGGCATCGCTATTGGGGCTCCAGGCAGGGTCCAGTAAACCCACGGCAGGATTTGATTCGCCTAAACCCGCGAGTCGGCCCGTCTCAAAAGTCGGCACCAAAAATGCGTGATAGGCCGTCTCGGGTTCCAGCTTTCGGGGGCACATGATCCGGGAATAACCGCGATCCGGGTCCTTGTCCAGCAATTGCTCCAATTTCGAAACATTGCCCGGTGTACCGGAATCTCCTTCGGGTAATTCCTCATTGACATGCACATGCGACCAGGCCCACAATTCGCTGGAACGCGGAAGCACTGCATTTGGATCTCCCTTGGTAGCGATATAAGGCAGCGGGCCATTGATCGCTGTAAATTCATCAAATTCTCCCTCTTTCAGGATCACCAGGGTAATCCAGGGCTGTAGCCGATGTTTTTCCGCTCCTGCATTTCCCGCCAACAAGGGAGAATATCGCCAGGGAAAATCCTCGTCGTAGAATTCGATAAAAGGAAAATAGTTGGGCTCGAAGTCCGTAATCCAGTCCTTGGGTTCGGTTCGGATGATGGCTTCCGAATTAATGCCCAGAATATCACCGGGACCGATCAGTTCGACTACATTGCTCGCAACATCCGCCAAGTCTGTATTGGTCTGGATATCGAGGTCAATTTGAATCCGTGCACGCTGCGCGCCCGGATCGCCAATACCCGCTTTGATGTTGTTGGAGATTCCTTGTCGGAGCCAGGGTAAAAAGGAATAGCAGGCTATTTTGGATGCGTCACTCATAAAGGAGGATATTAAATCTTATTTTGAGAGGTCAGACGTGGAGATCGTTACACTGTCAGAGGTCAGACTTTTGACCCTTAAGGTCTGATTCCTGACCTCTCTCCGTCTGACTTCTTTCTTCACACTAATTCAAATTCAGAAACGACCTGCACCTTCCCTTTCATGCCGGGATTGTCCTTGATAATTTCATTCATATGACTAAAGGCCTCCGCTTCGCTGCCCCATGAGGCGGCAGTGCCTACGGTCGTCAGGTCTGCTGTACTTACAATGGCGAATCCTTCCTGCTTCGCTTCTATTTTTCCAGGACCGAGCACCGGTTCCCGGGTATTCACAAATGAGCGGGAAGACTGTGCTGCATAGCCGCCTTTCAACAAGGAAAGGAAGGAACGGAAACCCTGACGGAATTTGCGGAGGAAGTTCCGGCGATAATTCGTGTCAATGATAATCGCTTCGTATTCCACTACCCGTCGAACCACTTTACTGTAAGCGATTTCTTCAGAGGAACTACTGACTTTCACCCCACTTGGCATTTGTTCAAATGACTTGCGCGCCAGCTTCTTGGCATTGTCCATCTCGAAATACTCCCCCGGTGCAAACTGCTCTTTCACATCAGACTGTGAGAAGATTGTTTCCGCATTACTCACCTTATTGATGGTAAATTTTTGCGCGTCGGAGGGCTTTTGGCTGCCAAATTTATCGATGGAAGTCTGGAGCGGTACAATCTTCTGACTGACCGTAAGCGTGCCGGAAGGATGGGCAATCACATAGGCCTCATCCACATCGCTGATCTCTTTGAGGCTCACGAGGAGGCTGTTACGCGCTGGAAGTTTTGCCTGCCAATTATTTTTTTCCTGCAAGGCTGCCACCAGTTTGGGCATCACCTCAATATCCGGCAGAGTTGTATCCTTTTTGTCGCCAAAGGTCTTGGTAATGCGCACTTTGACACTGACAAACAGAATCTTGAATGAACCTGTTCCTTTGATCTTCCAGGGGGTCGGCCCTTCGAGTTGCAGGCTCAAACCGATACTCAGGATCGTGGCAGAGCCTGCTTTGATCGCAACCATCGCACTCACGCTCACAATGAAGTAGAACGGCGAGAATTGGAATAAAGCATCAAAGGCGAGGAAGCCTACAACTTTGAATTTCCAGGCTTTGGCGAAGAGTTCCAATTTGGCCCCAAACTGAACCGTATTGGAGGTAATCGCGAAATAGGTCGAAAGCGTCAGCCGCGGATTATTACCGCCCAGCAGGTTGATCGTCAGCCGCGACATATTGGCGGGCAGAGAAGGCTGCGGAGGCGGATTGAATGCCGGGTGAAAGCCTCCCACCGATAGGACAAAGGCGGGGTTATCCCCATATCCAATTCGCAGGGCCATATCACCGGCCAGGGTCATCGTCAGGATTCGGGAATCATAGAGCCCCGCATCAAAGGCGATCAGTTGTTTTCCAAACTCAATCGAACCCAGGAAATTGACCTGGATTTTGAGAATGGCGGCTTGTTCATCCGGGAGAATGGCCCGGAAAATACCGAGGATCGCAACTGTAACCGGATTAGGGACTTCAATGATCAGCCCCAACTCTATGCTTAGCAGGGTTGGTGTTCCCCAGCCAATCTTGGCCATAGGCCCAAATACAAAGCGGTCCGATTGCGGTGGAAAAATCTGCCGAAGGTCGCTGATGATCCGGTCGGCATTTTCGACGATATTTTTGGGGAATAATACACTCGCAAGTGAATTTTCCTTTATACCCGTTCGTAGGACATCGAGCTTCATCGTCCGGTTCAAGCCAAACAAGCCCCCTACTCCAATGAGGGTAAAGCCAAAGCCTAATTGAATCGGTGTGAATTCTGCAGTGATGAGAATAAGAAGAGAAAACCCATCTGATCCATCCGGCATACGCGTCGTCAGGAGGCCAATGGCTTTAAGCGTTACTATTCCACTAAATTCCAGTTCGAGGAGACCCGCGTATCGTTTGTTTTCATCATCAAAATAAAGGTAACCACCGCCTTTGAATCCGTTTCCATCGAGCGAAAGACCGATTCCATTGGGGCCTTTGAATTCGATTCCTAAATCCAGCGCCCCCAGATTTCCTTTGGTGGAAGTCATGGCAAACGGCGAATCATTGCTGGAATTCGGGTCAAAATCCAATACGCCCCGGGTACCGATACGGGTAATGGCCAATGCCAGTGGCCCCAATTTCCCATTTACGCCCAGACTGACTTCCGGCTTAATCTGACTGCCGTCAAATCCCAGGACGAGAAACAGGGTTTCGAGCTCTATTCCAAATATTTCTTTATGAATGGGGATGGCCGTTTCCAGGGCTGCGCCTCCTGTGAAATACCAACCATTTTTCCCAGAAAACCCAAGGGTGAAATCAAATTCAAATTTGACACCGTCGGGCGGAAAGATCGAAGCGATAAAACTATCCCCATCGCTCAAGTCGATAACGACTTCTCCTTTGTCGATTTCCAGTTCAAAAAATGCATCGCCAGCGGCTTTGTTTTGGCCGGAGTTCCAACTGAGCTGCGCCCCTACCCCTGCCCGCAGGCTTTTTGCCGCAATGCGGGAACCGCCAGCACGACCAAAAAGGATGGCCTTCTGCCCATCCGCACGTTCCATGACCAAACTCATAGCAAAATCTCCTGCAACCTGCGTCCCGGATTGTACTTCCAGGCCCCCGCCGGGTTTCAGGACAAAGGTTACGCCCGTTGAATAGTTGGCATCCGCATCCAATCGAATGAACCAGTTGGGCGGAATGAAATTGACTTTGGTGCCGGGCGGAAAAGAGGTATTGAGAGATTGTCCCAATACGAATTCCAGTCCAGGAGGATTGAATCCCGTGCTGCGCTGCAACACGCCGATTGTATCCGCAGCGGGTATATCGAGAGAGGCGGGACTGCCACCGGAATAAGTAGTGGTAATTCCCAAGCCATTCAACAAAAATTGAATATGCTGCAGTAATTCTTCTCCTGTAAATCCATTTTGTCCCCATTGATAGCGATCCTGAATGTAAGTATGTGGGGAAGACATCAGATACGGCAGGCGATTGGGATACAATCGCTTTACCGTATGTGCGGGTTTTGCAGGGCCATCCGCTGCTACTTCTGTAAGCTCAGCAATTCCCAACACCAATAATACGCCCAGTACATTGGGGTATTGATTTTCCAGATACGTGATGACCTGATATTCAAATAAGCGCTGGATCAATTGCTGTACATCCCCAGCTGATATGCCGGGTACACTTGCGACAAAGGCCGAAAGGGCTGATTCCAGGTCATCAAAAGTCTCTACGACATCTTTGATCTCCTTGATCAGATCTTCCACAGTACCGGCAATTTGGCCCAGATCATCTGCATCTATAGCAGCGATTAACTGGGCGACCAGAGGAGGCAAGTCAGCAACTTCTCCTACCGTTGTTTGCATGGCAGACAGCACAGATCCGGCTGACTCAATGCTAGCGGGGAAATCCAGCCCCATACTAGCAAAAAAGGACCTAACATTCGAAGCAGTTAGGCTGGTTTGGAGGGAATCAAGGGCATTTGCAAGTTCAATAGCCAGTTTTTCCAGGGTCCCAGGTGAATTCATATTGTGCGTCTATGTCGATTCGCTTCGTGATAAAAGACCACGCGCGTGCTGATTCGGCAAAATATCCAGGCTCGGATTTCGGCTACGATCTTATGCTAACTAGCGCATGGCCGGAGAAATCGAATGATTTCCGGTTTTAATCAGTCTCATCAACAACCGCAGAAATAGATGGGAAAAATTCCTGTTGCGGTTCCTCTACTGTATGCACTATGAAAAAGATCGCAGTACGCTAACCGAGGGAAAACCACAAGAGCAGGTAAATATGTTGTAGGAAAAGCACCTGATGGAGTAACTATATATAATAACTACCATCTGCTACAAAATATTTAATCAAGATCGGAATATTTTTTTCATTTCCAATAATTTCGACCTCTCATTCAT
>CAYGTH010000195.1:0-12868 GCA_964352745.1 uncultured Bacteroidia bacterium
CAATAATCTCCACGACTTTCATCCCTTCCAATGCATTGGTTGTTATAGAACTCCTGCCTTTCAAGACGTCTACCACATTCTCAAAAATATAGACATGGTTGGCAGCAGATCCTTTATACATGCCATAGTCATTGGGAGGATTGGTGGGAGCGAGTTCTGGAAGCGTGTATCCTTCTATTTCGCAGGTTACGACTTCATTCATATACTGGCCACTCACCTGCACTGAGCCTTTTTCAGCAATAATGGTGAGACTACTTTCCAGGTTCTTCTCCCAAACTGCTGTGGAGTAGCTCAAAACGCCCATACCGCCATTCACAAATCGAAAACTAACGATTCCGGCATCTTCAAATGAGGTAAGTTCTGAATGGTTGAAGTCATCAAAACGCGCCTGGATATCGGTAATGTCTCCAAATAACCAGTACATCATATCTACAAAGTGGGAAAACTGGGTAAAGAGGGTTCCTCCATCCAAATCTTTTGTACCATGCCAACTGTCCGGTTGATAGTATCGGCCATCCCGATTCCAAAAACAATTTATCTGCACCAGGAATATGTCTCCCAATACGCCTTGTTCGATTATGCTTTTGAGCCACTGTGAAGGGGGCGAATAGCGATTTTGCATCACACAAAATATTTGGCGGGACCGCTCCAGCGCCTTATGGATAATACGCTCACAGCCCACCTTGGTCAGCGCCATCGGCTTTTCAATGACTACATGCTTACCGGCATCTAATACTTGAATCGCCTGCATTTCATGGAGCCCGTTAGGGGTACATATACAGATAACTTCCAGTAAGAGGTCTGCGGCCAGCATCGCCTCAAGGGTAGTAAAATACGGCAGGTCGCCGCCTTTGAATTGTGTTTCTGCTGCAGACCGAATGTCGCAAACCGCAATTAATTCTGCTTCTGGATGCGCTTGAATAAAAGAGACATGTCGCTTCCCAATGTGCCCCACGCCTACCACTGCAAATCTGATTTTGTTACCCATTGCCATATCTATTCGATTCGAGATACCCCTGTTTTAGTACGCTTATACACCTGTTGACTTTCAGAGCAGGTGGCAGTATCTGAGTTATCGAATACCAGCTTCATTCCAAATTCACTCATCCATCCCACCTGCCTGCCGGGATTTCCCACCATCAATGCATAAGCGGGCACATCGTTTATGATAACAGTCCCTGCACCGATAAAACAGTATTTATGCAACCGAACGCCACAAACAATGGTCGCATTTGCCCCAATTGAAACCCCTTTCTCAACATAAGTAGTTTGATAAGATCCTTTTCGGATTACAGCACTTCGGGGGTTAGTAATATTGGTAAAAACCATTGAAGGGCCTAAAAACACATCATCCTCACAAATCACCCCCTCATAAATTGACACATTGTTTTGCACTTTCACATTGCGCCCCAGGGTGACCCCGTTTCCGACAAATACATTTTGCCCAAGATTGCAATCAGCTCCGATTATACAATCCGGCATCACATGGCAAAAATGCCAGATGCGAGTGCCTGCTCCGACCTGTGCGCCCGTCTCAACAATAGCGGTCTCATGTACAAAAAAGTCATTCTTTCGAGATACAGGGTCTTTCATTTCATTACCGGTCTTTTACTCAAAATTACGCATAAAGTACACATCCCGACTCATTACTTCCCTAAAGTTATCTGAAGCAATTAACTTTTCCATGCCTGAATCCTATTTCACCAGAATGGGTCGTATCTTTGGCGCAAAAAGCGTGGAAAACATTCATCCGATTTTTGATCGCATATTAAGCCGGGCCGATAAAGAGCAGATGCTCAATCAGCGAGCAACCGTCATTTGGCTAACGGGATTGTCAGGGTCGGGGAAAAGTACCATCGCACAGGCACTTGAGCATGATCTCCATCAGCAGGGCCTATTAACACAATTATTGGATGGGGACAATGTCCGAACTGGCCTATGTAATAATTTGGGCTTTTCTGTCGAAGATCGACAGGAAAACATTCGCAGAATTGCGGAATCCGCAAAATTATTTCTCAATTGTGGAATCATTACCATCTGTTCCTTCGTAAGTCCCACCCGTGCTATTCGGGATCAGGCTCGTACGATCATCGGAGCGGACGACTTTAACGAGGTATATGTCAATGCCCCCATAGAAGTCTGCGAACAACGGGATGTAAAAGGACTCTACAAAAAAGCCAGAGCGGGAGAAATTCGCAACTTTACCGGAATAGACTCCCCCTTTGAAGCACCTGAAAACCCTTTCCTGGAACTCAGAACCGATCTGCGAGATCTGGAAACTTGTAAAAACGAATTATTAGCGGCTATTTTGCCCCGCATTGAAAAAAAATAGTTCCAGTTTGCTTGTTGTAGGGTATGCATCTATGCCATAACCCGAAATCCCTAACCCAAAACAAGAAATCTCCCTAACATGGATTACCGAATCAGCCATCTTAAACAGCTTGAATCCGAAGCCATTTACATTATCAGGGAAGCAGCTGCACAGTTTCAGCGCCCTGTACTCTTGTTTTCCGGCGGAAAGGACTCCATCACCCTGGCCTACCTGGCACAGAAAGCCTTCTTTCCGGCCAAGCTTCCCTTTCCCCTTATGCATGTCGATACGGGGCATAATTTTGATGAAACGATCAAATTCAGGGATCAATTCGTGGAAGAAATGGGGGCACGCCTGATTGTGGCTTCCGTTCAGGACTCCATTGACCAAGGCAAAGCCGTCGAGGAGAAAGGTCCTAATCCTATGCGAAACGGACTCCAGAGTATTACCCTGCTGGATGCCATTGAATCGAATAAATTTGATGCCTGCTTTGGTGGGGCGCGCCGCGATGAAGAAAAGGCTCGTGCCAAAGAGCGTTTTTTCTCCCACCGGGACGAGTTTGGACAGTGGGAACCCAAAAACCAGCGACCTGAGTTGTGGGATGTCTTTAATGGTGCACTCCACCAGGGAGAAAACTTCCGCGTTTTCCCGCTTTCCAACTGGACTGAGCTGGATATCTGGATGTATCTCGATCAGGAAAACGTCCCCTTACCCAACCTCTACTTTGCGCACAAACGAAAAGTGGTCAACCGGGGCGGTGTACTCCTGGCCGAAACTTCCTTCAATACCTTAATGGAAGGCGAGGAATACGAAGAGAGAATGGTCCGGTTCCGTACCATTGGAGATGCAACCTGTACCGGTGCTGTTCCCTCTGTAGCCACCACGATTCCAGATATCGTCGAAGAAGTAGCTGCCTCACGTGAGACAGAACGTGGCGGACGGGCAGATGACAAACGCTCCGAAAGCGCGATGGAAGACCGGAAAAAGCAGGGATATTTTTAGAAGAAAGTTTCGGGTTTGAGGTTTGAGGTTTCGGGTTACGCATGAAAACTTCGATGGATAGCAAATTGCTTTGAACCTCCACAACAATCCACCAACAGAATGGCTACTATCACTAAAATAGAAGACCTGGAAGTCTGGAAAAAGGCTAGACAACTTGCAAAAGATATTTTTGCAATAAGCAAAACCCAGCCTTTTTCAAAAGACTTTTCTCTTTGCGATCAGATCCGCAGATCAAGTGGGTCAATTATGGATAATGTAGCAGAAGGCTTTGAACGTGGAGGCAATAAAGAATTTATTCACTTTTTATCCATTGCCAAAGGCTCTATGGGTGAAGTAAAATCTCAGTTATACCGAGCACTTGACGTCGAATATATTAACCAAGCACAATTCGATTCGATCTATGATCAACTCGAAACCATAGGTAGTATGCTGATGGGGCTTATACGCTATCTACAAAAAACTGAAATAAAGGGACAAAAATTCTCAAAATAAGTGCATAAGGCCCCAGCCAGAAACAAGAAACCAGCAACTAGAAACTCTCTTTTTATGGACCTCCTTAGATTCTCAACAGCAGGCAGCGTCGATGACGGAAAAAGCACATTAATTGGCCGCCTGTTATACGATACAAAATCAATTTTTGAAGACCAACTTGAGTCTATCGAACGCACAAGCCGGGAACGTGGTGATGATTACCTCGATCTTGCGCTGCTTACAGACGGCCTGCGTGCCGAACGGGAACAAGGCATTACGATTGACGTTGCCTATCGCTATTTTGCGACCCCCCGCAGAAAATTTATTCTGGCAGATACCCCCGGCCATATCCAGTATACCCGGAATATGGTAACCGGTGCTTCAACCGTCAATCTCGCCATTATCCTGATTGATGCCCGCAACGGCGTAGTGGAGCAAACCCGTCGCCATGCCTTCATTTCCTCTCTGCTGCGGATTCAACACCTCGTAGTGTGTATCAACAAAATGGACCTCGTAGATTATTCAGAGGAAGCCTATCAAAAAGTTGTAGACCAATTCGAGGAATTTTCTTCCAAATTGGACGTTCCAGACATTCGCTACATTCCGATCAGTGCCTTGAAAGGAGATAATGTGGTAGATAAATCGGAGAATATGGACTGGTACCAGGGTTCTCCCCTCCTATATACGCTGGAGCATGTACACGTAGGGAGCGATGCTAATTTTGTGGATAGCAGATTTCCGGTTCAATATGTGATTCGCCCACAATCAGAAAAATATCCCGACTACCGGGGCTACGCAGGTCGCGTGGCCGGTGGGGTTTTCAAACCGGGCGATGAGGTTATGGTGCTGCCGAGTGGTTTCACTTCTACCATCAAATCTATCGATACATTTGAAGGGCCGGTAGAAGAAGCTTTTTCGCCGATGTCAGTTACCATTACCCTCAATGATGAAATCGATATCAGCCGGGGAGATATGATTGTCAAACCCCAGAATCAACCGGAGGTGGGACAGGATATTGAACTGATGATATGCTGGATGAATGAGAAAAAACTTATTCCACGCGGCAAATACAAACTGCGACACACCAGCCGGGAAGCCCGCTGTATCATAAAAGAGGTTCGCTACAAAGTGGATGTCAACACCCTCCACAGATTTGAAGATGACAAAACGATGGGCCTCAATGACATTGGCAGGATTCTCATCCGCACCACGGTGCCCCTCATGCACGATGGATACAAGCGCAATAAGGTTACTGGCAGCGTGATTCTGGTAGATGAATTTACCAATGAGACGGTTGCTGCAGGAATGATTATTGAGCGATAACATAGAAAACAGGCCTCAAGGGGGAAACGTTTTGCAGCCTGTTTCTACTTCGTCAACTTCAGGTTTCCGTATTTACTTCTGACCATGAGTTTCCCGCCACCGTTTGTTCGGGTAGCTCCCACTCTACCGGTATAGGAGACTATCTTATCCTCTGAGGTGGCCTCTGACACGCCATTATCACCCAGAGAAAGGCTTGTCATTTTCCCAAATTGGAGTTCCGCGTCCAGATCAAATTCGGCATCGGGTGCAAAATTCAGGCGAAAGGAAGAAAATTTACCGTCCAACTGAATGGACTCAAATCCCGGTACAATTTCCATCACTTCAAAAAAGGTTGCATACCGCACGATCAGGTCCATTTTCTGCCCAAGCCGTTGGACCTCAAAATGTCCGGAGCTACACTCTCCTGTTATTTCCCCCACATTACCCAGCTCCAGGCGACCGAGGCTTGCAGAAACGTTCAGCCGATCGACTTGATCCATACGTACTTGCGCAGAGTTGCAGGTGAGGTTCAGATCTCCTCCTCGTTCGATATTCAGCGGGCTAAAGTCAATCTTCAAGTCCCCCCCTGCGATATAAGCAATATCCGCACTCCCAAAGGAAAGGTCAAAGACATTCCCTTGTCCTTCGAGCCGCTCCGCGAGGAGTTTGCCATAATTCAGGGTAACCTCCACATTCCCGGTTCGATCGGCGATATATACGTTCCCAAACTTGTTTTCAATTTCAATCGCCACATTGGCGGGCATACTGATTTCATAATTTACATTGACTCCCCGATCCGTAATTTCCCGGCTTAGCCGCAAGAAATTATTACTGGTGAATACCGTTTCCAGTTGTATTTTTTGATTAAAAACACGCTCCCGAATCTCAACTTCTTTCAGGCGCTTTTCGGCACGGTCGCGCTGATTGGCACGTGAAACAATCTCTATCGCTACTCGGATTTCCGGCTTATCCCAGGTATTCAGGTGAATTTCGCCGTATTTATTCCGAATCTGCAGAATTCGATCAGTCTTTGTAGAGTAGGTTTGTACAATGGTATCGGATGACTCAACCGGCCGCCATTGGCCGATTCCACTCACATAGGCAACAACCAGCACAGCGAATAGCCAGCCGACTCTCAGCACGGGCACGGAGTTATGAGGAAAAAATCCTCTCTCCGGCATCTTATAAGGAGGTTGGCTGCTCATCTTGCATCGATTTAATTTGTTCCAGGATTGAAAGTTGTTGGTTGAGGATTTCCATTTGCATCGTCAGGTTTTGAACCATCGCGTTCACAACCAATTCTTGATTTGCGCCTTGCAACAATTCTCCTTGTAAGTCCTGATACATGGTCCGCAATTCTTCCAGCGAAGTGAACAAATCCTCATCTGTTACGACTCCTTCTTGTTGAAACTGGCGGACCAGGTTCACTTTATCATCAATCACTGTATTATAATAATCTTCCACCTCGATCAACTCAGGTGAATAATGGGATCTGGATTCTATCGGTCCTGCCTGACTCAACTGATCTTGTACCGGCATCCATTGTCGGATGCCTAAGGCAAGCACTACCAATACGAGTACCGCAGCGGCAATTTTCCATGCCCAGCCGAACCTCGCCCTCAAGGGGACAGTCCTTTCCTCCTGTAATTCCTGGTCGATCGCTTCCCAAATTCGATCGCCGGGGTCAAATACATCCAGTTCCGCTTTGTGCGTCAGGATGTGTTGTTCCAATGCGTCTTTCATACTATTCCTATTTATCTGCGTCTCATTCACACACGCTTCCTTTTCTACTCCCGATTGCTTTGTTCTGCCAATAACATTTCCCGTAATTTTTTTCGAGCCCGGCTATACTGCGATTTAGAAGTAGCCTCCGAAATATCGAGGATATTGCCAATTTCAGCATGGTCATAGCCTTCGATCAAATAAAGCGTAAACACTACCCGGTATCCCTCCGGCAGTTGCATAATCTTTTTTCGGATCGTTTCCATATTCCACTCCGGACTATTGCGAGAAGGCGCTTCTTCTACGACCTCTTCTGCGTGCTTGTCAATGTCTGCCCATATATCTTTTCTTTTATTCAGATGATTAATTGCCGTATTGATCACAATCCGCTTCAGCCAGGCCCCAAAAGTGGATTCCCCTTTAAAGCTGTTCAGGCTCCGAAAAGCCTTAATGAATGCATCCTGCAACACGTCTTCAGCATCCATATAGTCCTTCGTCACGCGCACCGCTATGTTGAACATAGCGCGCGAATACAAACGATACAACTCGTATTGCGCCTTGCGGTCTCCATTCCGGCACCGGCTTACCAGGGCGTGATGTATGTCAGTAACAGCTCTCAATCCACTTCAGATTCATCTCAATGACCTATACTTTTTGCATGGGTTGCACCAAAGGAAATTATTTTTGAGGTAAAGCTTAGCATAAGCTTCAGCCAGATTCCGATCCGGCCAGCCTGAATGTTCGATTTGCGAAGATAAGTTGGCGGATCGGAATCCGCCAATAGCCCTTTTGGAGTTAACTATAGGAAACAGCCTTTTTCCCGGATTCCCAAACTCCCGATATCTCACAGTTTGCGAACTCTTTTCTCGAATTCCCAATCTCTCCCATTCCCGATATCTCCCTCAAAAGCAATATTCCCCATGAGGGTGTCAGGAATTTCAATTGTCTTTATTCTGAATGAAAAGAAAAATATTTCTTCGTGCAACGGTTAGTCATGTGACCGGTCTTTATGTCAAAACCCAATTTTTTAATATTAGAACCCATGAAAATTTCAAAATCAAAACAATCCGTATGGATGCTTGCGGTCCTGCTCCTCGGTCTCTATAGTTGCGATGAAAACAGCCTCAACCCTTGCGAAAAGGGAATTGGCGCTGTTGTTTCGGAAGTACGCACGGTCAATAACTTCACCAAGATCAAACTGGATATTTCCGGAGATTTATACATCACCCGCGACAGTGTGTTCCGACTTGAGATTTCTGCTCAGGAAAATATCCTGGATGAAATCACCACAGAAGTAAGGGGCGACCTCCTGAACATCGACAATGACAAGTGCCTCCGCGACCATAAAACGATCCGGATTGACCTGAGTCTTCCGGAAGTTACCAGCCTGGAAGTAGATGGTTCCGGTGATGTATTTGGATTAGATCGGTTTGAAAGCGACAACCTGAACTTATTCGTAGATGGTTCCGGCGGGATTGAATTTGAGGCCGACGCTGACCAGATTGACATTGATATCGACGGTTCTGGTAATATCACCCTCGCTACCCAGGCAGATCGAATCGAAACAGACATCAAAGGATCCGGCGACCTTTTCCTTTCAGGTGATGCCTTTTCGCACAACATTGATATAGATGGTTCTGGAGATGTAGAAGCCTATCCGATGCAAGTAACTGAATGCATTGTCAACATCGCAGGCTCAGGCGATGCAGAAGTCCGCGTAAGCGACGAACTCGACGTAACCATCAAAGGAAGCGGAGATGTGTACTACAAAGGCAATCCCAACGTATCTGCCAATGTAACCGGCAGCGGAAAATTGGTCAATGAGAACTAGGAAAGGGAGCCCGGGAGTAAGGGAAATCGTAAATCCCAAATCGTAAATCGTAACTCTCACAACTCTTCTAAAGCCTCTTCATATCCGCCACTCAAAATCGGATATCGACACCAGGTTTTAGGATCAAGGTTTTTATCATCCAAATGGAAAGAGGGGGCATATCGCTCCCTTTTCCATTGATTCCGGGCCCATAAGCGGAAAAATTTGGTAATGTACTGCTTGAGCGCTGTTTTAGGGTATTTATGTTTTAAGGAAATAAATACCTCCACCGGGGATTTGTAATCCCGAATCGCGCATCGCTCGATATCATCCAGCACTTCATAGGGCATCAAATCCTGCTCATCCGTCTGATCGTAATCCGTAGGGCGAAGTTCCGCAGTAGGTCGCAGCGAGTTGACATATTGGAGGGAAGGAATTTCCAATTCTGTTTCTGCCCAAACCAGCCAATTCAACAGCGTATGCTTGTCAATTCCTCCCAGCGGCGCAAGGCCACCGGATGTATCCCCATCCATTGTTGCATAGCCGACTGCGGCCTCGCTCCGATTACTTGTTGTAATCAGAAGCGCCCGATTGATATTTGCGAGCATCCAGATACCGGGAGACCGCAAACGGGCCTGGATATTTTGCAGGGTAATATCATCTTGTTCCCAGGTCAGTTTTCTGCCGATCGACTGCTCTGTCAATTCAATATATCCCCGGTGCAGGGATTCGACATTCCAATTGTGAAAAGTGGCTCCAAGTCCTTCGGCTAATTCACGCGCACTTTCCAGGGTTTCTTCTCCGCTATTCGCAGTCGCCTGATACACACAAGTAAGTAGTTGTTCCGTCAGACTCCGCTCCGGATCCAGGCCAGCATAGGCTATTTTTTCCCAAAACCGATCTGACCCTAGCTCCTGCTCTGCCCGGTAGAAGGCATGGGCACACAAGACCGCACAGGTGGATGAATCCGCACCTCCTGACAAAGACAATACAAAGCCTCGACTGTAACTCTTGCGCATATAATCAAATAATGCCAGGGTTTCCGCGAGGTAAAACTCCTCCATCTTTGATTCATAAGGCGCGATCTGTGGCTCAGCATCAATCGGATCTGCGGGGATTAAGGCTTTATCTACCCGAATCAGGTTATTGGGAATTTCTGGCTGAAAATTGAAAGATTTTTTCTTAGCCGTTCGGATCAAATCCACATCTACCACGGCACTCAGCAGCTGAAAATCCTCATACGAGAACCGCTTATTCCGCGCCAGCAGTTCTCCTCCCTGCGCGATGAGGATTTCGCCATCATAGATAATGCGGCCTGACTCATTTCCGACGAGATTGGTATAGACATAGGTACAGGCAAATGCCCGTGAAGCTTCTGTAACCAATCGCTCCCGTACCCGGGTTTTCCCAAATGCAAAATTTGACGCACTCGGATTGAGGATTACATCTACGTTATTGACATAGTGCCGCATGGCGGGTCGCAAACCATTCCAGGCATCTTCACAAATCTCCAGTCCGATTCGGAGGTCATCCACCTCAAAAATCAAATCGCCAAAAGGATACGACTTCCCGCCCCACTCATAACTGGCTACCAACTCTTCTTTCCAGGGCTTGAACCAACGCGGTTCATAATAAATCCCATCGCCGGGCAATTCCTGCTTAGCGACAAATCCAAGAATTTCCTGGTCATGAATCACACAACTGGCATTGTACAGGCAGCCTTCAAACTCCATCGGGAGCCCAACTGTTACTGTTATCCCCTTAGAAGCAGTCGCAATCTCAGCTAGCGATTCCAGCGAGCGTTCGAGAATATCGGTACTAAAAAAAGCATCCTCGCAGCCATAACCACTGATACATAATTCAGGCAAACAGAGAATATGAATTTCCTGCGCCTTTGCAGCAGCGATAGCCTGGAGGATGTTATGCCGGTTTTGGCGAAAGTCAAGCGGAGTTTGATTCAAGCAAGCACCAGCGAGATGTATATATTTCATAGCAGTGAGTATTCTGCTGCAAATATACGTTTTCGCACAAGACCTGTTGCAGGAGTCTGTTCGATAAACTGACTAGCCTTTAAATCCGACGACCCCTTTTCCTTTGTCTTTTTTCTCGATGAGTGCTACACTAAAATAAATGCCGGTATCCGTAGCCGATTGCATAAAATATTTGATATCCTCTATGTTTTCTTCAGGAATAACTGCTTTTACTTTTTCATTGATATCTACGGGGCCACCGGCAAATTCTTCTCGCTTAAAGAAGAAGGTGAGAATTCGTTGTTCTTTCATCGTATTTTTAATTGAATGTTTTCTTTGATGACACGCCTGATGGCCGAAACGTGACAGCTTGGTTCGGTTTCAGGAAAAAGAATCGGCCAGGGCCTTTGCCATTTGACCGGGATTGGTAAAGTCGAGGGTTATCCCCTCAACCGTTCTGTCTTTTCCCTTGAAGGCATACAAAGCACTCACTTTGATGCCCGTAGGAATAACTACGCCTAATTCCACTTCAAATCCTATGTATTTCACCTCAGGAATGGACGCTCCTACTGAGTTGTGAATCTCGGCTAACAGTTTTTCCCGGTCAGGAAATTCCGCATAGTCCCCGCTGTGTTTAGCATGTAAGGTACTCGATTGCTGAAGTTTATCAATATGCTTAATGGCGAGTTCCAGATTTTCCTTGTTTTTGCCTGTTATAGGTGTGCCTGAATAAATGGAAAAAGTTTTTCGGAACCATCCCTTTCCAATAGAATAGGAAATTTTGATCGAATTGTGATCCAGTATATCCTGTAAGGCAGCCTTGAGGTCCTCGCGAAAAGTACTATCAGGAGCATGATTGGCTACATGAGTAATTCTGTTTACCCGATTGATAAAAGGTTGTGCTTTCCGCTTGGCGACACCTCTACCAGGATATTTCCATCCGGTTGTATTTCGGTCGATGGTGCGGTTGATCGCATTGACAATATTCCTGCAAAGGGGAGGCAAACTCTCGCGGAGTCCATTCACACTTATTTCGGAGCCTTCGAAATCAGCGATAGCCTTTTCCATCCCCTTATAAGCCTCATCGACACTGCTACCGGCGATATTGTCAGCCGCCTGCTGGATACCTGCTTTGATTTGCCCCATCAATTCCGGACTGGGATAGAGTTCCACCCGCGCACTGTACAGCGATTCCGGGCCTCCGGGTGTTTGAATGCGCACCTTACCAGTCAGTCCATGATACATCCAGTCAAACCCGATGGTCATGCCATCGCCGTCGATTTGCAAACTCGCCTGATAGGCATTGTCCGCCCCATCATGGCCCCATTTGACCGTACCTGCCAGTAAAAAGCGTTCTTTGCCTATCTCCAGCAGCCCGCCTATGGAAAAGTGGTCGGAAAGAGAAAGAATAATCTCTACTTCAAACTTTTGCCGATCTACGGCAATCCTACCTTCCGTTTTGATCAGGTTGGTTTCCTTCCACAACAGTTGAATCGCTCCTTCAATTTCTATACGCGTCCCGGTTTCACTGCTATTCTCAATTAACACCTTCCCCCCAATTTTCAGGATCAGGGAATTGGCAATGGAGCCCGAAAGGAGAAAACCGGTCTCGAAGGCTCCCGAATAATCGTCTCCAGATTCGCCTTGTCCCGTCAGGGCCAACCCGAACTGTGCCTGCAAACCCAGAATCCCGCCAAAGTCGACTTTCCCGCCCATCAGAATAATGAAACCCTTTGAATAAGCTGTTCCCCCCTCAACCTCTTCAGGCAAGATTGTCAACACTTCCTGATCCAGGGCTGGTGCCAACTCAGGGAGTCGGGCAATCGCAGGGAGTACCTCTTCCTGGAATTCTTGCTGAGTAGTGATACACCAATTCGCACTGATCTCCAGAAAAGGGCCAAATTCGAGTACGATCGCTCCTACACGTATCCAATGGTTGTCATTGGCTTTCAGGGGAATAGCTTGAATAGCATAGGCTGCATAACCGGTTTTGAAAAAGTCGAATACCCCCCCAATTAACTGTCCTGTATCCAGTTCGACCTCGTGCATGTTCAGAACGATTTCTGCACCGCCCAAAAAAGCTGGCATTTTCATTCGCTGAATGCCGATGCCCAATCGGGTATTGAGCACTTCGTTAAATCCCGTTTGGGAAAACAGGTATTCTTTGTCCGTAATGAACGAAAAAAGTGCATTGAACACGCCCAGGTAATTTTCCGCTCCCCAATCCGGGTCGGGGTTGCTCCAATGTGTCTGAAATTCGGTGCCCAGCACATCGCGATA
>CAYGTH010000196.1:0-12835 GCA_964352745.1 uncultured Bacteroidia bacterium
ATCGACTCTATTATGGGGTACCTTGCGCCACGCATGGCCTTGGCACTATCTGTTGGGCCGAACACCAGCATCGAGGATGATTTGTTGTCTCAGCGCATGCAGCTCTTCCCAAATCCTGCAGCTACCAGCTTCCAGGTTCGCTTGAATGATGATGCGAATTCTATCCGCAATATCGAAGTGATGGACATGACGGGCCGCATAGTAATGAGCCGTGAGAACCTACGGGTTCAGTCTCATACGTTAGAGCGTGGAAACCTCACAGGAGGGATCTATTTTGTACGGGTTCGTGCAACCAATGGTGCTGTTGCTACTCGTAAATTGGTGATAGAATAAATACGGATTCAAATTAAGTAACACGAAAAAAATAACGCTCAGATTTTGCGCCGGAATTTTTCGCTGAGTCAAGGCAGTAAAACCGAGCATCCCGATTAATCGGGATTTGAGGATTTTACTAACGCAGGATCAGTGGAAAAGATCAAGCAAAATCGATAACTTATTTTTTGAGCGTTACTAAATAATAGAAAGCCACCTGTGACAAATTCACAGGTGGCTTTTCCTACATTATTGCAGGTTCTTCTACATTTTTTCGTATTTTTATAGCCAACTTAAATTGCTTTTCCCGAATCTATGGTGGCCTTTTTTCCAATCCTTTTCCTGATAACTTCGTGTGTATCGTCTTTTTAGGTGTATATTTATGCCCTGATAGACGCAGCAACAGGTTTTGATTTTGGAATTTTGACACATCTAACCTAATTGTACATCAATGATTTTTGAGCCTAAAGATCCCATTACACTGGAACAGGTGCTAAACATGGACCTGCCACCGGTAATCATCTACGCGATTCCGGTGATGTTGAGTCTCGTACTCATGGAGTATTATCTCAATTTGCGTGAAAATAAGAAAGTTTATGAAGGCAAAGACTTCTGGGCATCTGTCGCAATTGGCATAGGAAACCTGATCGTAAGCGCGATTCTGAAAGCAGCTTCTTTTGGAATTATTTTGTTTTTCTATAACCTGGTACCCTGGGGAATTCCCTATACGTGGTGGTCGTTTGTCATTGCAATTGTAGCACTTGACTTTTTTAGATACTGGTCTCACCGGATTGCACATGAGCAGCGCTGGTTGTGGGCGACACACGTTACGCACCATTCCTCAGAAAACTATAATTTTGGTGTTTCCTTTCGCCTATCCTGGACACAGCATATCAAGCTGATCTTTTTTATCCCGGTAGCTTTATTGGGAATCCACCCGGTTGTATTTTTCATTGCGCATCAGTGTGAAGTCTTGTATCAATTCTGGTTGCATACAGAGATGATTAACAAATTGCCACGTCCGATCGAGTATATTTTTACAACACCTTCCCATCACCGGGTACACCACGGTCGGAATGACAAATACATTGATAAAAACTACGGATCTACCTTTATCATCTGGGATCGTATTTTTGGGACTTTCGAGCCAGAAGTAGAAAAAGCGGATTATGGAATCACGACACCTGTCGATTCTTATAACCCTGTCTACCTGGTTTTCCATGAGTGGATCGATATCTTCCGCGATATTTCACAAGCCACTACCTGGCGCGATCGCTGGAAAGCACTGGTAAGCCCTCCCGGAAAATATGTTCCCACTGGTCCTATTAGAGGGGGCGGGAATATGAAAGAAGAAGAGCGCCAAAAGAACGCGGCATAGACTCGCCAGGCTAACTTCTAAAACCGAACATCCGTATGCCAAGCATACGGATGTTCGGTTTTTTGCATTTGCTGGGACTTAGCTAAGCATACTGAATCAGACTGAATCACGTTATATACGATAGAAAACCGATGCTGTATGATTCGATTGCGACTTTTTCTATGTGTCATCGCTTCCTTATGCATGCTTTCCGCCGGACCGCAGCAATTTGGCTATGAGTTGGAGGGAGTTTGGATTCGAATAGAAGATCGATATGAAGGGATGCGGATTCAGATCTACCGCGAAGAGGGGAAGTACATGGGGCGCCTGTTGACCGTGCCACCTGAAGCCGTATCATGGGGATTCAAAGCAGGAGATATAAAGTGGAAGGATATTGATAAATATTCAGAATCGAATTATCTCTATCAGGACCTGACTATCCGAAATGCCGGTACTACTGTCTACACGCACTATGATGAAATGCACCTGGAATTTATGTCGGCAGATAAAATCAGGACCCGAGATTATGTCGATAATTTGATGGTAGGCTCAGACCAAACCTGGGTCCGGGAGCCTCCCATGTAACACAAAATATACTTCCTTGGAATCATAGAGAAAGCCCCTGTCTGCAACATATGCGGACAGGGGCAATGTGTTATCTGTATGTTCAACTAGCCGATTAGATCGGTTGCTGAAAATTAGCTCAAAGCGTTTACAACTTCGAGTGCTTTTTCGTAGGCTGGCTCTTGTGCAATTTCAGGAACAAGCTCAGAGTAGCGGATGGTATTTTCTTTATCTATAACAAATACAGCGCGGGCAGAAAGTCCTTTGAAAGGCCCCGAAAGGATCTCCGTGTTATATTCATTGATAAAATCGCGATAGCGATAATCCGAACCATTGACCACATTTGTTAGCCCTTCTGTTTCACAAAAACGCTTCATCGCGAAAGGGAGGTCTTCTGAAATTACGATGCCTACGACATCTGACTTGCCATCCAATGCCTCATTGAATTTGCGCGTTTCCATCTGGCAAACTCCTGTATCCAGGCTCGGTACGGCGATCAGCACTTTGATTTTTCCATCAAAGTCATCCATCAGGCTCGCTTCACTCATATCATCCTTCACGAAGGTAAAGTCAAGAGCAGGCATTCCAACTGCCGGAATATCCCCTTTGATTGAAAATCGGTTTCCTTTTAGCGTAACTGAAGACATGTTTTCAATATATTTAGAAGTGTAAATTTGATCACAAAGGTAGTGAAAAAGTGAAAGAGCCACATAATCCACCTGTATAAAAATACCTGGGAACAGAAGTAAATGACCTCTTCAAAAATAGAGAGCGGTTTGCTACAGACCTGGAAAGCTATTGTTCGGAATCAATAACCGATCAAGTGGGTTCCCGAATATGAGATGTTGTTCGATCAGATCTTCTAAATCACCTGGTTTCATTTCTCCATATAGAAAAGGCCCGGGAAATACTTTTAGCGAAACTCCTAAAGAGCAGTTTGTGAGACACCCACTTGCTTTTACCTGTACCTCATCCCCCAGCCCTAAATCTGAAATCCGATTTTGAAGTGCTTCCAATACCTGGGCACCCTCCCGATCCTGGCAACAGCCTACGGACTGAAGCTTCGGTAAACGACTGGTACAAACTAATATGAGGTATTTTTGCTTCATCACTGATTTGCGAAAAGGGAACTAGCGGAAAAAACCAGTACAAATTCATCGACCAAGGGAAAACCTTATTTCACCCTATTTGTTTAGAAAAAAAACTTAGGAGAAGAATTCCAGTACTTGGACGGGGGCATTTAATCTGCTAGGTTTACCTGAGACTCAACATACGCATTATGTGGGGATTTAAGTATTTTGCATGAAAAACTACCTGTCACTTATCAAATTCACCCATACGATCTTTGCGCTTCCTTTTGCGTTGATTGGTGTATTTTGGGGATTGCAATACATGGAAATCAATCAATTGGCGCTGGACAAGCCCTGGTGGCAATCCCTTGTGTTAGTTATCTTATGTATGGTCTTTGCGCGGAGTGCTGCAATGGCTTTTAACCGATATCAGGACCGGGATATTGATGCCCTCAATGAGCGCACCGCAATCCGTGAAATTCCTGCCGGAGTCATCAAACCCCGACAGGCATTAGCATTTGTTATCATCAATTCTCTCTTGTTTGTCCTCGCCACCTGGTTGATTAATTCGTTGTGTTTTTTCCTTTCCCCTGTTGCACTCGCAGTGATTTTAGGATATTCATATACCAAGCGATTTACCGCCTTGTGCCATTTGGTATTGGGGTTGGGCCTGGCATTGGCACCAATAGGCGCGTTTATCGCTGTTACAGGCCATTTCCAATGGGAGCCGATTGTGTTGGGAGTAGGCGTCCTGACCTGGGTGAGTGGGTTTGACATCATCTATGCCTTGCAGGATGAAGGCTTTGACCGCTCAAATGAACTTAATAGTATCCCGGTTTTAATGGGAAAATCTAATGCTTTGGCTACTTCCATTGGCTTGCACCTAACGACCGCATGCATGATCATTTTGTTTGGATGGTTGATTGGTGGGGGAATTGTATATGGGGTGGGAGCAGGTGCTTTTCTCCTTCTCCTTGGCTATCAACATGTATTGGTTTCCCCGACGGATCTTTCCCGGATTAACCTCGCATTTTTCACGACAAATGGAATCGCATCGGTTTTGTTTGCTTGTTTTACAATTGGAGAAATATGGCTCAGGTAAAATGAGCCAATAATTAGTGGGAATTGCTGTATATTGAACACTCTATCCCTACCCCGTCCCGCTATGAAGCCCTTTCTTACTGCCCGTTGGTCTCATCTCCTCAACCTTACCTACCGTGTACCGCCCGATCTCCTGTTGCCGCAGGTGCCGGCCGGAACCAAACTGGATATACAGGGAGGATCAGCCTTTGTTAGTATTGTTGCCTTCGATTTTTTGAAGACCCGCGTCAAAGGAATTCCGATTCCCTTTCATATCAATTTCCCGGAGATCAACCTGCGATACTATTTGCATTGTGGCGAAAAACGAGGGGTGGCCTTTCTCAAAGAGCTGGTGCCTCGTTCTGCAATTGCATGGGTCGCACGCAATCAATACAATGAACCGTATGAATCAACTCCGATGACTTCCCGTATCCGAAGTCAGGCAGGGGATAAATTTAGCCTTCAGCACGACTTTAAGTATGGAGGGAGCCGACACCGTATTTCAGCAGAAGCCGGAAATAGCACTTCAAAGCCTGCAGCAGATAGTATAGAGCACTATTTTAAAGAACATGAATGGGGCTATGGGACAGATCGCAAAGGCAGAACGCTTTGTTATCAGGTCAAACACCCGGTTTGGGAGGTGTTTGAGTTAGAGAGTTGGGAACTGGATATGGATATCGGAAAGGTCTATGGACCCGAATGGGCATTTCTCACTGAAGAGGATCCCTATTGTGCCTGCCTGGCAAAAGGCTCTGAAATAGAAGTTTATGCCCCTTTTTTATTAGATGAAACGTGATGCATTTACGCAGGTTTCTCCTGCTGTAAGGGCAACTCCGTTTTTTATCTTGCCTTGAAAATTCGTAATTTTGGTTGTACAGGGATTGATTATTTTGATTGCTGGCAAATCTGTTTCCGGCGCTTCACTCTTTCCTTGTTCCTGCTTTACCATTTACGCTGATATCTCATGAAAATCTACTGCCCGACCATGTTGCGGGTTTTGTGTTGGATACTTATATGCCTCCCTGTTTGTGTGAGTGCACAAGGGGAAAGACCTTCGAGAGAAACTGTTACGAGTAAAGTACCGCAAGATCAGGCTGCGTATCAGTGGGCAGATAGTGTCATGAAGCGCTTAAGTGTGGACGAGAAGATCGGGCAGCTATTTATGATTGCCGCCTATTCCAATCGGGGGCAGGGGCATATAAATGAAATTCGGTACCTGATTCAGGAATATGGACTCGGCGGGCTGATTATGATGCAGGGAGACCCGGTTTCTCAAGTTAATTTGCTGAATGCTTATCAACAATTGGCACGGGTGCCTTTACTCGTGTCTCAGGATGCGGAGTGGGGATTGGGCATGCGGCTGAAAAATACGATGAGTTTCCCTTACAACATGACCCTGGGGGCTATTCGGGATGATTCGCTAATATATCAACTGGGAAAAGAATATGCCCGACAACTCAGTGGCGTCGGGATTCACGTCAATTTTGCGCCAGTAGTAGATGTGAATAACAATGCCGCGAATCCGGTCATTAATTATCGATCTTTTGGCGAAAATAAATACAATGTAGCCCGTAAAGGAATCATGCTGAGTAGGGGAATGCAGGATCATGGGGTAATGGCATGCGCTAAGCATTTCCCGGGGCATGGAGATACGGATTCTGACTCTCATTTTGGATTACCCATGATCACACATGACCGGGCGCGATTAGATACCCTCGAACTCTATCCATTTGTTCGACTGGCCCAAAATGGTATTGCCTCCATGATGGTGGCGCACCTGAATATTCCTGCCCTCGATACAACAGCTAATCGTGCATCGACACTTTCCCCGATGATTGTCCGGGATTTATTGCAGAAACAAATCGGTTTTGAGGGACTCATCTATACAGATGCGCTGAACATGGAAGGCGTAACCAAATATTATAAACCAGGAGAAGTGGATTTATTGGCATTGCAGGCAGGGAATGATGTGCTCTTGTTCTCTGAAGATGTGCCTACTGCAGTAAAGGTGATTCGGGAAGCATTGGAGAATCAGCAACTAAGCGATCGGGAACTCGAAACAAAAGTCCGCAAAATTCTGATGGCAAAATATCAGGTAGGGCTGAATCGACAGGGCCCTTTGTCCACCAAAAATCTGGAGGCTAAGTTGAATTCCGAACCTGCACGACAGTTGAGAAGGAAACTCTTCGAAGCCGCAATTACCCTGGCCAGAAATGATCGGGAATTGGTACCGCTTCGGCGGTTGGAAGATCGAAAAATCGCCCTTGTCCAGATAGGCGGAAAACCCAATAATACATTTGACAAAACATTAGAAAAATACGGAGATATCTCCCGGTTTTACCTCGCTTCCGGATTTACGGGAGCGGAACGGGAGCGGATGATGCGTCAACTGTCTTCCTATAATACGGTGATTGTTGGCTTGTTCGGGATGAATCATCGCGCCAGTAATAATTTTGGCGTCTCTTCTGAAACGAGGCGTTTACTCGATGACCTGGACCAGACTCCGGCAGAAACCATTCTCACAGTATTTGGAAACCCTTATAGTTTAAAGAACTTTGGGAAAGAGGAGGCTGTTGTGGTGGCATATGAAGGAGGAGAAGATGCCCAACGGGCAGCAGCTATGGCGATTTTTGGAGGGATTCGAGTAGATGGAGCCTTGCCGGTAACAGCTTCCCCGGATTTTTGGGAGGGAATGAGTTTTGTGATCGATCAACCGATTCGATTTGGTTTTTCTGCACCAGAAGATCAGGGCATGGACAGTGGAGTACTGGCCCGTATTGATTCGATTACGAATCATTATATACAACGAATGGCAATGCCGGGCTGCGCCATTTTGGTGGCTCGCAATAATCAGATTATCTATGAAAAAGGTTTTGGGAAGAATCGGTATGGGAATGAAGGGAGGGCTATAGACCCACTTTTGTACACCTATGACCTCGCTTCCCTGACAAAAGTGGTTGCCACTACCCTCTGCGCTATGCGTTTGTATGATGAGAATAAACTCAAGCTTGACGAGCCGCTGCTTACCTACCTGCCAGAACTCAAGGGAACGAACCTTGCTACGCTTACGCCCCGGCGACTGTTGCAGCACAATGCGGGACTCCCCGCCTGGATCCCGTATTATACCGAGACCTACTCCGACCCACGAAGAAAAATACTGAGCACAAAACTATATAGTTATGTGCCTACACCGATGCACACGATGCCGGTTGCTCCCGGACTATTCGCTGTTCCCGAGATTAGCGACTCCCTTTGGAACCGCGTAAAGGCCTTAAAGCCACGAACGACAACCCGGGTCAGGTACTCTGATGTTGGCTTGATTATCCTGGCTAAAGTTGTGGAGGCAGTTGTCAAGGAACCTCTTGATGTATATGTAAATCGCACTTTTTACAAGCCCATGGGAATGGACCATACTTTCTTCAACCCTCATCGGATGGGCCGTTCTGAGTTTTGTCCGCCGACAGAAGCCGATACTATCTGGAGGCATGCCATTATTCAAGGGTATGTAAATGATCAGGCTTCTGCTTTGTTAGGAGGCGTTGCAGGACATGCCGGTTTGTTTTCCAATATTTATGACCTGGCAAAGCTCACCACGATGCTTTCCAATGGAGGACGATTTGGATCGCAGGTATTCCTCAAACCCGTTACGATTCGCAAATTTACCCGTCAACAGATACAAAATAGTCGGAAAGGACTGGGCTGGGATAAACCAGAAATATTTTCCAGCCGACCTTCTCCCGTTTCAGACGCCTGTTCGCCGGCAACATTTGGGCATACAGGGTTTACCGGGACGGCAATCTGGGTAGATCCGGCTGAGGGGTTGGTCTATATCTTCTTGTCTAACCGGACGTATCCTTATCCGGCCAATCGACTCTTGCTTCGGGAAAATGTCCGGGTATTGATTATGGATCAGATTTATCAGGCGATGCGCTCCTTCGAAAAAAAAATGCGCTATGCCAGTCATATGAATTAATCAGAGACAAACATAGCGCAGGAAAGCAGGTGTCGATAAGTTACCGACGCCCCATAAACAAACTGATATAGTACAAGAGGTAAGCCAGGGATCCCAACGCAGCAACTACATAGGTCATTGCCGCCCAGCGCAATCCCTTTTGCGCTTGCTCATATTCTTCTCCTCGTGAGATACCACTTCTTTGTAACCAGGCAAGAGCCCGCTTACTTGCATCAAACTCTACTGGAAGGGTGATAAAACTAAAAACGGTTCCTGCGGCAAACATGGCAATTCCGATGAGTAATACCAGTGGTGTTTGAAACATTTGCATGACAAATGCACCCCCGAGAATCACAAGCATACTGTATTTCGATGCGATGCTCACAACCGGAACAAGTGAAGACCGAAACTGGAGGAAAGCGTATTGGGTCGCGTGCTGAACAGCATGCCCACACTCATGCGCAGCTACCGCTGCCGCTGTAATGCTTCTTTCGTTAAAAACAGCCTCACTTAAATTGACGGTCCTTTTCTGAGGATTGTAGTGATCGGTCAGCTGACCGCCTACAGAAATTACCTGTACATCGTGAATGCCATAATCCCGAAGCATTTGCTCCGCAACCTCCCTGCCTGTAAGGCCCGAATTGGTCCCGATTCGGGAAAGTTGCTTCATAACAGAGGTGAAACGCCAACGGACTAAGCCGCTAAGGAGAAATAGGCCAATGCCAATAATGTAAAACATAATGTCTGGGTTGTGTGGGTAAATATACCAGCTTATTTATTTATGGCAATAAACCAAATTCTGGATATCTGATATTGAGACAGCCGATAACGGGAGAAGGTCACCTTATCTGCTTAGAATCTGGGGCGACAGTACTTTATTTCGCTGTGAGTTGATTCCTGTCAGATAAGCAAATATATGTGTGACTTTGAGCGAAAAATATATAAATTGTAAAATCTCATGTTGATTCATGAATTTTTGTAAATTGTCGCCCACGTCTGAATTATGTACGCTACTCAGAAGATATGGCCAGAAACATCCTAACGTCCACCCGATTTGCCGAAGAAGGCAACCTTCCTTATTACCATTTGCCTAAAGGTTTATTAAGACTTACCCTCGCAGCGGGGCAGGAGCCGACTTGTTCTGTTGTAATAGTTCCAGATTCAGAACATCGGTATTTCCTGCGGTATAACGGAAATGCATTTACCTCTGACAAAATAGATGTCTCCTTTACCAAGGAAGGCTTCTTAAAAGAAATTTCCACTACGATTAAAGATGAAACGGGTGAGGTCATTCGAGCTATTGGGGATTTGGGCGTAGAAGCGGCAAAAGCCCTGGCAGGGGTTGGAACGGGAACGCGTGGAGGAGACGGGGCGCCTGCAATTGCTTATGACAGGACTTTTGATCCCTTCGATGAGGAGAGCCTTGCCGAGGTGAATGCGGATTTGGAATCCTTGAAAGCGGGATTTACAGTTTCTATTCGACCATTTGGAAAGGCAGCCGAAGAGTCCTCCGTTGATTTTGGTAAGAATCGATTTGGCGTTTATTGCCGTCCGGTAGCTCCGTTTGAGGTTTTGTTCAAAAACAAAACTTCCATCATGCAAAAATTACTGAGCTTCCCGCATCCTAAGGTCATTAATTTTGTGGAAATTCCCACAGCTAGCTTTGTAGAGAGTACCTTCTCGATGACCTTTGGATTTGAGGATGACCCCCTGTATGCAGGGTACCCCAATAAGATCAGTGTACAAAACCCAAGTTCTGCACTGGCGATTATGAAAACGCCAATTGATGTACTCAGGGCATTGATCTCAATCCCGGCTCAGATATTCCAGCTTAAATTCGATATTGCTACTGGTCGTACCAATACCGCTATTGCAGAGCAGGGAATGATGAATGCACTTAAGACGAGAGAAGTAGAAGAGAATAAAATTAAGCGGGAGTTGGACCAGTTTCGGCGTGAAGTGGCACGAGATAAAGAAGATATTCAGAAGAAAGTAGAAGATTCCGAACAACGCTTAAAGCGGGAAATACTGGAATCCTAATAGTTCCTGATTCGGAATAATAGCGAGTATGCTGGAGAATCAGTATATTTAATGCCCCCGTCAAGGACTTAAGCTAGAATCAAAATCGAATAGAAATATGCCTGCAAATGTAGATGTAGATAAGCTGGACCTGCAAATTTTGTCCATGCTGATGCAGAACGCTCAAATGCCTTATACTGAAATTGCAAAAGAGCTGGTTGTTTCTGGAGGAACTGTGCATGTGCGAATGAAGAAAATGATCGCTATGGGGATTGTAAAAGGTTCTCATCTTGAGATTGATGCCAGCCTGCTGGGATATGATATTTGTGCGTTTGTCGGGATGTTTTTAGAAAAAGGATCACTCTACAATAAGATTGCACAAGAACTCCAATCCATTCCCGAGATTACGGAGATTCATTATACGACTGGACGATATGGAATCTTTTTGAAGATCATCAGTCAGAATACGCGGGAATTACGATCTGTTTTGAATGAGAAAATTCAACGGATAGAGGGTATTCAGCGAACTGAGACCTTTATTTCCCTGGAAGAGAGTTTGAAAAGGCCGATTAAAATTCTCCAATTGGAAGAAGTCGAAGGAGTTGAGAAGTAAAACCCGGCTGCTGAAAAAGAATTAGAAAGTATCGATATAAAAAATAACCCCTCAATTGAGGGGTTATTCGTATCAGGATAAAACGTTAAAAGCTGTAGGGGAAGGATTCGAACCTTCACGAGGTGGTTAGCTCCGACAAGTCGGACTTTGTCCCTAACCCCCACCCCCGCGACAAGAGGGTATGGCTGCCAATTTCATCACCCTACAGTGATTGGTTGTTGAATCAAAGGTAGGAGGCCTGGAATTAAATTGCAAATATTTTAACAAAAATATTTAATTTTTATCATTGCTTCAATATAACACCTTATTTTTTATGGATTAAATAAAAAATAATTTACCCAATCCCCATTTTTTGCAAAATTATTAATTGAATACTAGCCTCCTTATTGAATTGTCAAAAATGAGGGTTCATATAAGGCTATATTTGATTAAATAGGTGCAACAGGTGTGGGGTTAGTGAATGCTATCCCAGATGAGGCCAGGAATGGTGTTTAAATAGCATATTGGAAGTAGTGTTGAAGAAAGAAACCCTGTTGCGTGTTCAGCATTGATTTTATATTATTTCTTAATCTCATGCGAATAGATATTATTTCTTGTGTGCCCGCTCTATTAGAAAGTCCACTTTCCCATAGTATTCTAATGCGAGCACGGGATAAAGACCTGTTGGAAATACACATCCATGATCTGAGAGACTATACCTTGCTAAAGCATGGCCAAATCGATGATTATCCCTATGGAGGAGGAGCTGGAATGGTACTGATGATAGAACCGATCGCAAGATGTGTGGGACATCTCAAGGCGGCCCGTACCTATGACGAGGTCATCTTCCTGACGCCTGATGGAACTCCTTTTCATCAAAGGATCGCCAATGAGTTGTCCCTTATGCAAAACCTCATCTTGATTGCAGGACATTATAAAGGAATTGACCAGCGAGCGCGGGACTTGTTAGTCACCCGTGAGATCTCTATTGGAGACTATGTCTTGTCGGGGGGAGAATTACCCGCTTTGGTCCTGACTGATGCAATTGGCCGGCTCTTGCCAGGAGTGCTGGGGGATGAGTCCTCAGCATTGATGGATTCCTTTCAGGACAACTTGTTGGATGCTCCCATTTACACCAGGCCAGCTACTTTCGAAGGATTAGAGGTCCCGGAAGTGCTCTTGTCGGGTCATGCAAAAAAAATTTCTGATTGGCGGGAAGAACAATCTATCGAGAAAACGCGCCTTAGGAGGCCAGATTTGATGGATTTGGACTAACTGAACCCAACTATTTTTATGAGTTAGTGAAAAACTTTCGATGGTTGTTTGGGGGAGTCAAATATATCCCTTAATTTTGCAGTCCGTCTTACAAAAACGAAGAAATGGAAGACTTAGTAAAATTGGTACAAGCCCAGTACGCTCGTGATGATATGCCCGATTTCAAGGCTGGTGACACCTTGAATGTGCATGTTCGGATTACTGAGGGAAGCAAAGAGCGCGTACAGCAATATAAAGGTGTTTGTCTCCAAAGAAGAGGAGAGGGAGCTACCGAAACTTTTACAGTGCGGAAGATTTCAGGAGGAGTTGGCGTAGAGCGAATTTTCCCTGTTCATTCTCCTAGCCTTGAAAAAGTTGAGGTATTAAGAAGAGGGCGTGTAAGAAGGGCTCGTCTCTTCTATTTGAGAGAAAAAATAGGTAAGAAAGCCAGAATTAAGGAGTTGAAGAAAGGATAATCTTATCCATTTTGGATAAGTGGCAAAAAAAAATCCCTGTGTGGTTGATTTGTCTAATTAACTTTTCTACTTTTGCAGGGCTTTTTGCAGATGGGCCTTTTCTGGTGTGCGAAATGCATCATTGCCGGTGTAGCTCAGTGGGCCAGAGCAGCTGATTTG
>CAYGTH010000197.1:0-12834 GCA_964352745.1 uncultured Bacteroidia bacterium
CGGGAGTCGGCGCGGCTTGCAGGGCTGGTATTGGCTGCGATTTTTGCCCCACTTTATTAAAAAAGTGGGAAGAAGGTAAAATAAAAAATGGCTTAGACCATGTTTGGAACGCTAATTTCCTTAGAAAACACTGGCTTCAGGAACCTGATCTTCGCCATTTTTACTCGAAATAGCTCGCTATTTCTGTGTGAAATGGCTTGTCAGAACCCTAAATCCAGCATTTTCGCTAACAAATTTCCTGTCCCAAACATGGTCTTAGAACTTGGTTCCCAATGCACTAGGATTATTAGCTCCAAAACTGATAAATTGGATCATCAATGAGTAATCTACCATCAAATTCAAATGAATCGAGGCTATTGCTGGAATCAATGACTCAAAGTGTATTGATAACAGTTCCGGAGCTAGACCTTCCCGGACCTTATATCATTTATGTCAATAAAGCTTTTGAAGAAATGACAGGTTGGAGTAGAGAGGAAATTATCGGTAAAAATCCTAGAATTCTACAGGGCGAAAAAACCGATTTGAGTATCTTTAAAAACTTAAGAAGTATTATTGACAGAGGAGAAGTATGGGAAGGAAAGACAATTAATTATAAAAAGGACGGAACTGAATTTTTTATGGAATGGTCTATTGCCCCAGTGTTTGATAAAAATGGAAAACTCGATCAGTTGCTGGCTGTTCAAACTGATATAACGGAAAAGGTAAAGATTGAGGAACGGCTTAAGGAATCGAGAAAAAGAGAATTAAAGCGGATAGAGGAAATCGAAAGAGCTAATACCAAACTCCATTCTTTGACAGAAAAGCAGAAAAAAATCTTAGCCCTGTTTATAAAATATGTTCCAGAGTCGGTCGTAAAAAAAGCACTCTCTAATACCAAAAAAGACATTAAAGAAGGCGTCAAGTTGGATGTGGCATTGCTTTTCTGTGATATTAGAAAATTTGCTCCGATGGTGGAGAACCTGAACCCTACAGAGGTAGTACGAATCCTGGACACGTATTACGCTAAGATGACAGAGGTGATAAAAATGCATAATGGAGTTATCAATCAATTTACGGGGGATGAAATTTTCGTCACTTTTGGCGCTCCACTTCCCATCAAAGATCCTGAAATTTCAGCCACATATTGTGCGATAGAAATGGTAAAAAAGCTGGAGGAGATAAACAGGGAGATAAAGGATGTTTTACCTGAAGGATTAACCGT
Organism: uncultured Bacteroidia bacterium; assembly: GCA_964352745.1. Taxonomy (GTDB): domain Bacteria; phylum Bacteroidota; class Bacteroidia; order J057; family J057; genus CAYGTH01. The sequence goes on from CAYGTH010000197.1 coordinate 1,202, forward strand.
AGGAATGGGACTAAACTATGGTCCCATAATTGCCGGAAACCTTGGTTCTGATGATAGACTTACCTATGCTATTACAGGAGATGTTGTTAACACTGCAAAAAGGATTGAATCATTGACTTCAGATCTTTCGGATACCATTCTGGTAAGCGAAACTATTTATAACAAAGTCAAAGGATTGGTTTCAACAAAGCCCTGGGGGGAGGTAAGCGTGAAGGGGAAAGAAAAGAAAATACTGGTTTATCAGCTCGTTTAGCCTGCTTTTTTGCAGCCTCACTTATCCGATGTAGAAAATACCTTGCTCAGGTAGAGCGCAATATACCTTGCCAAAATGTACGATAAGATTAGTTCTATTATTTATTCTGTATCCCCTATTTCAAGTAAATCAATAGGAAAAATCAATGAATTAGTTGAATACATTCCTGTAAAAAAGGGAGAGCTGATAACCACCGTTGGGCACAATAATAATCTCGAATATTTTCTGATTGAGGGAGTTTGTAAGAGTTTTCTCTACACACCAGAAGGAGAAGATGTAACGATTTCATTTTTTATGTCAGGCTCGATAATATCTCCCAGCACAACAAGAAATAAAGCGGGGAAATCGATTATGAATATACGCGCGTTAACCGATGTCAGGATAGCAACTATCAATGCTGAAGCGTTCGAAAAATTAATGATTGAAGATCTTGAAATCAGGCATTTCGGAAATACGGTATTAAGAAATGAACTCATGGAAAAGGTTCAAAAAGAAATAGCATTGGCTTCCCTTAAAGGTAAGGATCGGTTGAAGCTTTTGAGAAATAATTTTCCGAATATCGAAAACCTCGTACCCCATTCTGACATAGCTTCATATTTAGGGATAACCCCTATTTCTTTAAGTAGGTTAAGAACACAATCTTAACGCTTATCATTTGTTAATGGAATCCCCTCATGAATTGACCACTTTTGATTGCTAATCAAAACAATCCTAATGTCAATGTTAACTTCCTTACTGCTAAAGGCTTCCTCTATACCGAAAATTTGTATCTCATTTGTTGCCAGTCACTTTGTCTTGCTTCTGATGATGATATATACTTTCCCGGTGATAAATGATCAAATCGGAAATAAAGCCTTTGACCTCCAACCTTTTGGGTATTCGGTTTCTACGGCAGAATCAATAGTGAATAGCTTGAATGATCAAACTAGAGACCTTTACCTTTTTCCGCAATTATCCTTGTTAGATCTGTTTTATCCTTTTCTATTGGCCCTGTTCTTAAGTAGCCTTTTATTTCGCCTCATTAACATAACAGAAACGAAAAGTAAAGTGGCATCAATAGTAATCGTTATTCCATTCCTGGCGATGATATTTGATTATTCAGAAAACATTTGTGTTATGCTAATGATTTCAAAATCAATTGATATATCCGAAACGATTGTCCTTTTATCCAGTACATTTACTGTATTAAAAGGAGTACTAACTTCAATTGCCTGGATAGCCATTTTGGGATATGCTATAAAATGGTTAACAATGAAAATTCCAGAATTAATAAATAAACGAACTCTATAAAAACAGGCTTTAGAAGCGATAGATACTATTCCCTTTCTGTCCATTCATTGATCACTCCCAATCATGCTAACAGCTATCCATCCTAAACTACCTATGCGGAATAAGGCCCTAACCCGAGCCTATTATGTCGATAAATTAGGCTTTCGGGAATCTGGCAGTGCAGACTATGATGGCTACCTGATGGGCCAAAAAGACAGCCTCCAACTTCACTTTTTTATTTTCAAAGCGCTGAACCCGAAAGAAAACTACGGGCAGGTCTATTCCGAACCGATGGAATTGATGCATTGTACCAGTCCCTGCAGGACAACAAGGTAGCGATCCACCCAAACGGCAAATTGACTGTCAAGCCCTGGCAACAAAAAGAATTTTCCTTATTGGATCCTGATAACAACTTACTGACTTTCGGACAAGAGGTCTAACCAAACATGGCCCCTCCCTGTCCCACAGACAGAAAGGAGCCATTTATCAGCTGAGTTATCAGCCATTTTCCCTCGACAATCAGGAGGGCTTATTCAGGCACTTTCGTGATCCTGAACCAAAGCCGTACCCGTTGATTATCGCCGCCGCTGCCGATGGAGTAGTACAGGGAGAACCCTCCCCCATCTGGAAAATCATCGAGGTAGATAGTCTTGTCCTTCTGGCCAAAACTATCATTACTGGTATTGTCCAGCTCCGTTACGACTGCTGAAAGCTTGATATAATCACCTGGCCTCGGGTCTTCGAATGAAAGCCTGACTTTTTTATCAGCATATGTCTTTTCTCCATTGATCAGCGGAACTCCACTGATGTCAAGGTCGAGATGTTGGCGATTCGGGTTTCTGTTGGAACTGATATACCCATCTATATCAAATTCTGCCGATCCATTTTCATTTTCCCAAAAAGGTTCGCAATCAATACAGACTATTTTTGTCACTTCGACATCGTATTGAGTTACAGGTACAGGATTCAAGGTACATCCCTTGCGGAGAAAATCTGCTGTAAATGCCATGCGGGCCGGGGCACGGGTATTCAGGTATTTCAGATCAAATCCGATGGGGGCTCCGGGGTTGGCCTGGGACCAGGTTGCCCCTTCTGTGATCACATCCAATACTGCCTGATACATATCATCGGAGTTGATAGGAGTTGAGGCCACCTCCGCGCTTCCTCCCCTGACGATATAGGAGATCTCAGACGAATTGAGTACTTCGCTATAGGTAAATCCTGAACTCAGTTCCACGGATCCTGTCAAGCCCTGATAGGAGCCTTCGAGGCTGGCTTTGATATCTTCTGTGCTGTGATTAGAAACGGCTTTGAAGAATATCTGCCGCCCATAATAAACGCTGGAGACATATAAGGGAGGATTTCCAGCGGAAATCTGATCTTCCGGATCTTCCGCATCTTCTCCATCCCGAAACATCGAATACATCGTCTCCGGATTCTCAATTGAGATCTTATAAAAAACCTGTCGAAACTCAAGAATGACGGTATTTTCTTCATGAGCACGAGAGATTTCCAGTTGAGATTCTATTTTGGAGAGGCCATATCTCCCATCCAGCCCTATGTTAAACAGGAATTCTTCTCTTGAGCCTGCTTCTTTGACACTGTGCGTAAAGTCAGCAACGGTGGCCTGAGCGGGCCCACTCAGTAAGTTTGAGATCTGCTGGGTTACTTCGCCAAAGGTGTAGGTGTCAGCATATGCTGTTTTTTCAAGGCTTCCCGAAAGCCCTTCCAGAATAAGGTTGCCCCCGGACTTGGGAATGGTAATCGGCACAAACTGCCCATCCTCAAAATATTCTCCTTGTATCAAGGCACCGGGAAAGATCACATTGGAGGTCGCGTCAGAACTCATCATCCCTGTCAGTTCCCGAACCTGATAGGCAGAATATTGCTGAGAGACACAGTTGGAGAGCCCGAGGTCAGACTGAATAGCAGTTGTATCTGGCTGATCGGCCAGGTCTAAAACCGGCTCTGGATTCACGGGGCCGTCTGTGGCCAGTTTCCCTGCCGCAATGATTTGGTCGCCAATAGGATCTAAGGCCGAACCTGGGGGTGTCAGATCATCGATGATCTCAGCCGCATCTTCAGGCTTGGAGCAAGCAAATAAAACGATAAGTGCACATACGAAAAGGACATGAAATCCCTGCTTCATTGAACATGAAAACATAGTGATAGAATTAGAAATGAATGAATGGGTACAGTCTCTACATAAGAAGGTTAGATGAAAGAAGGAAGAGGAAAGAAATAAGAGGAAAGAAATAAGAGGAAAGAAATAAGAGGATCAAGATATTGTCTTGATACTTCCTGCTAAAATCTCTCCTACTCAGGTCAGGGTTCTGTGATATAGGATAAGGATTCGTATTTATAGTCGGTCGATTGAACCATTTTTTTGAACTTTTTGATCGTTCGGACGGGGCCATAATCGAGTCCCATATTCACCAACCAGGCTGGAATACTACCTCCCGGATCAGCCAGTAAATAATACTCCGCGGTAATAATGCCTCCCGGCTTAGGCGTAAATTTCCAATTAGAAATCGCGGGATCAATCCTGATATTTTTTTGTTTGTGAGGATAAATTGCTACATCAGCATTGCTGCATCGAGAATACACTTCAAGGGAATTGTTATCCTGATAGGTAGTACAGGTAAGTACCAACTCCCGATTCGAGAAAAATAGCGGAAATTGAGTTACACTAGAAAAGGTAAAATGAGATTCGGATTCCGTTTGGAGGACTTCAGTTTCCGAACATTTATACACCCATGAAGGCATTTCATCAATGTTGTTGATCACACTTACTGCTGCAGATAAAGAACAGGACACCTGGGTAACGATCTTCAACTCTTTGATGTCGCTCTCAGAAGATTCTCGATAAAAGATCTGAATCCCATCCTTATTTTTCTTCGGTACCCATCCGGCATCTTGTGCAGGCAGGATCAGGACCAAAAGGGACAGAGAAATGATGCTGATAATCGTTTTCATGGGCTGAATCGGTTTGTCATGCGACCTATCATCCGATGTTACGAATATCTCACCTGCTATCCTTATTCCCTACCTCAAAAGAGATTTTGGGAGAATGGGCTGGAGATTGGTAGGATAGCGGGGGAGAATGGCTAAGGGGTCAAGCAAAATGAACTTAGGGACGGCGCTAACATAAAATCATCATTTGGCTCTCCACGCCCTTGCGTTCATTCCGGAGGTCCGAGGTTGCGCAGCTTCCGCGGACAATCCGGAATCTTCAGCTGCCTTGCTTAACCCCTCGTTTGGGGCTGGGAGATTCCGAATAACATCTGTCCATCTACTAAGTTCGACTTTCGCCAATTCAATTGTTCAACTCTACCGAGGATGTCCATCAGTCCAACCCATGATTAATTATCACACCTCGCTTATACAGGGCGATGTTTGATATTTCAGATCAGGCCGAAGGCCCAGCCGCTTAGCGGCTGAATATTTGTAGCCCATAGGCCCCCCTGATTAATAGGATTGAGCGCTATTAGCGCCCGACAGCAAAAAAGGGGAGGGCTTATGGCTACAAATATGGTTTCCCACTGGGAAACAGGGCTTCGCCCTATTTCAAGCATATCTGGCAGCTAAACAATGTTGAAAATGGCGAAAGCCAAACTGAGACCCTGTTTGGAACGCTAATTTCCTTAGAAAAAATCGGCTTCCGGAACCTGAGCTGCCCCATTTGTGCTCGAAATAGCTCGCTATTTCTCCGCAAAATGGGTTGGAGTCGAAGATCCCGATGTATCGGGAAACCCGAAATCTGACCTTTTCGCTAACAAATTTCCTATCCCAAACAGGGTCTTACTATTGTTATCTGTTATAGGCAGGCTGCAATTTGCGAAATGCTTCAATTGAAGGTTTACAGTGCCTCGTCCCCCACGCGTAGGCAAGCAGTGCGGGGCCGTGGGAGACAGCAAGCGCAGCGCGCAGGGGGGAAAGAGCCCCAATCTAAGGTTAGGCCTGGGTTTTGTTATTGACAGCCCCCGACCTCCTATTCCTCCCTACATTACCCTATCAGCTTTCGATCCTTAAGCCGGTTCCGACCTTCCCGGGATACCGGAATGGTTTCTCCTGAAGAAAGCGATAGTTGCCCGCCACCTGCTTTTGGGCCGGACCGCAGGAACCCGGGCTTGATATATTGCTGGATAAAACCGGGATTGACAATATGCCGGTTGTGGCACCGAATAAACTGATACAAATCCAGCATTTGCTCGACTTCCTTTAAGGTTCGGGAAACTGCCTTGTAGGATTTATCATTCACCAAATACCAGTTTGAGAGGTTGTTATCAGATTCTACATGAATGATATCCTGCACCGCCACAAAATCACTCCCCTGCATGGTGGGAATAGAAATTTTGGGTTGACTCAGGTACTGGAGTAAATTGCCTAAACCACTTGATGCCTTATCAGGAGACTTATTTTCTTTGTTTTTGAGGGCTTTTTCCACTGCTGAAATCAATTGCAGGTCGCTGGGGGGTTTGATCAAATAGCGGCACGCATTCACTTCAAAAGCCTGAATGGCAAATTCCTCATATCCTGTAACAAAGATGATTTCGGGCACTTCTTTCATCGAAGCATAAATCTCCCGTGCTAAGCCTAATCCATTCAATTGGGGCATCTCTACATCCAGAAATACCAAATCAGGTTCCAGGTCCTTGATCAGTTGCAAGCCTTCAATCGGATCATTGGATTCCCCAATTACCACGACTTGCGGACACCGTATCTTCAACTGGGAAGAGAGTGATGCCAGGTGCTGAGGGTTATCGTCTATGAGGATGCTATTCAATTGTGGCTCCATCTCAATTAGGTTATGCTAATGAACCCAATATATTGCTAATCCAATACAAAAGGGATACTTTCCTATATTACTAATAAGAGATTTTTGCTGCACAAAACCCAGTTCTCCCTAGATTTTGGTAACATAGGCGAGTAGTTGGTAGATATGAGGAGAGAATGGCACCTGGAGCTTCATGTCAGTTTGAAATTACCTATCCCATGGAACTACAACCGAATTCTCCAGCATACAAAGAAACCTTGCCTAAATGGCTAACGGATGCGGGATTTCACCTGATCTTCTGGATGGGGTATTTACTCTATGATACGGTTTCATTTGGATCGATCCTGGGCGACTTCTGGATCAGTTTCTTCAGGTCATGTCTCCACGGTATCATACTGGCGGCTATGGTTTATACCAATTTGAGGTTTATTTACCCGTACCTGTTTAATAAGCGGAAAATCATCTCCTATCTGACTATTTCAATTGTATTTGGTGTATTCATATTCCTAATCAGAGTCCAACTGGATATCTATATCAGTGAGCAGACCTTTGAGCAAGCGGGCTGGGGCTATACCGAGGAGAGGAGAGATTTGGTATTGAGAAATCTCATTAACATTGGGTCCTACACTAATTTTCAAAAAAGTAACATTGATCTCCCTGAACACATAGCGCAACAAATCGAACATGCGGGATTTGAGAATCCTGAAAAATTAAGAGAATTTCTCTTAATCGATTTTATTAAAGACCGCGTATTGGAAGAAAAGCCCTATAGAAAGTTCAGAGAATACGCATGGTTTTACCTCATTGGGATGCTACTCGGAACGGGGATTGTATATGGGATGTTCTGGATCTTGCGCCTGATGCTGGACGGGTATTCAAAACATGAAAATGAACAACTGTACTTTCGGGCTGAAAACCTGCGACTTCGAACGCAGCTCAACCAGCATTTCCTATTCAATGCGTTGGGAAGCATCTTCCACAGGTTTCAGACTACTCAGGATGAGCAGGGACAGGAACTCACTCAAAACCTGAAATGGATGATTCAATATGCCATCGAAAAATGTGAAAAGAATCAATTTGTTTCCCTGCAAGAAGAGATGGAGTTTGTCCATAAATACCTGTTTTTTCACGCCTACTTACCCGGAACTGTCACAATCTCCCCCCTCGAAGAAGCGCATCAATCGATAGGACTTATGCCGATGCTCCTCAACCCCATTCTTGAAAACGCAATCAAACACGGCAACCTCAATCAACAGGAGGGATTCATTGAGTTGAAGATTCACATCACTTCAACAGCCATCCGATTCACCATCACAAACAGCATTTCCAGAGAGCTGCCTTTTTCCCATCAGCCTTTTATTTCCAGCTTTGGAATCGGGCTCAGCAACCTGAGAAAACGCCTGGAGTTATTTTACAAGCATACAGATGGATACCTTTTCACCTATGGAAAAAATGAAGCAACAAGGACCTTTGTTGTAGAGTTGGAAGTCCCTATATTGGATCAGCAGATGGCTGGAGATACATAATTGAGTATTGAGAAATCCAATTCCTATGAAATCAAGCTTACTTATTCTTCTATGGTTCATCCTGATAGCCCCATTGTATGTTCGGGCACAGGCGCCCTGGCAGCAACATGGCAAGCTGGAAGTATCGACCAACCAACACTTCATCCAGCATGAAGACGGCACCCCCTTTCTTTGGATAGGAGATACGGGATGGGGCATGTTCCAACAGCTTACCCGAGAAGAGGTTGATCACTACCTCGACAACCGGCAACAACTCGGGTTTACCGTAATTCAGTCGGTGGTATTTTGGTATCCACACGGCAGTGGCCTTGACAATGGTCCTCACAATGCCGCCAATGCCTATGGCCATCGACCCTTTGTCGGAGAACCCAATTCGCCCAATACTGCCAGACCATTGCTTGTAGCAGGAGGAAGTCCGGAGGCGCCCAATGACTATTGGGACCATGTTGACTATATCATTGAAGCCATAAAGAAAAGAAATATGTATCTGGGCCTTCTACCTTGCTGGGGACGCGCCTATATCACACCACAATTTGAAGGCGCACATCAGGAGTTCACAGCTGAGGAAGCGAAGACCTATGGAATCTTTCTGGGAAAACGCTATCAGGAAGAGCCGCACCTGCTTTGGATGCTGGGAGGCGATGCCAAGGCTCATAGAAAGGGATATAATCACCGAAAGGAGTATGAGGATTGGGACATGAGAGATATCTTCCGGGCAATGGCGGAAGGCATCGCCCGGGGCGTAACCGGGCAACAGCCTGCCTGGAATGAAGCTCATCCCGCCTGGAACGAGCTGTTTATGACCTATCACCCTGACGGAGCCGCTTCTGTCAATTCTTCGGAGTGGTTTCATGAGGACGCCTGGATGACTGCAAACGGAGTTGAAGTCTGGGGCGAACTGGATCGGGTCTATCCTGTGATGCGGGATGAATACCAATTGGACGCCCCCACTCAACCCAGTCTCTTTCTGGAGGGGTCGTATGAGTTTGGGTCCTATGGGGTTGAATGTGGTTGGATTACACCGCTTAAGACGCGTCGGCAGATTTACCACACCTTCTTTGCAGGCGGAGCAGGGCATACCTATGGGGCGGCACCGATTTGGCCGATGCGAGGCATCGGCGCAGATTACGCTTGTGGATATACCTGGGAACAAGCCCTTGATTTTCCCGGAGCCATTCAGTTTGCAACAGTAGCGAAGGCATTTTTACACGATCATCAGTGGTCAAGTTGGATACCGGATACGAGTATGATACAGGGCCTGGCAGGAGAAGGCGACAGTATGAAAGTCGCGGTCCGGCTGGCGACTGATGATATGGCCCTCGTGTATTTTTCTAATAACTCGCAGGCGACCCTCAAAAACATATTGCCCCAGACAGCTACAGCCCATTGGGTTGATCCCCGCGATGGCCAGCAAGAGGAGGCAGGGAGTTTCAAGCCCAATGAAATCAGGGAAATGGTCCCACCCGGGAGGTGGGAAGACGCTATATTGGTCCTGCGAATAAACGAATAGGATAGAAGTTGAATACAGAGATGTTGGGCTACTGCCTATCAAATAGCAAGGGCCTTCTTCCGCAGGAGGGTTTTCTGCCATTTTGAAACAACAAGACGTCAAGCGTACCCAAAAGTCGCTGGCTTACAGATAAAAAATGAAGGGCTGTTCCTCTTTTTGTTAAGAGGCGCACCCTTTTAATGCGCATCAAAGATTCTCCAAACGAAATTCAGCCCCCTTTACTCCAAATACGATCAACCATGGCACTATCAACCCCAACTATCAAATCCGCATTGGAAGACGGATTACTTTCGTTCCCGATTACCGACATGGATGCAAGCGGAAACTTCAACCCCACCAGCTTTGCAGACCGTGTGGCCTGGTTTCTGACCCATCAGGTATCTTCCATTTTTGTAGCAGGCGGAACCGGCGAATTTTTCTCCTTGTCAGCAGGTGAATATCAACAGGTCGTCGAAGTCGCTACAGAGACGGTACAGGAAGCCGTTCCCGTCATTTCCAGCACGGGCAGGAGTATCCCACAGGCCATTGAATTTGCCAAAATTGCAGAGAAAGCGGGAGTCAATGCCCTATTGCTCATGCCGCCCTACCTGACCGGATGCCCGGAAGACGGCGTATTTGCCTATGCAAAAACGATCATGGACAACACTGACTTGCCCGTCATTTATTACAATCGGGCAAATGGGATTCTGTCAAGCGACTACATTCAACAACTGGCGGATGTCTGCCCAAATTTCATCGCACTGAAAGATGGCACCAGCAATATGCAGGAGCTCAATATGATCATCAAAACAGTAGGCGATCGCTTGTCCTATATCGGAGGTGCCCCTACTGCAGAAATCATTTCAGAAGCCTATCTCTCTATTGGTGTAAATACCTATTCCTCTGCTGTCTTCAATTTTGTCCCCCGGCTGGCCCAGCATTTTTATGGAAAGTTACGGGCTGGAGATACTGCGAGCGTGCAGAAAATTATTCAGGCATTTTTTATTCCCTTTATTCAACTGCGAAGCCGAAAATCCGGCTATGCTGTCAGCCTGATAAAAGCGGGTGCTCACCTGATTGGCAAAAGCGCGGGAGATGTCCGTGCTCCTTTGGTCATGCCGACTGATGCGGAAATGCGCATTTTACAGGGATTAATCGATCAGGAACAGGCACTGCTGGGATAATATGCAGGAAATGAGTAGCAAACGAAATAGAACGCCCCTCCTCTTGCTTGGAATATTGACCCTTTTGATCGGCGGTTATTTCCTATTGGATAGCCTCTTATTTGATGGTATCAGACCCAGAGCAATCCAGGAAAATGGATTTCAGGCAAACTTTTTTGCCGCCCCTGAGGTAGAAAACAGACCGACAGTTGTGATAATTGGAGGCGGGCAATGGGGGGACTACTGGGGATCTGAATTCGCAAAGAAAGGATATGTGGGGCTGTCATTGCCCTATTATGGGAGAGAAGGCCTTCCCGCATTGCCAGAAGAGATTCCACTGGAATATTTTGAGCAGGCAATCGACTGGCTCCGCACACAATCCGAAGTAAATCCCGATCAGATCCTCGTAATGGGTGCCTCCCGAAATGCAGAACTTGCCCTGGTCCTTGCCGCTACTGTTCCGAAGCATATTCATGGCGTGATTGCCTATGCGCCGAGTTCGGTTGCCTGGTCCAACACCGTCATGCCCTTCAGTTCTGATACGATAAAACACTCCTGGACTTACCAGGGAGAGGGGATTCACCATGTGCCGATGGAAAAGATTACAGTCGGCAGTTCGTCCCACATCCAAACATTAGCCTATTGGGAACAGGGTTTATCCCTACCAGAAGCGAATGACCTGGGCCCCATTCCAGTTGAACAGGTGCAGGGGCCGATCCTTCTGTTTTCCGGAAAAGACGATCAGGTGTGGCCCTCCGCAGAAATGGCCAACCGGATAGAAGCGCGATTAAAGTCCCACAAGTTCCGGTTTTCATTTGAAAACATTCAATATGAGCAGGCGGGCCACCAGGTTTCCGGCAACCCAGACAATACAGCAGCTACCCGGACCAGCCAAATGATGATTGAGGGCAAGTCCTACACATTTGAATTTGGCGGAACAGCGGAAGGAGACCAGGCCGCTCAAGTCCATGCAAAGAAAAAGGTCTTTGAATTGCTGGAAGGTTTGTAAAAAGACAGATAGATGCCAGACGTCAGATTTTAGATGGAAGAGAATACCTTGCTGATACCTCTCGAACCCCTGCGAATTGATCTTCGATTGACGGGAATGAAATCCATGGATTCCAAACGAGGCGGGTCGGCGATGAAGAAGCCAACG
>CAYGTH010000198.1:0-12771 GCA_964352745.1 uncultured Bacteroidia bacterium
CACCCTGACAAACCCGACAGAATCCCTGAGAAACCTGCCAAAACGCTGAAGAGGGGATTTCCGGATAGGGGAATTCGCTAGCTTTAGATGTATTAGGAATTTTCTCAACAGGAGAAGGGGGCAGCGAAGTATAACACAGGTATCCATATTCTCTTCCACTTTCTTCTTTTCATTAAACTCAGCGTTAATATGGAAACTAAAGACAATATCGTACTCCGGGAGATCAGCACCGTATTGGAAAATATTTCCAACGCGGTCAATGCGAACAGAAGTTCATTTTTCCTGTTGGATCATGAATCCAACACCCTGCAAACCCTGGCTGCCCAGGGATTGACAGATACCATTATTTCCATTCCCATGGGGAAAGGAGTTGCGGGTCATGTAGCAGCAAAAGGCGAAGCGCTGATTATCAATGATGCACAACGCCACCCCCTCTTGAGCAAGTCGCATGGCAAGTCTCTGGGGTTTGTGACCCGAATGCTCCTCTGTGTGCCGGTATTTGATGACAACGGGAAAGTGCTCGGCGTGATCCAGGCATTGAATAAGAAGAAGGGGCTATTTGACGAAAATGACCGGGTCATCCTCAGCAGTCTGGCGGCAACGGTTTCCCTCATTATCAAGAATGCACAACTGTACGAAACCGCCAAACGCGGTCGGGAAGATATTTCGACACTCCTGGAAGTCTCCTCTGCGATTTCCTCGGAGCTGGAATTGGACAATCTCATCCAACTCATCATGAACAAAGCCTCCGGAATCGTAGAGGCAGACCGGAGTTCGCTGTTTTTAGTAGATGAAGAGAAGAACGAGCTCTGGACCAAATTCGCCAAAGGCCTTGAAGATACAGAAATCCGGATTCCCATCAGTAAAGGAATTGTCGGCATGGTAGCCGAAAGTAAAGAGCCCTACATCGTCAATGACGCCTATCAAAATCCCTTCTTTGACAATACTTCAGATCGAAAAACAGGATATACAACTAAATCTATCCTCAGTGTGCCCGTGCTGAATGCAAATAAAAAATTACTGGGCGTCATTCAGGTCATCAATAAGAAAGAAGGGGAATTTTCGATTCAGGATCTCTGGATTTTGAATGGATTTGCTGCCCAGACCAGTATCGCCATCGAGAATGCCAAACTCTTCGATGAGATCAATCGGATGAAAAACTATCTGGATGACCTGATTCAAAACCTCAGCAGCGGCATTATCACAGTCGATAAAAAAGGAACGATCAAGACGGTCAACAAAAGCTTTTGTAAAATGATTGGCATCAAGCCGGAAGACTTCCTCGGCAAGCATTACCAAAAACTAGAAGAGAAATACGCCCCTATTTTTCAATCCAATGAAAAGGTTATTGAAACCGGTAGGAAATACGAAGAATATGACATTAGCGCGCCCCTCCAAAACAATAAACGCCTGATTTTCAACCTCAATGCCCTTCCGATGCAGGATATCAATGGAGGTAATATCGGCGCAGTGAGCGTGCTCGATGATATCACACAGGAAAAACGGGTACGAGAGAACCTCAGTCGGTACCTGCCGCAACACCTGGTCAAAGAGGTCATGAATAAAGATGATCTTTCCTTGCTGAATGGCCGGGCTCAAAAATGCAGCATCCTCTTTTCGGATATTCGCAGCTTTACCAGCCTGACGGAGCAATTGGGTGCAAACGAAATTGTAGCCATGCTCAATGAGTATTTCCATTCCATGGTCGATTGCATTTTCCAGTCAAATGGCCTGTTGGATAAATTCATAGGCGATGCCATCATGGCGGTATTTGGGATTCCGTATGTCAACTCAAAGGACCCGGTTAATGCCATTCATGCTGCACTCAATATGTATAGCAGCCTTGACCTCTTGAACACCAAACGGGTAGGAGAAGATAAACTGCCCTTGCGCATGGGGATCGGCATCAGTACCGGACAAGTGGTATCGGGAAATATTGGCTCCGAAAAGCGATTTGAATATACCGTCATCGGGGATCCCGTCAACCTGGCTTCCCGCCTGGAAGGTGCGACCAAAAAGTATGGCGTAAATATCCTCATTTGCGAAACGACCTATGCCGATGCAGCAGCGCACTTTTTCTGCAGAGAAGTAGATACCATTCGGGTAAAAGGGAAAAAAACACCTACCAAAATCTATTCAGTACTCGACTCTCGGAAAAATACCCTGACAATAGAAACTTCTGAATTTCTCGAAACCTACTTTGCGGCGCTGGAACACTATCGCAATAGAGGGTTTGAACAGGCCTATGCTGCCTTTCAATATGCCCAAAGCCTGAATACAGAAGATATCCCCACACAGTTATTTCTCAACAGATGTGAGCACTTTATGGACAATCCGCCGGCACAAGACTGGGACGGCGTATGGCACATGGAAGAGAAATAAACTAAATTGTGGTAAACAGATTATCCCTCAATTCGTTTCATTTAATGAACACATCAATAAATTGAGGCGAGTCATGGATGCTAATACAGTAATTGCAGTAAATGAACAAGACGAAGTAGTGGGATACTTCGAGAAAATGGAAGCACATCGGAAGGGTATTTTACACCGGGCGATCTCTGTATTCATTTTTAATTCACGTGGAGAATGGCTGCTGCAACAACGCGCCGCTCACAAATATCACTCGGCGCTGCTATGGTCTAATTCGACCTGTACGCATCCCATGAAAGGGGAGTCAGATATTGAAGCTGCAAACCGAAGGCTATTTGAAGAAATGGGCATGAAAGCTGAGCTCGAAAAGCAGTTCAGTTTTCAGTATCGCGCACACCTGGAAAATGACCTGATTGAGCACGAACTGGATCATATATTTATCGGGTACAGTGATGCCTTACCAGAGATCAATTCGGAGGAGGTAGCCGCCTACCGCTATATTTCACAGGCTGATCTCACAGTAGAATTAGCCACTCATCCCGAGCGTTTTTCCGAATGGTTCAAACTCCTGTTTGAGCGAATGAAAGGATGAATAAGATGTTAGACGAAAGATATTAACCGCTTGTCGATCAACAGGATTGACAAGCGGTTATTCCCCAACAGTTAGCCCCGCAAGGGCTATTGGCGGATTCCGGTCCGCCAATCCTATTCGTCAAAGCGAAGCCAAATGATTAGCCGGATCGAAATCCGGCTATAGCAGGCTGCTAAGGAGGTACAAAAATTGAAGAAAAAATGAAAAAGAATAGGGAGTACCATGCATTTTCAATGGATTCTCTGTCTATTAGGTAAACAGACTGAAAATCAGATTAAAACAGACGGAAAATTTTAAAATCTCCCTAACACAGTAGTAGTAAAAAAGCCTCAACATGAAACAAACATCTGAAAAATACGATAATTAAAATGAAATAAATACGCTTGATCGCATAATCTGCGTTATTAGCATGTATTAGGTACATATAATCTGCTCCCAGTGGAAGAATTTATAGTATGCTTGCTATTCGGTATCCTGACAGTTCTGGACAACCAGGACCTGACCGGGTATTCTATTAACCAGTTAATTAAGCGATATCAGCGTGACACCGAAAATGAAGTTGCGTTTGCATTGTTGGGGAAATACAAGGCCTCATCAGAGACGCAACAAGGTGAGATCATCTGGGCATTGCTTGCCCCACACCAACGAGATCTCGCACGCATAGTCGTCGGCATGAAAGAAGATCCCCAGGAAGAATTACAGAAATTGTTTCTGAAACTGCATCAGTTGTTTCGCAAAGACAAATTTCCCCACTCCACCTGGAAGTATTGGCTGGCGAGGATTGTTAAAAACGATCTTTTGAACCAAAAAAAGCGGAAGAATCCTTTTGTTGCGATCCCTCTTGAGGCGATTCCGGAACAAGAAGAGGACACCGAACAGGAAGGCCTCAATACGGAGCATCTTCAGGGAGTCATCGGCAAACTCACCGTCACCCAAAAACAGGTGATCGAGTTGCGCTATGGACGTCCCGAAGGAAAACTCATGACGTATAAAGAAATTGCTACAATAATGAATTGTAGCGTAGGACAGGTGCACGGATATTTAGACAGAGCCAAAGAAAATTTAAGAAAACATCTGAATGAACTCGCTTAACGAGCATGAAACCGAGCGCTTGCGAGCAACTGATCTGATGGTCGCCTATCTTCGGGACGAAGCCTCCCTTGAGGATGTGGTCCAGATCGAAACGCTCATGGAAAACGATCCCCTCTATCGAATGTCGATAGAAAGTCTTGCCGATTCTCTCGCCGAGAGTCCTTTCCGGGCACGGCAACACGATGTACACATGCAGGCAGCTTTTCCCGATTTGCTGACCCGCGCCAAAGAAGAATTTATTCGCCAACTGGAAACGCCGGATGCCCCCCAAACCGGCTCCAAAGGATTCCCTAAGTGGTTGGGCTATGCCTTCGCAGGATTACTGATCCTCGCCCTTGCATGGGTTTGGTGGCCCTCGACCTCCGGTCCGGTCGAATTGCATACCGCTCCTTTATCGCACCTGAGTCCCAATACGGGTAATCAAATGGCAGCAGCATTTGTTAAAGATTGCGGTGATTATAAACCGGGAATTGGAAGTGGGCAAGCTTCACAACTATCGATATCTTCAATCATGGTTAATCACTTTGCCTCCGGAGAATACGACTTCGTGGCACAACAGCTTAGCCAGGTAAAAAATCAAGGCACACTTTCACCAGCATGCGAGGTAAGCACGGAGTTCTATTTAGGAGAATGCCACCTGGCTATGAAGCATTTTGCCAAGGCAACAACTGCCTTCACCACCGTGGTCAATACAGCAGGAGCCCCACAGGCCTTGCAACATGCCAGCCTTTGGTACCTCGGAAACCTGGCACTGGAACAACAAGATTTCCCCTTAGCCCAGACCTATTTCATACGCTTGACAGCAGCGCCTCAATCCGCTGAAAGTCACTCAAAAAGTCTCTTAGACAAGCACTATCTGGAAACTGCCAAACGCTATCTGGATGATATAGAAGGACGCTAAAAACATATGAAGGACACCAACTCTGCAGCACGGCTGCCCCTTTTTTGGGTCATTATGGCCGTATTATTGTTCGCACCCCGGTTTACCCAGGCCCAGGAAGGAGATTTTACTCCTTCCACTCCGTCTCTCGATTATTGGGACGGTGCCAACACCTTTTATACAGAAGATGGCACCCTCATGATTGAATTCACGCTGCTTCATAATAAATATGAAGACGTGACCGGCATTAGCATGGTGAATATCACGACGGCACAGGAAGCCATTTTTCCCGTGGTAAACCGGAAGTGTACCGGAGAATTATTTTTGCTGGAAGGCGTCAACCTGATCTCCATAGCTGCGAGTAAGAAAAAAACTAAATTTGAGAAGCGTATACGCGTATTTTACAATCCTTATAAAGAAATTGCCGAAGAGAAAGCCGCACGAGGCCTTTCCGCTTCCACTTGTGGGATTCGGTTACACGGCACCTACAACCTGACCCCTCAAATGGGTTCCAGCGATGTAATCATCAGCCGCTACAACAAAGAGCCCTTTCCTGTACAATTTCAGGTGGCTTGTTGTGATGAAAAGAACCTGAAAGTATTTGTAGAAGACCCCAGGTTACAAGCCTTGCCGGTCAAATCATTGGGCGGGAATCGCTTTTCCTTTGATACTCAACTGACCGATTTCCAAAATTACTTTACCATACGAGCCCTATGTGAGGACAATTTGCTTGCTGAGCAAACCATCCTTGTACGGGTCGATCAGGAGATTTCCACCCGCCTCGATACAGCAGTTATTTTTGCGGTAGGCGAACATGAGAAAACAGCAAACCGGGCAGGCTGGACCGACCTAAAATATTCAGTAGAAGACGCAGAAGCCCTCAAGTGGACGCTGGAAAATAAATTTGGCTTCAAAGTCAGCATTGTCGAAAACCCCACCTGGGAACAGATCAATGAGTCCATGATTCAATTGCAGTTCAAAGAATGGGGACGAATCGACCAGTTGCTGATATTCTTTACTGGCCATGGCCATCAGGCAGCAGATGGAACGGGCTACCTGATCCCTTCGAATGCGGGGGAAAGCGTGAAGACCTATTATAAAATGGAGGATTTCCGCAATCAGATTGACCGGATCGGGTGTAACAATATCAGTCTGGGCATCGACGCCTGTTTTGCATCCACCTTCCTGGAGCGCGGCGGTACAGACATCCCTACCCGCAAGAGCAATGACCTTCACGGATTGCTGTCTTCGGATTTACCTTTCCGCTATTTTATCGGTTCAGCACCAGCGAATCAAAAGGTGAAGGAAAACCTATATGTCAAAGAATCAGAAGCAGCAGATGAAAAATACCGCTACCTCCGCAAGAAATTCCGCATTTCTCAATTCATGATGGCATTTTTAGAAGCCATTGATGAAGCAGAAGAGGAAGCGGGAGGAAGCCCGATTCCTATATGGGAAGTCGGCCGCAGAGTGGAAGAACTCTATCAACCCAAAAACCGAAAAAAGAGAACTGAAAAGGTGTATGCCCGCGCTACCCGGTTTGGTTCACAGAGTGATAAAGGTTTTCATTTCATTGGCAAAAACTTCCTTCTCCAATGAGATACCTGACGATCATATTGGGGGTACTGCTATGTGCGCAGGGATGGGCTCAGTCGCCTTTAGCTGTATCTACGCATCAATTGGCACGCGCGCAGGGACAGTCTTTTGCGGAGCAACATTGTGAAGAAATCCTCCATAAGCTTTGGTCCAAGCAAGGCGGCGTTCAGCAACCTGCCATTCAGATTTCATCCATTGCCGAATATGGAAAACCGGCTGAGTATGACGTAGCAGCCAAAACCATCGTGATTGACCCCCGTGCCTATCAACTCTGCATAGAAGTAGCAGGCGGTGCAGATGATGCGCTGGCATTTTTGATCGCCCACGAACTGGTACACGCCTTTCAACATCGGGACCTGGGATATGAATCTCCGGGCTTTTTTGCAGAATCTACCTCTTTGCAGGACTGGGCCGAAAACACCAAAAGACGCTGGCGTAACATGGAAACCAAAGCCGATATCTGGGGCGCTGTTCTCTGTTACCTGAGTGGGTATCGCGTTGAGGAAATCATTCCGCTCTTTATTGAGGATCTCTACAATACCTTTGAGTTAAATGCAGAAGATCCTCTCTACGATTCCAAAACAGAGCGACTGGCAATTGCCAAACGCGCCCAGCAGGATGTAAAAAAAGCCATTATGCTCTATGAAATGGCGAATTACCTCACGATCCTCCAGCAATACGACAAGAGCATTCGCATTTATCAGCACCTCGCGGATGATTTTCGCAGTGCTGAGTTTCACAATAACATGGGCATCTCCTGGCTGATGATGGCCATTCCGCGAATGGGAGCTCCATTCACAACTATCCCCTACCCTTTCACCCTGGATACGGAAACCCGGTTGGATGCAGTCATCAAAAAAAATCAGGGTTCTCCCCGTGAGATGATCCAAAAAGGGATAGATCAGTTTGATTTGATTGAAGAATTGCCAGGGGAATACCTCGCGATGCGTGTCAATCGGGCCTGCGCCTATCACCTCATGAGTGGCCTCGACCCCGCCCCAAAAAGCCACCATTTGGAACGTGCAAAAGCAGATCTTGCTTATGTAATGTCTCTCTCAGAAGCAGCCTATTCCGGAGCAGCGGTAGAACTTGAACACCTCAAGGAAAAGGCACATCTGGTTTCAGCCATTATCCAATTTCCGAAATTGCCGCCAGCAGGGAGTAGCCTCCGGGCCATTCGACCTGCGCCCCCTTCCAGGCGGTATTCCCTCGATGAGCCGGATTATGATTGGAAAGTAGAGGTATCTTTTTCGGAGAACATTTCCGTATCTGGAAAGGGATTCAGCAGTTCTCTACTGACACTCTATGAGGATCCGGAAAAAAAGGAGGGATTTTATGTGCAGCGAATCACCCAATTCATGCAAGCTGTCGTGCAGAAATACGGCGACCAGATCTATCAGGTAGGTGCCAGCATGCCACATCCGGCTCCTGCACACCTCCGCAAGTCTATCCCCACCCTCCAGGGGGCCTATTATCTCGTTGATGACAAACTCGGTGTCGTCTATAAAATGGCCGCCAATGATCGCGTCCAGGAATGGGCGATGTATAGGAGTGTGGAGTAAGAGAGGAGGCAGGAGATAGGGATCAGGGGTCAGAAGAGGAGTAAAATCCACCAGCGTCTCGCTCCTGACACCTTTTACCTGACACCTGACACCCCTTACTCCTGACACCTCTTACTCTTCCTCCAAAACTTCCTTCACTCGCCCCACTTCACCTGTTTCCAGTCGGACTTTGATGCCATGGGGATGCGTACGAGACTTGGTGAGAATGTCTTTTACATAGCCTTCGGTCAGCAGGCCGCTGCGCTGATCTTCTTTGAGGACGATGTTTACGCGCAAGCCCGCTTTTATGTCAGATCTGTTTTTTCCGTTCATCTTTTATCTATTTCAACAGCATTTCAGCGAATTGGGCAGTCCTTATTACCTGAATCGCAGGAAAGTCAATCTTATTCAGCCCCCGAAAATACTTATCATCCGTAACTAAAAAATCAGTATTGCCATTTATCGCACAGTCAACAAATTTGTTATCATCTTCATCAAGATGAATTAGTGCCCACTTATAATATATTTCAACCTGTTCCACATAGTTAGATTGAGACAAAAACTCTGTGATGTTGAGGGAAACAATAGGGCTCATCTTTTTTTCGATGATCTCAGCGTACTTGCTTAATATATCGTTTGTGATGAGGATATGAATTTCTCCTGAGAGGATCGCATCAAAAGCACTAAGGAAGACCACATTCGGAGTTTCCGCTTAGTGAATACTCGGTGAACTTAGTGCCTGAGTGGTGAAAACATCGCCCTACTCTTCGGTATCCAGTGCCGCCCAAAGGGCAGCTACTTCTTTCCCCGTCAGGAGATGCACGTATTTCGTAATGCGTTCCGGTTCCCAGTCCCACCAACGAAGCGCGAGGAGTCGCTCGATATCTGCATCCGAAAAGCGTTTTCTGATTTCTTTGGCCGGATTTCCCCCGACGATGCTATAGGGCGCGACATCTTTGCTCACCAGCGAATAGGAGCCAATAATCGCCCCGTCTCCAATCGTAACGCCCGGCATAATCACCGCCCGGTGCCCGATCCATACATCATTTCCGATCACCATATCGCCCTTATTGGGATAGAATTTTCCTTCCATTGCATGTTCCCAGCCCTTGCCAAATACCGCAAAGGGATATGCTGAAACCGCATCCGACAGGTGATTCGCCCCATTCATGATAAACTGCGCATCCGAGGCTATCATGCAAAACTTACCGATGATGAGTTTGTCGCCTGTAAAGTCGAAGAGGTAGCGAACATTCCGTTCAAAATTCCCAACGTCTTCAAAATCATCATAGTAGGTATAGTCCCCCACTTCGATCAGGGGATTGGTGATGATATTTTTCAAAAATACCATACGTTCATAACCCGCAAGTGGGAATTTATCTGCGGGATCGGGACCAGTTGAGGGCATATATCAGGCATTATAATTTTTGATAGGCGTCCATAATTTCCGGACTTGGGTCCGGGCTTTTACGCAATTCCTGCATCCGAAGTTCGGGATCTTCCATCCATCGATAGAGCCAGGAAATACCCCATTTTTTGTAATAAAAATCGGTTTGCTGATAGACCTCATCTTCCAGCGCTGCATAGAGGCTAATGAAGGCATACCCTTGCGCTTTCAAGGCGAGAATCAATTTGTCGTAATAATCGGCATGCAGCTGATTGGCATGGCAGAGATAAATATGTCGAATGGCCCGGCCATAATATTGCTCACAAAAATCCTCATACAGCCGAAACACCGCCAGGGTATGATCGATGTATGCCTGCGCGATTTCTTTCGCATGAATGTATTCTCCTTTTTTCAGGGCATCTACATACAAAGAATTGAAAATATAGTCGCTGCTCTCAATCGTAAAAGGCATCGACTGATAGCCATATTGCTGGAGCACGGCTTCCATCTCTGCGCGATTGGCGGAGTCGGCCCCGGTGGCATTGAAAGGAAAGCGGAAGGGAATCGGCTTCTCATTCAGCTCAGGCCAGGCTTGCCGCATGACAAATTCACAGTCCAGGACTTCCCGCACAAATGTCGCGCTGGTTTCCAGTTCGCTACAATTAGGATGGCCGTAGGTATGGTTGCCCGGCGTGATGAGGGGATTGGCGGCCCATAGTTTCAAAATATCCAGTCGCGCTTCTGCCTCTCCGGTTCCTATTGCGCCTCTTCCGGTAACAAAGCCTGCCACCGGGGTATTCATTGCCGTGATGTGGTTCAGGAGTTTTCGATTCCAATCCGCATATTCCGCCGTGGTCAGCGTACCCGAAACGGAATTAAACGGCAGATCGTCCATGGTAATCGCGACCTGTCCACTCTGCGCAAAAATGCCTTGCGCCCACAAAAAAGCGCAGATACATCCAATCAGTTGTCTCATTTGGTTCGTTTATACAGGCCGTCAAATACAGGATTCCAGGTAGTTCCTTTGTCTGTGCTTTGCTCCCAAACTTGTCGTACGGTGCCATCTGAATTTGGCGTCCAGCTGATTCGGTTACTGAGGCTTCCTTCACCTTTCTCCGTTGTATTGCCCATCACCATTTTTCCATCAGCGGCAATTCCGCCCTGAATGTGCAGGGTCAGGCCGCTGTTGTCCACCCAAAACTGCTCCCAGGCTTCCAAAAAGGGATTGTATTTGTTCAGGCTTTTGCCTTCATAGCTGCCGAGCAAGGAATGATAATTTTCCTGAAGCGCCACCCCATTGATGATCGACTGAATGACACTTTTGCCGACAATAGAATCGGTTCCGCTTTTGTACACGTCCCATTCTCCGATCCAAAAATCAAAGGCATGGTATTTCTTGACAAGCTCCTCAGAAGGCGGGGCCGTTTGAGCCTGGAGGCTTGAAAAACCCGCAAACGCAAAGAGTAAACTGAAACATAAAGAAGTGATACAGATACGCATAAAGAGAAAATTAGTGTCGTGAGATGCTGAATGGGCGAATATCGTTGAATTCATGTGCCCCAAAAAAGCAATCCTTGCGCTCTGATGCAATACATATTTGTGTGGGTTTGGGGGAAGGTTCCACATGGCATTTATGATTTGTAAGCTAATATCGGTTACATTTCGATTGGAACTACTCATGAAACAGCCGATTTCATCAAGGATAATTTGCTCTGGTGGTGGGATCACTTCGGTATTCACAATTATCCAGATGCCGATTCAATTCTCATTTTATGTGATGCAGGAGGGGCCAATAGCTATAAGCATTACCTCTTCAAAGAACAAATGCTGGAATTGGCACAAGAGATTGGCTGTGATCTCATTATTGCACATTACCCGCCTTATGCCTCCAAGTGGAATCCCATTGAGCATAGGCTATTTTGCCATATGCATAGAGCCATGCAAGGTGTTATTTTCTCAGATTATGATATCGTCAAAGAAGTTTGCCAAAAAACTCAAACCGATACAGGATTGAGCAAAAATGCCTCCTGATTTTTCCTTAATTCTTAAGGGGAGAGAACCCCTGTTTCCAAAGTCCAGTTTTTATAAAAGTGGGAAGAAGGTAAAATCATAAATGACTTAGAACTTTGTTCCCAAATCACTAGTCATTGACTTCGATTTGGTGAATAGGATTGGCGGACCGGAATCCGCCAATAGCCCCTACAGGGCTTGACCTCAATTCAAAAACACCTCATCGATAAAGAACCAGCCTTTATCTCCTGCACCGCGATGCCATTCGGGGAGTTTGAGAATGGGTTGTGCAATGACCTTATAGCAAGCGTAACGCCCTTTGGGAATATCGAGATTGAGGCCCGCCACCCGATTGGAGGTTTCCTTACTCGGGAGTGGAATTCGCTCACTGACCAGGCGTTTGAGGGAAGATTTGTCTTGACCAGCCCAGACTTCAACGGAAGCAGGCGGCATAATGTATTGCCCCATATTGACGCAGTAGCTGAAGGTCAGGTTGCTCACCTCAGGGACAGTACCTGATTCAAAGTACAGATAGGCCTCAAAAGGCTTGTTCCCGCGAAATCCCATCCATTTAGAAGATTTGAAGGTACTGGCAAGTCCCTTTTCATTATCGATAAGGGTAATCGCGCCTTCACCTGGATAGTCTCTGGCGGGTTGGTTCACGAGTTCTGCACTATCAGGCGTAAATCCTTTTTTGAAAAAGGTGAAGGTAATTGCCTCGCTGCTGATCCATTCCGGGAGGTAGGTTTTAGCAACCAATTCGGTGTAGGAATCAATCGAAATGGGTTCTTCATACACGGGAGAATCTATACTATCGGGTTCCGTACCATCAAGGGTATAGCGAACCTGCGCGCCGGGAAACACATTTTTGAGGACGACTTTTTCCCCGGAGCCAATGACTTGCGATTCTGTGAGCAGCTGTGGGGGCGTGAGTTTAAGGAGTTCTTCTGTGTCGGGAATAAAGCCGATGTCAAAATCAATATTGGGGGCGGCGGTTTTCATTTGTTCCAAATCACTTTGACCAACCTTCGTACTCCAGACATAGACCGTTTTAAGCGCAGGAAGGGCAGCCAGTTTTTCGGCAATTTCAGGACCTACTGTTGTATTGGAAAGGGCAATTGTATGCAGGTGCACACACCTTTTCAATTCTTCCAGGCTTGCGCCGGTAATATCCGTCCCATTCAGGATCAGTTTTTCCAATCTTTCAAATTGCCCGATGGTTTGCATATCCGCATCGGTAATGGGCATTTTAGCCAGATTGAGATGAATGAGTTGGGCTTTGACATCTGCCAAAGACTTCAAG
>CAYGTH010000199.1:0-12744 GCA_964352745.1 uncultured Bacteroidia bacterium
TACCGTTGTAGCTAATGATGATCGGCACTTCATTGTGCAATAGCAGTTTACCCTGCTTTTGCTCCAACACTACGTTCCCCACTTCAGTTGCGGAAATGGAATAGCTATGTGCTATCAGCTGTTTTCCATTGCCCATCAACAGTACGAAATCGCCATTTTCTTCCTTGCCGACCAAGGCATAAGTGGCATCAGAAGACATGTCTTGATACGTCGCCTTTTTGCCTCCATACGATGAGAACACAACATCTTCACGCCCCGATTTATGGGCAATATGCAATCCGGCAAATTCCTTATTTCCATTTTCGTCAGCAAAAGCAGTTATCGATGAAATGCTTTTGCCTTCGGTCGATGTAAAGGGTTCATAGACTGACACAAAAGGATGCTCCCAGGCTTCTCCATGTTGACGGGCTGCAAAGGTCAAGAAGGGTTCTTTGCCCACTTCATAGGGAAGGCCTCCATTGCCCCGAAAGGCCTTGTTGGGGGGTGATTTAATGGAAAACACCTCACGCCCTTCTGTACCCTTCATCCATAGATTCATGAACACATCCTCCTCTCCTTCCGGCATATCGATTTTCCACTCGGCCTGATAGTCATCATGGGTACGCACTGACTGCTTATCCCACATATAATCCAGCGCGTAAAGATGTCCGCCTGCAAAGCCCATCTCTTCGCTTGGAGAAAGCTTAAGGGGTTTTCCGGATGCATCCATTAGCTGCATGCGCTGCCCTAAATTATGGTAGTAGTAATCGTGGAATTTATCTCCCTTTCGTTGTTTTCTGGAGCGGAAAATATCTACATAATAGCCGGTCGCTTCTCCGGTCTTCACAATGCTGACCAGCCGACTTTGATCAGAGCGGGTTTCGGGTTCGAGGAAAAACACATCCGAATAAGTAATGTCTGAGTAGTATCCCGCTTTCTGCTCTGATTTTGGGTATTCTCCCATGAGATCAAAGGCGTGATAACTCAACATCTCAGTATAGGAAGAAGCCCCATCAACCATTACGGTATTATGCGCAGGAAATTGAGAATAATATTCCAGGTAAATCGGCTGAAGATAGCCTGCTCCCTTGCCGGGATCAGCGCCCTGGACAAAGCCTTTCCCATATAGTTCCATGTTAATTCCATTCGCATGCATGTGGTTTCCAAGTGAACCGTTTAACGAAACCATCATGCCGTCTTTGCCCTGCCCCATTCGTTGTACATGCCAACTGATATTGGGGGCATAGAAGGTTTGAGTAATGTAATCGTCGATATTTCCTTTTTCGTACTTTGGATTCAGTTCCAGTGGTTTGGTGGCAAAAAAAGAAGAAATATTATTCCTGGGCCTTCTGCTCCGGCCTGATCGCCTTGAGTTGTCAGCAAACAAGCTATACATTTTCGTAAATTCCTCCTCCAGGGATTCATCCTTGTACTTCTGAGCAATTCGAATCATATCGCTCATTCCTTCGGTATTCAAGAAACCATAGTTACTATCTCCAAACGCGACGGTTTGGCCATTGGGAAATAAATATTGCGGGAGTACGCTTACCGCCTTTCCCATCACCGGCATGTATGGCAATAGGTTGTGATCGAAGGTATTGTCAAAATCCCTGATGAAATTGGTAAGATCCCTCGTCACGCCAAATGAATATCCCGGACATTCAGCCCAAACCCCATTATTCTCATCATAGCCATACTCCATAAACTTTTTAAGCGACCATTGTCTTGCTGAAGTGACATTCAATATGTAGTCGATATAGTATTCACGGCCCTTTTTATCTTCATAAAATTTGTTGTCCTGCAAGACCATGGCAGCCTTCAATATGATTTTTGCCTGGTGTAGGTTCCAGTTGTTTTGAGGCACTCCATTTTTGATGATTTGATCGATCCATTTCCTGATGACCGCATCGTAGGTCTCAATTTTTTCAGGATGATATGCCTCGATGTATGGATGCAGAAAATCATACAGTTCTGCTGCATACGTTAAGGTGCTTTCGTGAATGACCTGAAAACACGTAAGGCCAACTAAGGTTTGAATATGCCCATTGAGCAAGTCGATGGGCTCATTGCGGTAGTACATTCCCATCATGTAGGTATCAAAAATATCGAAAGCAAATTTGGCGAATCCCTCTTCTTCTTCCAGCCAATACAAAAACGCGGCATCGCGGGCTAAGCCAATAATCTTTTGATTGTGTCGGTGAATAATCCCCCCTGTTTTAGACTGCTCCACCCACTCCAAAGGCTGTCCTTCCTTACTTTTATTGCGAAGATACAGGCCGCGCTCATCGTCCATGTATGGCGTAATATCTTCCAACTCAGGCATCGCATAATGGGTAGTATAATCGCGCGCACCCGTAAAACGAACAGTAGGAAGAGGAGCTTCCCCATCGGCATGCGAATAGTAAACCCCATTGATGTAAATGTTGGTGGACTTTGTCTTCCAATACATTTGTAATCGGGAGACCATCCACTCCGGGTCTTTTACGTGGCGTTTGACATGCTCATCCACTCGGTTATGAATCCCGGAAAGCACACTTTTTCCCCAGGCTTCCTCCTGGATCGTATGTTCAAGATTTCCTTTTTCTGCATGCGTAATGTATATGCGTGGATAGCTTTGTTCCAGGTTGTTTGGAAGGGGAATTTTGTTGACCTCCTGTGCGTTAACCCAACTTGTAAGGCTGATTAACATGAGGCATAGGGTGAGTTTTTTTTTCATGGTAGTTGATTTTTCTTTATCCGACGAGAAATCCAAACGGCGGCAATCCCTTTTGATACCATTTTTTAGTTGGTCCGATCAATGACCTCTCCCTTGCTGTCAACCTGAGGCCTCTCAGTTCCTGGCAGTAAAATCACATCCGTATGTGTCTCGTTTTTCAAGGAAATATTGACCGCATTGGGAACTCCGCCTCTCCAGGGGCCCCCATAACTTTCTGAGGTTGAAAACTTGATAGTCATTTCTTCGGGAATAAATTCAGGATCAGAGGTTTTGATGTTAATCTGGTGATCCTTCCCATTGACTTTAGCCAAAAGTTGGTTCTTCATGCCTCCCCTACTATCCAGGATTTCCATGTCAACATAAGCGTTCCCGGCTTTGGTGTAGGGCACACAAAATGCCTCTGCATATTTTGCATCAGCGCTACAGTTGATCAGGGTGTCGCGATTCCCCACATTGAAGCCGGTCGCATAGCAGTTGGTGACCCGGCAGTTGATTACTTTATCCCCCGCAGTATTGAGTCCGGTACATATGCCCCTGCGCATTTGGGTGACGGTACAATTTTTTATGGTTGTAGAACCTGTAAGTGTGTTGGAACTCTTCTGAGCCTGAGGGTAAATGCGGATGCCATCTTCGCTACAAGAAAACATCTCTCCCGGGAGGAAAGTGCCATCTTCTGCCACGATTACCCCTTCAATATAGCCTCCTTTATGCGCCTTAAAACCCTTGTCAAAAGCATAGCCCGAAGTTTCTGCGAGGATGTCATCTGTCGTTCTAAGCAGGCCATCTACATGGCAATCTTCAATCAAGGTGTTCTTAGCACCTTGCACAAAAATGGCATGTCCCATGGCTCGCATGTGTACTTTGCAACCGATCAGCTTGATGTTTTCGCCGGGCCAGGCAATGCGAATGCCGTTCATTTTTCTCACATCTCCGCCCCCTAGCCCGTAAAAGCTGCCATATCCCCAGGGACTGGAGCCGGATGTGCGCACTTCGGCATTTTTCAGGGTAATATCCTTACCGGTCAGGTTGAAGATTTTATTGCGGCTCTGGATGCCAGGGGTATCGCCATAGGTTTCGACGTATGGTCCTTCCATCTGCACATTGTTTCCATGAATGGCGATGGCGCAATACATGCGTCCATCATTCATTCCAGGAGATAGGTCCTTCCGGGTAAACAATTTGGTGTCTACCAAAATGCTGGCACCCGTCAGGTCATATACCGAATTGTCTCCGGTGAATTGGATGAATTGCTTGCAGTAAGCTTTGTCAAGCTGATAGGACCCCGGTAGCAGCCGGACTTTTACATTGTTCTGGTTGGCATAGCCGCGGAGTGTTTTAAGGTCGTTTACCTGGATAAACCCTTTGTCATCAACCACGATTTTCTGATCATCGAAAGCATACTTAATCGCGCTGATGGCGTGTCCAATGTTACGACCTAGTTCCCGCGTTCCCATTTTAAATATGAGCTCACCCTGGACATTGATGTCTTGCAAGTTGACTACTTCACTCGCATCTGGCTGACCATCGGAACGCCAAAGTTCATTTGCAGCAGCATCTAAAAGAGAGAGAGGTGCTACGTCAAGCCTTCCGGTGGATCGGTAGTCGAAAGAGATCGCATGGATCGGCCGGTCAAGATGCAAATGACAGTAGGCATATGAATTTTCGGCAATGTCTCCGTTAGACTTTATGCTAAAGCCATCAGGTGTCAAGGTAACATCAAAAGCTTGCTCAACGGAATTGCGGTTGTATCGAATCGTCCAACTATCGTCACTACGTTTTTGGGCATAAATCAATTGGGTAAAATTAAGAACCAGAAAAACGATTAAGCACTTGCCAAGGGCGGGTTTGATAGATTTCATCTTGGTTCTAAATTTTGTTCCATTATTCTACTACCGCATTTTTTGCAACAACAATATCCTTATCCACATCTTCCAAATGCTTTCTCCATGAAAACTCTTTGTCAAACTGATGAGGCATGACAGCCACATTATATTTCTCAGCCAATTCGACCATATTCTGCCAGGAGGTTTTACTCACTTCAAGGTGTTGAATTGCCTGCTCTTTTCCGTCATTATTTTTGTTTTTCCTAAACTGCTCAAGCGCGACACCCCCTCTCATTTTCGATGCAGAATACACCCCGTAATTGGCCCAGAACTCAAGGTCTGCGAGCTCTATTTCCAGTTCTGGGGATGTTCTTTTTTCGCCTTGGTCCTTTACAATCTCAAGTATCCGGGCAGACTGTTTTTCTGTTTCTTCGGCCAGTTGTAGTGGAGTGATCTTCAACTCCTTATCGTACCTACCCTGGACAAAATCTGCTATATTCACATAAGAGGAATCCAAAACATTTCTAGAAATGAACTTGTCGATATCAATGAACTGACCCCCATTTGTTTTAAATCCTTCTGCGTAAAGCGTACCATCCCATGTACTCCCAAAAAAGGACGCCAGGCGATTCGGGTTTTTAGATGCCAGTTTCCACGCTTCCAGCAAATCGCCTCCATCCGGCAGGTCAAACTTCTTCGCCAATGCCTCAGCAAAAAATTCATCTGAGGTATTCCGGTCATACAATAGGTTTCCCCAAACCTTGTAAAACAGCCATTGTCGTTCAAAAGCATAATCCCAGCTCCGATGTTCTTCTTTGGTAAAGAAGTCTTTCGCCGGAATATAAGTCTCAGAACCAATGATACATCCACCGATATATTGCTGACTATTCAGATCCAGAAATTCTCGCACAAAATCCGGATCCCCCCATCGCATTACAAAGAAGTCTTCATTGCGCATGGTCCAGACACCTTTGTATTTTTCGGAATAGGGTTCCCAGTAGGTATCCGTCAGCATTCCGCCATGGACGATTGATAGCTTTGGAGAAGAATGGGCATGCGACCAGTTGAATTTAAATTCGATCCACACATCGCTATCCAAGCCTAAATTTTCAATCGCATCACGGGTTAATTTTTCGGTGGTAACACTTACTGAGCCATGGCTTGCCTTTCCGGCGGATAGGGGTGCCCGGTAGATGAGTCTTGCCTTTCGGTCGGCGGCTTTCAAGCCGGCGATAAGGGTCCGGTCTATCCAATCCCTTCTTTCCTCAGACGTCATTCCTCCCATGCGTTCTCCCAAGGTGAGCCCGATACCGGTAAGATGCTCGTATTTGTTGAGGGTAAGGGTCACCATTTCCCGCGTATAGGCTTCAATATTATCGTTGGTATCGCCGTCGCCGATAAAACCGGCTCCGGTTTCCGAGGAATAGCCGGCCGCTCCATATGCTTCCGTAAATGCTTCCGGCAGAAAGATGTTCCAGTTAACCAGGTACGTATCGACACTGCGGTCTTTGGCCATCTGGAAAAGCCCTTTCCAAAATTCCTCCCATTCTGCCATTTCTTCATCTGTAAAAGGCGATGCGTCGGGAAATGAGGTCGATTTCACCATGTACATGTAAGGATGCATGTTCCACAACGTGAGCGCATTGAACTTGTTTTCGACCATCATATCCAGATAAGCCTCCCAGAACTTCAGATCCTTGCATGTTTCCATGTGTAGGGATAGGTGTTCTCCGCTTCGGTAGGAATACCAGGGCAGATTGAACTTGATGGCGCGGAAATCATGATGTGCCCGAATGTCTTTTTCTTCAATCTGTAACCATGCAACATCGTTTGATACCTGTTCACCAATGTCAAGCAATCCATACAATAAGCCGCGGTTACATTCAGAGCTGAGAATAAAGGCATCATCCGTTTTGGTAATGGAAAATCCATCATTTTTTTCTGAGTCCTTATCAGCCTGAGGAATTAATTCTAGTATAAGATTAGCGTCCTGCTTATTTGTAGTAATTGAAATATTCCCGTCAGATGTGGCTAGCTGGCCTTCCAATTTCTCAATAGCATAATTGAGATTGTCCAGAATGTCCTGCTCTGCATATATCTGTATATCAGTGGATTTCTCCTGACATCCCCAAAAAACGATCAAAGCGAAGAGATAGATTATTCTTTTCATATTCATCCTGGTTCGTTCCATATTATTTGATCGTTATATTAATTGTTTGTTCGAATATATTGCCTTCTACATCCCTGGCGTCAACCAGTAATTCATAGCCTCCTGGTGTCATGTTTTTCAAGCGAATTTCTGATATCTGAAGCGGCAAACGCTGCCTGAGGGATTGATGGGTTAAAGAATACCCCCACAACTTCAGCTTTTAGAATTGCTGATGAAAATATGATTATCAATAAAATTGAAGCGAACTGGTGCATAGCGTCCTTTTTGAGATGAATGAAAATTAGCTCTCAACCACTTTGTGGGTTTTGATATAATCCGGATCGATCGTAATCCCCAGGCCTGAGCCTGAGGTAACTTTAATGGTCCCCCCTGAACTTTCGAAGGGCTCAGCTTTACTCTCAATTGGAATGGTTGTACCGTTGGCGTCAGGGGTGGCAAACAATTTGAACTCGTGGTACTTTTCTGCTGCCGGACAAACTGAGACCATGTGCATCAGGTAAATGAAACCCAGGCCACCACGACTCATGTGAGGCGTGATGGTTAAGCCCGCAGCCTCTGCCATTCGGGCGACTTTCATGGTACGGATCATTCCTCCGAAATAAAAAATATCGGGTTGAATAATCTGGAATACTTCATTGCCAATCAGGTAGCGAAAGGCATGTAAGCCAAATTCTTCTTCGCCTCCGGCCATGGGAATGGTTAGGGCTTGTTCTACCTGTTTTTGTTCTTCATACCAGTCCCAGGGGATGGGTTCTTCGTAGAAGTAGTAGTTATACTCTTCCAGGATTTTCCCGATCCGAATGGCCTCTTTTACAGAATAAGAGCCATTCCCGTCAATCATCAAGGTGAAATCATCGCCAAATTTTTCGCGCCCCAGTCGAATCAGTTTCTCTGTTCGTCCCGGAGCATTGTCAATATCCGTTGCCAGATTATCTCCGCGCCCGGCTCTGAGTTTGACAGCCCTGGCATTCGTTTCTACTGCATCCTGATACATGAGTTCCAAAGACTCTTCGGGCTCCAGCTTGCGGAGATTGGTATAATGGTGCCCCAGGTAAATGGGTACTTCATCACGCTGCAAATCCCCAATTAACAAGCCAGCCGGTGTGTTGGCAATTGTTCCCAACATATCCAAAATGGCAAACTCTATGGCCGCTACTTGTACATTTAAGGGAATGCCCTGGTTTTTTAGGTTTCGCTCTGTGGCATTGAAAATCAACAAATCGAGATCGCGTGCATCTTTTCCCAGGAAGTGCTGCTTCAGGTTGTGGTTGAACATGGGGTAACTCGATTTGCTGATAAACGGATGGCCAACAGAAATCCCTACGGCACCATCTTTTGACCTTACCCTGCACAAGGTATTATTCCTGTCTCTGAGCAATTCCAGCGTTTCTATGATAACCGGATCAGGGAAAAGGTCACGCTTTAGCACGGGTTGCTTTACCACCTCATCCAGTTTGGAATAGTCTGCAATAAGCTGTTTTGTCTCTTTCGCATTTTGGCTGCAGGAAGAAAGCCCTAGCATAGCAGAAGCCCCCCCTGTTATAGCAGCTGATCTCAAAAAATTGCGTCGATTCGTTTTCATAGGTATTGCGTTATTACTTACTTGAATTTCTCAATCCCCCAAATAAGCTTTATTCATTAGCAAAACTTCTTTGAGTCTCTCGTAGCTCACCTCTTCAGGTGCTACATTTTCTAAAGCAGCCAGACCGGCCAATGTACCGGCCCCCTGCCCGATCGACATAGCGATGGGGGTAACCCGCACAGCCGCACTGGCATGGTGATCTGCACCGATGGCACGGCCCGATAATACCAGGTTACTCACTTCATTGACCAGCAATGATTCGACGGGGATGTAGTACATACCTTCCTCTCTGAGATGGACAGAATCAGTTTCCCCTCCATCAGGTGAATGGATATCGATTGGATAGCCCCCCACAGCTATGGGCTTTTCGAACTTTCGTTCCTTCACAAGGTCATTGGCCGTCATGACATATTTTGCATGCGGGTGCCGTGATTCCCGAATCCCCACATGTGGTGCAGTGCTGACCAATGTGGCGTTTTCAAAGCCAGGCACATATTTCTTCAGGAAATGATAGATCTCTACACACTGCTTCCGACCCAGGGTCTCAGCCTTGCTCAGATCAAATGGATTGAGCGGATTTAATCCCAGGATTCGAGAGGTATTGAAAATGAATTCCCCTTCCGTATTCGTTTCAAAAAACAGCACATTGTCTCGGGGTATGGTCACCTCTCCTTTTGCCTTGGCCTGCTCCCATAAATCGTAGAATCCCCAGAGCGAAATCCGCTGGGTTTTGTTGAGGATATCGGCTTTGCCTTCGTTG
Source organism: uncultured Bacteroidia bacterium (assembly GCA_964352745.1). Taxonomy (GTDB): domain Bacteria; phylum Bacteroidota; class Bacteroidia; order J057; family J057; genus CAYGTH01. The sequence continues at coordinate 9,031 of CAYGTH010000199.1, forward strand.
CGAATGGAATCGTCAAACTGGTCCCAGTTTTCATGAATGTAGGTACGAAGTGCCTGCGTATCGACATTTCCCACCTTCACATTCATGGTCATCGGCTGGGACTTGTTGTCTTTTTTTCGGCCTTCGGTAAATGGAACCCCCGACAATTTGACGATCTCACTATCGCCACTCGCATCCACAAACTGCTTTCCTTTGATTTCCTGGATACCTCCCCGATTGTGAATAAAAATCGAGGTGAGCTTGTCTCCTTCCTTACCAATGTCAATCAATCGGGTGTGATACAGGATCTCCGCCCCCGCCTCAAATACCATATTTTCCAGCACCACCTTGAGCATCTCTGCATCAAAAGGTGTGACCGTAGAACAGTAGCCCGTCCCATCCAAAATATGTCCGGGGCTAGCTCCTTTTGCCACCAAACGTTCGACCATTTCATTGGCTGAGCCAAAAACAAGCTGCCTGCCTGCCCGGTTATGGAAGGTCATCATAGGGCCAACTCCCATGGCAGTAAGTGTCCCTCCCAAAAAGCCAAATTGTTCGATCAACAGGGTTTTAGCCCCCGTGCGACCCGCAGCGATTGCGGCATGGCTACCCGACACGCCACCGCCAACGACAATCACATCATATTCTCCAGCCAACTTTACCTCAAATTCTCTCATACTATTTTTTTATTAAAATAATCGTAACAGCTTAGCAGTCTGCTATAGCCGGATTCAGGTCCGGTTACCCAAATAGCTTCGCTTTGGCGAATAGGATTGGCGGACCGGAATCCGCCAATAGCCCTTATAGGGCTAAGTCTTTTTATTAAAATAATCAACCACTAAAGCCGTGATCATGACGACCAGCGCGCCAACCGGGAACCACCAGAAGAAACTGATCCCCTCGATATGCATTCCCAAAACAGACAGAATAGCCAGGATTGAGCCAATAAGAATTCCAGAAAACGTCCCCCTTCGCATGAGCGCCAGAAAGGCAATTCCGATGAGTGCACCATAGACGTATCCGGGTACTTTGAAGCCAAGGGCCAGTAAGCCGCCGTCTTGTAGAAAACTGAATCCATAGGCGAGAAACGCTAATACCCCTCCCCAGATAATGATAGCCATACGCGATATACGCACGACCTTTTTTTCTTCCATGGTTTTGATTTTGGGGAAGATCAATCCCCCCACGCCCATCACACTCGTTTGAGAAAGCGCTACTAAGGCAGAATCAAGGGTGGAAATACCCGCAGCAAATATGGCCGCAATGATCAGTCCCGATATACCATCTGGTAGCTCGTTCACCACATAAAAAGGAAAAATCTTGTCTGGCTCCTCAAGCATGATGGCGCTCACCTCCGGCGAAAGGGGATTGATGTGATAATAGGCAACCAATCCAAGCCCAACAAATGCCATGATCCAGGTGGTGATTATCCCCAGAATCGAGAAGCCAACAGCTTTTTGGGCTTCGCGCAGATTCTTACAGGCTAATGCACGCTGAGTTACGACCTGATCGACGGCATTCATTCCGAATTCAAAGAAGGTGCATCCCAGAATGCCCACCCATAGTGTATAGGTCTTGTGTGGATCCAAAGACAGATCCAGCAGTGTGAGCTTTGATTGTTGATCAGCAATTGCTATCATCTCCCCCCATCCGCCGGGTATTCCTCCCATGGCATAATACAGTGCGAATAGCGCCCCACAAATAAAAATTACAAATTGAATCGCGTCTGTCCAAACGACCGTTGTGATCCCGCCGATGTACGACCACATTACAGCGAATGCTGCAATAATCAGAATGCATACGACTGTATCCTGTCCCGTGATCACACTCAGCACGAGTGCTGTTCCCAGGAGTCGAACCCCCTGGCTCATCGTTGCGCCAACCATGAAAAAGGTTCGTGCCAATTGGCTGACTTGAATCCCTAATCTGTTTTGGATGAATTCGTAGGGACTGTAGACATTCTCCTCGTAATACTCCTTGAGCAGCACAAAAACCATCAGGATATTGCCCAGCCCAAAACCAATGGTCATTTGTAAATAGGTAAAATCCCCTTGCATGGAGAACACAAAAGCAGGGACGGCAATGAAAGTCGCTACACTTGTTTTGGTCGCAATCAGGGAAAGGGTGACAGACCACCAGGGAAGCTTGTTTCCTCCTTTAAAAAAATCATTGAGTCCTTCGTCCTTCCCCTTAAGCATTTCTCCGAGGAGGGTTGTTCCGATCAAAAAAACGATCAGTATGATCCAATTGAAAAGGCTAAAGGTACTCGACTCAGCCCCTTGGGAATCATCTGCGAATACCATTCTTCCTCCTACCATCAGGATCAGGAGTAGTAATGATCTTCGCATTAGGAACCTGTTATAAAAAATTGACCTCATTTCGTTGATTCGTTTCGTACAATTTGACCATCGAGCGTTTCCCATATCTTAACCCGAACATTCCCTGGATCACTTTCCAGCTTGCTGATCTCGATCGTTTGCTCCCGGCCATCTATCAGTTTGACGATAATTTTGCCCGGCTCGGAAGACATGATTTTTTCAATTTGGGACTCTCCAGTGTATGGCTCAATTACGTGTAGAAAGCTTGCCTCTTTCCCTTCAATGCGCACTGCGTAACTTCGTCGGTCGGGATTATTTCTTATTCCTCTCTGCCTTCCTCCTTTCGGATAGTGTGCGACCAGCACATCCGCTTTTTGGGGCCAAACCGTGTGTACCCCCAGCTTATTTCCCCTATCATCAAACAGCAATTCTGCACCTTCTTTCATCTTATACCATTGCCCATTCGTGAAATACTTGTAAGGGGAATCAACCTGTTTGCTCAAGGTATCCAGCAGGCCTCCGGATTTCACCGCCCCCTCAATGGATTCGAATCCAATCGGGTGCAGGAAACAGTCGTAGGTGTGTTTCGTCGAAGCCCCCATGTAATCGGCAATCACCACATATTCCTCCGTTACAAGAGTCACCCTTCGTTGCAGGATCGGCTCAACATCAGCGTCAAATTCTTTGTCGTCCCAAGGTGGAAATTTTTCAATATTCCAGGTTGGGATTTTCCGCCATCTTGCCCAGGTCTGCACGACACTCGCCTGCATCATCTCCCCGGCATGAAACAGGATCTGCTCCGAAGGTACTGCCTCCTGTTGCAATTCGTCTACCGTGATCATATTGTGTGTTGCAGTGGTCTGCACGCATTCTTTGTATCCCCTGTGCCCATATCCAAACCAGCACATCTCTGTACCAAAGTATTTGTGCCCATTTCGATCCAGTGCAATCAATCCGGTCCGATCAAAGTGCCCGTGCCAACCGCCATGTGTACCAAATTTCACGTAGGCAGCAATCTGTGCTTCCATAGGCCGATCGGATGCCTGGGAGCGCAAGGCCGTCAAGCCAACATTCGGAGAAAAATCAGACTTCGACCTGGGGTCTTCAACCTCGGGGATTTCCGGTACACCATAGATCAAAGCGCCCCATCCTTTGCGGTCAGAATGGTTGATCACCCAGGCCAGGTCATCCTTTCGGAAATGACGATAGGCAAATTCGTAAAACTCGTGTGGTCCTTTCGTATTTGAATCATTGCTTGAGACCAGCACGGCGTCCTCATCCATCATTGGGATATGCCCGCTGAACATTTCTTCCAATCCAATGGTGTTGTTTCCCATCGGCCCCCAAATATCAAACTTCATCCCTGTATAGCCCTCTTTCGCATTGTCAAAGTCTTTGCTTTTGAATCGTACAGGAA
>CAYGTH010000200.1:0-3935 GCA_964352745.1 uncultured Bacteroidia bacterium
AGTAGGGGCCTGCTGTATCGATACGGCAATTGCCGGAGCGGCCCTCAATGTGCGAATAAACCTCGGTGGGATCGAAGATTCGACCTTTACAACTGCCCTTCAACAACAAGTAGCCGACATTTTAAGTCAATCAAAAAAATACTGTAATAAAATATCAACTATCGTTGATGAAAAAATTTAAAACTGTGTAATATTTTTAAAAAATAAAATTTACCATTGTGTTCAGTTTGTGGATAGTTTTGTGGTTGAAAGATCCTAAACTCATGGACTTAACATTTACGCACTCGTTTACAGTTTCAATTCGCTCATTCCGATTACCGGTTCTTTCATTCGCTATGCTGGCAGGGATTGTATTGCTTTCCTTTTCAGTACATGCCCAGGCAAATTTCACCCCGAATCCCGGTGTGAGCCGGTCTATGGAGATCACAACTGATTATCGCCGACCAGATGGGTTTTCCGATTTACTGACTCGATCTGGTCGCGAGAATAAACTCTTACTACTCTCTATATATTCGACAGATCAGGCAGAAAGTCAGCGCCTGCAACGAGAAACTCTGGATAATCCGCAGGTAGTTAATTTTCTTGATCATGGTTTTCTCTTTTTTCAGGCCCGGACTGGAAATCAATACGCGCATTCCCATCAATTATCCCGCAGACTGGGAATTTCAGGATATCCCAGCCTCGCTTTGATCAATGAAAAAGAAGAGATTCTTTGGCAGCACCAGGGATACCTTTCCCCACAGGACTTGATTAATCATCTGGCTCATTTCCTTCCCCCTACTACCCCTGCATTCAATTCGGATGCAATGCGGATTCGGCCGCAAACAGGGATAGCTGGAACTGCTGATTCAGAAGAAATCACCCTTACCCCCAATGCGATCATGATCATGGACAACCTGGGCCAGGTAAGTACCCCAGCTACAAGCACCGAACCACTCGTACAAATGACTGATCGGCCAGGGCCGGTAACGCTCCCCCAAACGCTATTTGGGCTCGTAATCAAAACCGCCAAAGACCCGTCAGAGATTCAGCAAACCGCCCGTCGCTGGAAACTCGTATGGAAAGGTGACATCTGGATTCAACGAATGCAAAATGATTCACACCGCCTGATTTTGGGCTCTCTTGAAAACGCAATCGAAGCCAGACAAACCCGACGTACCCTGCGTCAACACAACAGAATCCGTGCACGAATTTTTTCCTTTATCCCTGAAGAATTGGGACCCAGTATGCTCAAGTACTAACTGCGGCCTGCAAAGCAACATATTACGTTAGCCTGCCATGTTTCCAATCCTCCAAGTCGTTTAAAACGGTCTCAGGGGGTTGGATTTTTTTGTGCTGGATGGAAATGAAAGCCCTGTGGATAATACTAATTTTTATTGCACAAATTTCTTTTTATTTTTGTTTTGCCGAATATTTTAGCAAACTGCGTTCTAGGTGTAGTTCTTACCTTACGAAGCAGATTGTTTGTTAATTCTTCCAAAAAAGATTCCTCGCAGATGGCAAATAACTATAACGAAGACAGCATTAAGTCCCTCGATTGGCGGGAACATATCCGCTTACGTCCAGGTATGTATATCGGAAAGCTGGGAGATGGCTCTTCTTCAGATGATGGGATTTATATTTTGGTCAAGGAAGTCCTTGATAATTCCATTGATGAATATGTGATGGGTCATGGAAAAAAGATTGAGATTGACATCAAAGCCGGAGAAGTGATCATCCGGGATTATGGACGGGGAATTCCACTTGGCAAAGTGATTGATTGTGTCTCCAAAATCAATACGGGAGGTAAGTATGACTCAGAAGCCTTCAAAAAATCTGTCGGCTTGAATGGGGTAGGTACCAAGGCTGTCAATGCCCTTTCCAATTACTTTCGGGTAGAGTCTGTCCGCGATGGCAAAATGAAAGTTGCCGAATTTGAGCAGGGAATCATCAAACAGGATCACAAGATCAAGAAATCTTCGGAGCCTAATGGTACCCGGGTACTTTTTCGTCCTGATTCCGGCGTTTTTAAGAATTACCGATTCATTCCGGATTACCTGATCAATCAAATCTGGAATTATGCCTACCTAAATGCTGGCTTGACCATTCACTTTAATGGCACCCGCTATTATTCCAAAAATGGCCTATTGGATTTGCTGCGACGCAAAACTGATGAGTCAGCCATTCGTTACCCGATTATTCACCTGAAAGGATATGACATTGAAGTAGCGATTACACATGGCAGCGCATATGGAGAAGATTATTATTCTTTCGTAAATGGCCAATACACTTCGCAAGGGGGCACGCATTTACAAGCCTTCCGGGAAGCTGTTGTCAAAACGGTTCGCGAATTTTACGGCAAACAATTCGATACTTCTGATATTCGGGCTTCGATCATTGCCTCAGTTTCGATTCGGGTGCAAGAACCCGTCTTTGAATCTCAGACTAAGACACGCCTCGGCTCCATCACCATTGCGCCGAGCGACAACAGCACTACCGTCCGGTCTTTTGTCAACGATTTTGTTAAGAAGGAACTCGATAATTACCTGCATCAAAACCCAGATACAGCAGCTGCATTGTTGAAACGAATTCAGCAGTCTGAACGTGAGCGCAAAGAAATTGCCGGGATAAAAAAACTAGCGAACTCCCGCGCCAAAAAGGCTAACCTTCACAACAAAAAACTTCGCGACTGCCGGGTTCACTTCAGCGATAAGAAAGGAGATGAAGAGCGCAAACTGGGAACAACCCTATTTATTACAGAGGGAGACTCTGCCAGTGGCTCTATCACCAAAGCACGGGACGTACAAACTCAGGCGGTATTCAGCCTTCGGGGAAAGCCGCTTAACTGCTTCGGACTCAGCAAAAAAGTTGTGTATGAGAATGAAGAGTTTAACTTACTTCAGCATGCATTGAATATTGAGGACGGACTGGATGGCCTTCGTTTCAATCAAGTCGTCGTCGCAACTGATGCGGATGTAGATGGCATGCACATTCGCCTGCTACTACTCACCTTTTTCCTGCAGTTTTTCCCAGACCTCGTTCGGGCGGGTCATCTGTACATTCTGGATACGCCTTTGTTTCGGGTTAGGAATAAGAAAAAGACCATTTACTGCTATTCAGAAGAAGAAAAGCAGGCGGCTGTTTCCGAATTAGGCAGCAATCCTGAGATCACACGATTCAAAGGATTAGGTGAGATTTCTCCAGATGAATTCGGGCAGTTTATCGGAGAAGACATACGGCTCCAACCCGTATTGCTTGAAGAAAAAGAGTCTCCTATCCCCACGATGCTGAAATACTACATGGGCAAAAACACGCCTGACCGTCAGGAATTTATCATTGCCAACCTTCGGGTAGAAAAAGACCTGGTAGAAACCGCCGTGTGAGTCAGCAGCCCCTGGATTATTACGAGAAATTGGTCCCGGCATAGCCATCCCAACAAAAAAGGCTTAGGAAAATCTCCCAAGCCTTTTTTTGTGTCTTATCAACTCATGTTGAGCTTACAGCCTGCTTACACTAAATGTATCTCCTTGTCGAAGGTCTCCAGTTTCGAATCCTTTGCGAAACCAACGCATACGCTGGTCCGAAGTTCCGTGCGTAAAGCTTTCAGGCACGACATACCCTTGGGATTCCATTTGAAGGCGATCATCTCCAATGGCATTCGCAGCCCCCATAGCCTCTTCAAAATCTCCTTCTTGCAGGAATTTTTTCATTTTCTGGCCTTGATTTGCCCACACTCCCGCTAAAAAATCAGCTTGTAGTTCCAGGCGGACAGAGAGGTCATTATATTTCTCCTTACTCACACGACCTCGTTGTCGATTTACATCGCTGGTGATGCCCATCAGATTCTGTACGTGGTGAGCGACTTCGTGCGCTACGACATAGGCCATGGCAAAGTCGCCGGATGCGCCAAATCGCTGTGAGAGTTCCTGATAAAATTGCAGGTCAATATATAATCG
>CAYGTH010000200.1:4035-12698 GCA_964352745.1 uncultured Bacteroidia bacterium
ATGCGCCAAATCGCTGTGAGAGTTCCTGATAAAATTGCAGGTCAATATATAATCGCTGATCTGCCGGGCAATAAAAAGGTCCGGTCGCGGCGCTCGCGTGCCCACAGGCAGACTGTGTAGAGCCACTAAACAGGACCAGAACCGGCTCGCGATATTGCTTACCTAGTTGCTCCTGAAACAGCTTATTCCAAACATCTTCGGTGTCTTTTAGGACAACCGCTACAAATTCTGCCAGTTCATTTTCCTGTCCAGAACCGCCTTTTTGCACCCCGGCAGGGGCACTTTGCCCAGTGGGCGCAGAGCCTGATTGCAGGAATTGGGAAGGGTCTCCGCCCAATAAAACGACAATTACGATCAAGATAATACTGCCGATTCCAATGCTCATGCCCTTACGGCCTCTTCCCCCTCCGCCACCGCGTCGGTCTTCGATATTTGAGCTGCCTTGCCTTCCTTGCCAGCGCATATGATTACATTTTTGTTGTAAATATTCGTTTGAGAAAGGTAAACACACACCCTTCCAATCTGTGCCAATATAGTATTTAGTCGGACAGTCACAAAGTGAGTCCAATTTTCAGACGCAAGCAATCCTCGCAGGTCTCAGGAAGCAGGAATAAATTGCCGCAAGAAAGTATGACTTTGGCGTAAAGAAGCGATGCGTTTTTCAAGGGAGCCCTCATAGGCACGATCCTCGACCTCCACACAAACCGGGCCGTCGTATCCTGCACTGGTGAGGGTAGAAAAAAACTTTCCCCAATCTACCTCTCCCAATCCCGGCAATTTGGGGCTGTGCCATTGATTCGGTGGAGTCATAATCCCCACCTCATTGAGTAGATGAAGATCGACCCGAACATCTTTTGCATGAACATGAGAAAACCGACTTACAAACTCCCGCATGGGTGCCAGATAGTCCATGTGTTGCCAAACCAGATGAGAGGGATCATAATTGAGGCCAAAATATGGGCTCGGAATGGCTTCGAACATCTGCCGCCAGACCGCAGGACTATGCGCTAAATTTTTCCCTCCCGGCCATTCATCATCCGTAAACAGCATGGGGCAATTTTCAATCCCTACATATACTTCAAGAGACGCAGCATAATCAATTATACCGGGCCACACCTCCATGAAACGGGGCCAGTTTTCCGCTACAGATTTTGTATGGTCCCTTCCAACAAAGGTATTCATCCGATTGATTCCCAATAATGCAGCAGCCCTAATCACTTTACGAATGTGATCCACATACACTGCACTTGCTTGTGAATCTGCCACCAATGGATTGGGGTAGTATCCCAGCCCACTAATGGCAACCCCGGTAGCTGCTGTGAGTTCGCGAATCCTGCTTGCTTCTGCTTCAGAAAAATCAGCAACGTCAATGTGGGTAATGCCGGCATACCGCCGCTCGGCCTTTCCTTTAGGCCAGCACATTACTTCTACACAATCATAGCCAATTTCGGAAGCCAGGGTCAGGACTTCTTCAAGGGAATAATCCGGAAGAATTGCTGATACAAATCCTAATTGCATGGGTATGAGGTTAGAATACTTGTTTCTTAATCTGGGTTATTGAATGCTGATTTCCGATCTCTCTTGTGGCTAATATCCAGCATCTTATTTGCCCACTTTCACCCACTTCTCTTCCCGATGACTGGCCAGAATAGCTTCACACAGTAAGACTTCCATATGCCCTTCTTCAAAAGTCGGGTACAGCGCATCGCTGGCAGGAAGCTTCTTGTCAATCGCTTCGTAAAATGCTCGGAAGCATTGTTTGAATGCATCGGGGAAGCCCTCATTGTGTCCGCCGGGGTAGTTAGAAAAACCAGCAGCCATATCGCCCAACAAAGACGGATCGCGCATCAACACCTCATTGGCTTCATTGCGATGACCGATCCAGAGTTGATTCGGATTCTCGCTATTCCATGAATAGGCAGCTTTTGAGCCGGAAATTTCATACCGCAAGCAGTTTTTCCGCCCTGCTGTCGCCTGAGATACCCACAGTACTCCTTTTGCGCCATTGGTAAAGCGAAATAATACGCTGCCACAATCTTCTGTATCAATCGCTACTGATTCCAGTTCTTGCTTCGTTTTTTGTTTTCCGGAGAAGGTTTCTACCTCTCCGGTAGGTCGCTGCCTGATTGGATGAATTGTACTCAAATCAGCAAATACAGAATCGACTTCCAAACCGGTAATGGAAGTAACCAGGTCCATCCAGTGGGTTCCAATATCTGCTACAGCTCGTAATGCGCCTCCTTGTTCTGCCAGCACTCGCCAGTTGTAATCCGTATCAAATAGCAACCAATCCTGTACGTAGCTTCCCACGATAGATAACACATCTCCAATTTGACCTTCCTGTATTCGGCTTCTGGCCTCCAGGTTGAGCGGATAGAAGCGAATGTTATGACATACACCGGCAGACAAACCCGTCTCAGCAGCCAATGCCACCAAAGCACTCGTTTCCGTTGAATTCATGCCCAGGGGCTTTTCACACATCACGTGCTTACCTGCCAGCAAAGCCTGTTTTGCCATCGGGTAATGCATCACATTCGGCACTGCCAGATGAACAGTATCCACTTCTGTATCAGCGAGGAGTTCTTCATAAGAGGCATAGCCTTTTTCAAGGCCCATTGCCTTACGGCCTTGTTCTGACTTTTCAGGGCTTTCGTCAAGAATCCCTTTTACCCTGACTCCCAGTCGCTTAAGTGCTTCAATGTGAACCGGACCGATAAAGCCAGCGCCTACAACTGCTGCCGTAAATTGATCAAACATGTCTTTTGGAGTTTATTTTGTGATGCGTGAAATATATTTTTCGATAGCTACACTTCCGTCCTATGCTATCCTGCCTCATTGTCGGGTAATATTCCCAATTTCCGAGCTCTGGTTTCCCAGTTTTCCCGAGCGAGGCGCTGCATATCTTCAACGGCATCGGATTCATCCATGATTTCAAGCCCCAGAATTGTTTCAAAAAGATCTTCCATCGTAACCAGCCCCACTACACTTCCATAATCATCTGTAACTACCGCAATGTGTTCGCGCTTGACGACTAACGTATCCAGCAAACTGGGAAGAGGCGCGCTGTCTTTTACAAAAAAGATAGGCCGCCGAATTTCAGCAAGCGGTTTGGTATCGTTGTCCTCAGCCAGTTCCAATAGCAAATCATCTTTGAGGACCATCCCGGTTATCAGATGAGGGTTATCCCGATAAAGCGGAATACGCGAAACCGGAATCGGATGGTGGGTATCGAAATACTCCCGCATCGTCAGTTTCTCATCTGCCAGTAACAACACAGTTCTCGGCGTCATGATATCTCGCACCGTCAGTTTTTCAAGGCGGAGCAGGTTTTGGATAATCTTAGATTCACTCTGATCAATTGCGCCACTCTCTTCTCCCACTATGGTCATCGCGGCAAAATCAGCGCGACTTAGTACGCTTCTATCCTTATCTTTTTTCAGGCTCCTGGTAATTCCCTGGCTCATCCAGACAAAGGGCGCAAGTATCCAGAGTAATATCCGCAGGGATTTTACTGTGAATGGTGCGAGTTCCCGCCACATATTTGCCCCTATGGTCTTGGGAATAATCTCTGATAGAATCAAAATCGCCAGCGTCATTACCCCGGCAATCAATGACTCATAGGTAAGATTAAACAGGCCCATGTCAATCACGTGGGCACCAAACACTTCTCCTGCCTGAGCCCCTACGCCAATCGCACCAATCGTATGCGCAATTGTGTTGAGGGTCAGTACGGCTGAAAGCGGCCGGTCTATGTCTTTCTTGTATGCTTGCAAGGTCTCCCCAATTGAAGAGCCCTCCTGCACCTTCCGGTTGACATAAGAAGGTGTTACACTTAGAATTACCGCTTCCCAAATCGAACACAGAAAGGAGAAGCAGATAGAAACGAAGAAAAATATTAACAATAATCCCATAGCTCGAATTAACTAAATTTTCAGCAAGCTAGCTTGAATTTCTCTTATCTTTCCTGACAAAGGTGTTTCTGAGACCCGCAATATTCAGATTTTCCTCAAAAAGATATGGTTCCTTGGTAATCTTTGCGAAAATGATTGCTCCCTGCTTTGAATACGCTCGCGTAACCCGGGAATCCATTTACCTTAGCGCTACGGTGAGCAGTGAACTGTCCGGCCTAACCATGAGTTTTTTCTGTCTTGTGGGTAGTTTCGCGCAAAGCACCTACGAATCGATTGATTCCTCTCCCGAATTGGGTCCTGGTCAACTCTTGGTTAGGCGAGTCAATGCTTCTATTACGCTGGATGGCGTCCTGGACGAAGCCAGTTGGTATGGCGGCAAACCAGCCGATCAGTTCTGGCAATTCTTTCCAGTAGATACAGTGAGTGCCCAGGGTCAAACGGAAATATTCATGGCCTATGATGATGATTTCCTATATGTGGGGGTAAAATGCCATAGCCTTGCAGCCTCTTATATCACTCCTTCCCTGAGAAGAGATTACAATTTCTCGGGTAGCGATAATATCAGCATCCTATTTGATCCGTTTAATGATCGCACCAATGCCATGCTATTTGGGATGAATGCGTATGGAGTAAGACGAGAAGCACTTATTGCAAATGGAGGCCGGGAACGGTCGGACTTTGCGAGTTCGTGGGACAATAAGTGGTATGGGGAAGCCGCCATTCACGATGGCTACTGGATAGCTGAATTTGCCATTCCCTTTAAGACTTTACGCTTTAAAGAAGGCAGTCAAAAATGGCGGTTTAACAGCTATCGATTTGATACGCACTCCAACGAAATCACAACCTGGACCCAGATCCCGCGAAATCAAATCATCATGGACCTGGCTTTCATGGGCGAAATGATTTGGGAAGAACCGCTTCAAAAGCCTGGTGGTAATGTGTCTGTAATTCCCTATGTGATCGGCAATGCTGCACAGGACTTTGTGGATCATCCTGGCGAAAGCCCGGATTTAGACATCAATGTGGGAGGAGATGCTAAAATAGCGATTACCTCGGGCCTTAACCTCGACCTGACTGTTAATCCTGATTTTTCTCAGGTAGAAGTAGATGAGCAAGTCACGAATCTCGATCGATTTGAAATCTTCTTCCCTGAGAAACGGCAATTTTTCCTGGAAAATGCCGACCTATTCAGCAGTTTCGGTCTTCGCCGTGTCAATCCATTTTTCTCTCGGAGAATCGGCGTATCAGTCGATACGGCAACCGGCCAAAACATCCAGAATTCAATCCTATATGGTGCCAGACTGAGTGGGAAATTGAATAATAATTTACGAGTAGGCTTATTAAATATGCAGACAGCCCGGCAACTGGATAATGGCCTTCCCAGTTTTAATTATACAGTGGCAGCGCTCCAGCAAAAAGTATTCAGTCGGTCCAATATCTCATTTATTTTCGTCAATAAAGATGCGATCAATGGGGCTGAATACGGAGGTGAATTTAGTTCCTATAACCGAATTGCAGGCTTAGAATACCGACTGGCTTCTCCCGACAATCGCTGGACAGGAAAAGCATTCTGGCATCAGGCGATTACCACGAATGATGCCCAGGATAAATATACGCAAGGTGTACAAATGCAATACCTTCGGAGAGATTACCGTCTGGAATGGTCACATCTCTTTGTGGGAGAGGGTTATGATGCAGAGGTAGGTTTTGTCCCCAGGCGTGATTTTTTCCTCTTGAGCCCGGAGGCGGAACTCTATCTTTACCCCAAAAAAGGCATAGTCAATCAACATACTATTGGATTTGATTCGCGATTGATTCTTAAACCGGGTCGCGATGACGATCCTATCCTACCGAAATGGGGGGTTTCGGATAGAGAAGTAGAAGCGAACTGGGAAATGGATTTTAAAGATAATAGTAGCGGAAGCATGGGGTATAATTATACCTATGTTTTTCTGCTAAGCGACTTTGACCCCACCCGTATCCAGGAAGATTCCATTTTTTTACCCGCAGGAACAGCTTACTCCTACTCAAGTATCAACGCCCGCTATAGTTCAAATCGATCCAAAACCTTTTCTTTTCAAGCCAATCCCATCATCGGGCAGTTTTATAATGGTTTTCGGACAGGCCTTGAGGGGAGTTTCACCTATCGGTATCAGCCCTATGGTTTTGTTTCATTGGCTTACACCTACAATCATATTCGCCTGGAAGCTCCTTTTGAAAGCGCAAATCTATGGTTGGTAGGACCGAGATTTGACCTTACTTTTTCCAAAAAGGTATTCCTAACCACTTTTTTTCAGTACAACAGTCAACTTGACAACCTGAATATCAATGCCAGGTTTCAATGGCGCTTTCAACCGGTTTCAGACTTCTTCATTGTCTATACCGACAATTATTTCATGGATCCATTCAGCCAGTTTTCTGTTCGCAATCGTGCTCTTGTTGCCAAGCTTACCTATTGGCTGAATCTGTAAGGTTTTTCCCCTCTATGTAGTAATCCCGCATGTTATTTCCCGACAGTCGAAATTTTATAAGACCAAATTATCCTGTCCATACAATCAAAATTACCTTTCTTCGGCAAAAAATGACCTTTCAGAATCAAACTGGTATAATTAGTGCATAGATTCTGTACATTAGAACCAGGTATTAGGTAAGTTATTTTGTTTAAAGTGTGTTGGGTTTTCCATCTTTTTCAAGCGTGAGTTGACGCGCATAGCCATACTTTTCCCCAACATATTTACGGCGCTGCCCTTCCGTTTATACAATTGGCTCTCCTACAATTAATCCTTCATGATTAATCTGCTACAATTCGGAAATTTTATTCGACTTTGGATAATTTGCTGTATCCTGTTCTACTTTACTGGTGCTTCTGCACAAAACGCAAAACTGGAAACCCTCTGGAACCAATATCACCAGGAATCCAATGACTCCGTGCGCCTCAAAATATTCAATGACATCAGTTGGGCAAGTCTTCTGGCAGATCCTGAATTGGGTATGCTATGTGCAGAGGAAATGCTATGTATGGGAGAAAAGGCCGGAATTCATTCGGAAGATGCCGCAGCCCTTAACTACCTGGGAGTATCCAACTATATAAAAGGCGATAATAAAGCTGCATTTAGCTACTACAAACTGGCTGGAGAAAAAGCAACGCTATTACAGGACTCCATTACGATAGCAGCTGTTTTGAACAATCAAGCCTTAATGTTTGTCAAGCTGGGTCTGTATGAAGATGCCTTCCGCAACTTTACGCGAGGGGTTGAGATCGCCAGGTCTATCGAAAACAATCGTGATTTGGCAATGGGATTAAATAACATGGGGGCTACCCTGGAAAAGATGAATGAGTTTGATGAAGCGATCTCCTATTTTAATCAATCCATTTCAATCGCCAAACAAAACAATTTCCCACTTACAGTTGCGATTGCAATGAATCACCTGGGAAGTATTGCAATGGTCCGGGGACAGCTAGACTCTGCGATGTATTTCTATCGGACTGCACTCATAGAGTGCGATCAATTCAATGATCAGTTGGGCAAGGTGAATGTCTACATCGAATTAGCCAAACTTTTTCAGAAGCAAAACGAACCCGATTCATCCTTTATTTATCTGAATGAAGCAATGGAAATTGCAACTTCGCTCAAATACCGGGAATCAACCGGACGTATAAGGCTCGCTCAGGCCAACCTCTATTTGCTCCGCAAATCATATAATCAAGCCATCGATATTTGCAGAGATGCAATAGCGCAAGAACAGTTAGCCAAAGCTAGTATCCTCTTACCAGACTTCTACCAAACGATGTCAGGGAGTTATGCAGGCCTTGGGCAATATGAACTCGCCTACGCCTATCACCAGCGGTACAAATCCAAAAATGACAGCATCTATCATGCAAACCAGCAACACATCATTCATGGGCTTGAGATCAAACATCAGTTAGCACAAACTGAAAAAGAAAATGCATTCCTACAGATCAAGCAGGAACAAAATACCATTACACTGGAACAAAGAAATAGTCAAATTGCAGCAGCAGTTGTAATTGTTCTCCTTTCTTTGATCATTGCCCTAATCTCCTACCAAAGTTACCTCAGGAAAAAGGAAGTCAATGAGTCCCTTGAGAAAATGGTAGCCATTCGGACCGAAGAGCTTGAGGAATCCAATAAAAACCTGGAACGTTTTGCCCATATCACCTCGCATGACTTAAAAGAGCCGCTCAGAAATATTACTGGATTTGTCCAACTCTTATCGAGAAAGCTCAAGCAGCAAAACTTTGTTGATGACAACATACAGGTTTATCTGGATTTTATTCAGGCGGGAACCCGGCAGATAAAGACCTTGATCGAAGACGTACTTGCATTCACCACGATCAATAAAGAAGATATTACACCGAATGCTATTGAGTTATCGGATTTAGTAAATGATGTCCGCATGACCCTAAAATCTACGATTCAGGAATCCGGGGCCATTGTTACTGCTCATCAGCTTCCTAAGATTTATTCGGTATCCTCTCTCCTTTTTGTCATTCTAAAAAACCTGGTTGAGAATGGCATCAAGTACAATCAATCGGAGGTTCCTACAATTGATATACATTGTGAGATAAGCCCCAATTCCTATCTCATATCAGTCCAGGATAATGGCATCGGAATCGAACCCGAGTATCAGGTTAAAATATTTGAGCTGTTTGCTCGCTTACATGACCGAAGTCAGTATCAAGGCTCAGGGCTTGGCCTCGCAATTTGCCAGAAAATCATCCATCAACTGCAG
>CAYGTH010000201.1:0-12694 GCA_964352745.1 uncultured Bacteroidia bacterium
ATCTCTATACCCTGCACGGATGGATCAAGGGCGTAAATGGCAGTCGTCTCTTGGAAGCTCAGAATGATCCGGGCAAGGAAGACCCCGGAAGGGATGGCTACCTCGCAAGCGGCCTCACAGTTGAGAATCTCAACCGCAACTTTGCCCCCGATGTGATGGGCTATCAGCTCAATTATTATGGCCAGGACCAGAGTCTGAAAGACTACCAGGCCATTGGCAGGAATATGAGTTATGTAGAAGATCCCCTCAGGCCGGTTAATGGCGCATTGCAAAGTGCAAGAGAGGACCTCTACAACGGCAACATCGGTTCGATGATTACCGGACTCTATCTCCCTGATGGAAATGGAGTCCTCACTCCCAATTTGCAGGCGATGGCCTACCAATATGATCAGCTCAACCGAATCAAGGAAGCCCAGGCTTTTGACAACTTCAACTTTGGCACCCAGAACTGGGATGCCAATGCTGGCAGTCATGATAATTATCACAGCCTTTACAGCTATGATGGAAATGGCAACCTGACAAACCTTACCCGCAAGGGCCACAGGCCCTCAGGAGCAGGCGCGACCCTGGAGATGGATCAATTGGATTATGATTACGATCCCGGGACCAACCGGTTAAGAAGAGTTGGAGATCTTAACTCAGCCAATTGCCTGATCTATGATGATATCAAAGACCAGCCCTCGCAGAACTATGGATATGATCAGATCGGCCAGCTGGCCAGCGATCAGCAGGCGGGCATCGAAACAATTAAGTGGGACCTCTACAATAAGATTAGAAAAATTACCTTTGCCAACAGTGTCCCCGATCCCTGCAATCCGGGGCAAAATCTGGACCTGCCGGATTTTATCGAATTTAAATACGACGGACAGGGAAACCGCATCAGTAAAAAGGTTCAGGAGAAGCTTTCCATTGTCAGGACGACTTATTACCTCAGGGATGCTTCGGGTAATGTCATGAGTATCTACAGAAAGGCCGACTCTCTGGCGGGCTCAGCCAGTGCGCCCTATGCGAGCTTCCGACAGCGGGAGGTGCCCATCTATGGCAGCAGCAGGCTCGGTATGCACAAGGTAGACAGGATTCTTGAAACATGGGATATCACTGGGCAGCCGGTAAACAACATCATACAGATCAGTAGCTATACCTCTACTTTTACAGCCCAGACCCAACCGGGACCCCTGACCGAACATACCCGAATACTCGGACGTAAATACTATGAGCTGAGCAATCACCTCGGAAATGTCCTCACCACTATCTCGGATAGGAAAGTCCCGGTACTTGAACAGGCAACTACCCTTGAGTACTTCACAGCTGAGATCATGCATGTACAGGATTATTATCCAGGCGGCATGATTATGCCCGGAAGAAGCTATGAGAGCGGAACCTACCGCTACGCTTTTAATGGTAAGGAACAGGATTCAGAGATTGCAGGAGTCGGGAATAACTACCATATCGGAGCCAGAACCTACGACCCGAGAATAAGCAGGTGGTGGAGTGTGGACCCCAAGGCCCCTGAGTTTCCGGCGCATACGCCATATTCGGCTAATGGCAATAATCCGATATTATTCGTTGATCCGAATGGTGAGCAAATCTATCTACCTGAGCATAGCGATTATAACGAACAAGCAAAAATTCACTTGAGCATTGTCACCGGTTATGTAATAGATATAAGCGATGAGGTAACGGAGTTCTCTCATCCGGAATTAGGAGTGGTCCGAGGCCGGGAAATCATTGCCACATCAGAACAAATGCAATCAAACAGAACGGTACCTGGATATGGTTTGGCCTTACGTAGAACGTTAAGCCAAACAAAAGATGTGAAAATATTGGCTGGCTTAGTTAATGGGCAAGAAACTGATGTGGGATCCGCGGGGATTAGGGTAAATGACTATGGCGCAAGGGATAAGGTCGGTTTGATCTTTGACGGAACCATGTTTGAAGATGCCAGCGATCTTTTTATAGCCCATCTATGGACCCATGAGTTGGTTGAAACCATATCCTTAGCTAAAAAAGATTGGGAGATTACAAAGGATAGCTACATAGAAAGGGATCACCAAAAGGCGTGGAAAGTTGATATTCCTGCAATAATACGAGGTATTGGCGGAAAAGCTTTCAATTTTGACATCAATAGTGTTAGGCAAACGCCTACTATAGCAACTCCTAAAAATCATGCTATCTATCAAGATAATGGAACAGAAGAAGGGCCTAGAACAATTCTATTTCAGTATATTGACAATAGCAATGGAGAACTTATCGATGTCGATTTCGAGTATTATCCTCCTGGTGGGTATGAGTCCAACCCTGCTGAAGGTGAGGATCGAGTTAAAAGCACTGATGGAGTACTTTCATTTCCCAAAAATGATTAAGCTTTCCTTGTATTATTCGTCATTAGCAACCCTGCTTTTGTTAGTCCTACTCAGCATAGGATGTGCATCTCGGCGCGTTGATCCGATTTGTCGCTATAGTCAAGCCCCGAGCTTGACCTTAACTTATGAATCAGTATCTGATTCCCAGAGAAGTACTTATTGTGTTGAGAAAAGAGTAGGGGCAGTTGATAACCCAGAGATAAGTGGAATTAATTTTGCAACCCTACTAAATTTAAATGCTTCACCTGACAAAAAGAAAATGCCATATACTGGCAATATGCCTCTTTTTACTGAGGATAGTGTGGTTTTTACTGTTTATTCAGCTTATGGTAAAATATTCAAATTCGAAGTTCTTGATTTAAAAATGGTGCCTGGGGATACTATTTACAGGACTAAAGAGCCAAGTGTTTCAATTGTTCTCCAAGAACGAACCACTTGTTTCAATGATTTCTTTTGCTATAAATTTGATTTATTCAGAGGTGAAGATTCTGATGTTTCCCTTACCTATCTTCACGAAGTTGGTTTCTTGAAAATTGTTGATTACAGAAAAGAAGGCATTCATGAATGGGAGCTAAAAAAGATCAATGGCAAATCCGTCTCTAAATACCTTAAAAAACGCCGCGATTCAGGCAGTCTTCTTTTTGATATTCCGTCCCCGTCTCAGACAGATTTATCAAATTGAAGCAAACTTGAAAAAAAGTATGAGCCCCTCTGCTCCGCAGGACTTTTCAATCCTTAACCAACCAGCGAAAAGGGAGTTGGACATGTGTGCGATACGTTTTTCGCCCCCTCACCCCGCATACACCCTCCGATTCTTCACCTCCCGAATCATCGCGTCAAGCGCAAAAATCACCTGCTCCTGCTCAGCCTCGGTAAAGCTATGCAGTTCCCGGAGCCGCTCCAGCATAGCCGGGTCTTTGAGCAGGTCGTCAGTCTCGGTCTCGCCGAGGAGGTAGGCAGCGGTGGTGCCGAGTACGTCGATAAGTTTTTTGGCTGTTTCGACCGAGGGGCTCATCTCGTCGCGCTCGTAGCGGGAAATGACCGAAACCGAAGTGCCGAGCGCTTTTGCGAGGTCGCCCTGTGAGCGCTTTTGCTCCTTTCTGAGCAGGGCGAGTTTTTTCCCAAATGAAATCATCGTATTTACCTAAAACGGACTATCGGGAGCATTTGAACGAAACCGGGCGGTTTTGAATTTCCACCTGTTCTTCAGGGTGCCTAACTCTCTAATACAGCACTCCTTCCTCCAGGAATATGAGCATAGAGAGTAGAAAGACTCACACCTACACGTTTGGCCACTTCTTTCACAGGTATATGCGCTATGAGTATGAAGAGGCTTACCTCTAGGCTTCGGTGTAGGTCTGCGCCATGCATTACCACAAACCCCAAGCACATTACTGGCACAAACTTGGCAGCCCAGTTATCCAGGATCAAGACATCATCAATCGGGATGGTCGGTATTTTTATACCTACCAGGATCTATGCCAGGCCATCAGAACGCGGGTTGTATCCGTTCAGACTGGGCGCCAAAAGACAGTTCGCCTATGTGAAGCAGCAAAACGACAAACCACCTAAAATTGAAAATGGAGAAGCCGAGCAGCTGAGTCTGTTTTAATACCCATTTTTCATGACTAATTATATTTCATTTCGTTGAATTTTAATTCAAAAAACACGATATTGTCTTTACATATTAAAGACCACATCTTTTTGAATAGTTCAAGGAGCAATTAGAAACAGTAAAGACTGGCCTAAAGCCAGGGTTCTATGCGGTACTATATCTACATACTTTCTGTATTGTTCATCGGGTATAACTCATGCACAAAACCGAATAAGCAGATGCCAGCGGTTTCTGACCTTCCACGAAACATAAAAGACGACCCGGTTCAAAGTACCTCTGTATGCGAAGACCAATATTTCAACCAGGCCTTCCTTGAAATCAGTGATATGCTTGACGGAAAACGCCCTCTCGATTTCAAAAGAAGTGTTTTTCTTATCGAATGGGCTTACTCAGAAGGGACATTAGACTATTCTGCCTTTTGTAAGGACGTTTCAGCAATAGCAACCCGTTTGCAAAATTTTATCTACGCCAAAGGTTTATCCCAATACAAAACAGCAGGAAACTATGCCCTATTTGAATTCTTTACTAAGCCTCACCCAATGAACAATCATCAGCCGTATAGCTATGATTTCGATGACTTTTACGGCAAAGAGGATTACAGCAAAATATTTGTCGCCAAATTATTGGAAACGCATAAGGGGCAATGTCGATCTATGCCAATTCTCTACAAAATCCTGTCCGATGAAATTGACGCAGACAGCTATCTCGTATTAGGGCCTAACCATATGTACGTTAAACACCTGGATGAACAAGAGAAATGGGTCAATATCGAATTAACCAACGGTCATTTCGCCACTGATAGCTGGATGATTTCATCAATGGACATTTCTGCAGAAAGTATCCGAAATGGAGTCTACATGAAAGAACTCAGTCAAGAGGAAAGCGTGGCCTTTTGTTTGACGGAATTAGCATTGGCATATACGCATAAATATACCTATGACAGCCTGGGTATCGCAGCATGCAATATAACATTGGAACATTTTCCAAATTGTATCTCAGCACTCATGCATAAGGCAAATACCCTCTCCCAAATGGGAAAATTCTATATCGAAAAACATGGCAATAAGACGACCCCCTTCCTGGAAAACAATTATGCTGAATATCAGGCCGTAGAAGCAAAAATGATCTCTTTGGGTTATCGTGAGATGACTCCAGATAAATACGAGGCATGGGTCAGGTCAATGGAAGAAGAACGAACCCGAAGAATCTCATTAGCTCGATAAAGAATGACACAATGAAAAAAAGATCGATCATTATCACTACATCTTTAGCCATTTCTCTATTGGTAGGGCTAATAGTGTCGCAACTTCTAAGACCTGAGGACTTTACCAAGTCTTTCAGCCAAGATGAGAGTCAGTTTAGAAAAGCAGCAACAAAAAGCCTAAGTCCTTACGCAGCATTTGGGGATAGCTCCTTTGTTCTCATGACTGAAGTGGAACGAACAGGCAACCACTATATAGAATAAACAATCCTAATACAGAAGGGTTTGTAAAGCTTCTTATGGATTTCCAAACAGGAAAGGTTACCCTTACGAAACAAGATGGAGCTGAGGTCTCATTTTTGATTGATGCTACAGCTATGGCACGATTTATTAGTGTTGACCCATCTGCAGAAAAATATCAGAGTTTATCTCCATATAACTATGTTGCAAATAATCCAATTAGTTTCATCGACCCAGATGGAAGAGATTTAGTAGTAGCTGATGAATCCCAAAGAAAGGAATTCTTGGGATATCTTAGAGAGCAACTTGGCGTCGATATTTTTAAATTTAAAAAAAATGGGCGTTTGGTTTTGAACAAAAAGGCCTTCAAAGAAAATTTCGGAAGCTTTAATGAAGATCAGCAAGCCATTGCAAATGGCTTCAACGAAATAGTCGAACATGAAAGAACCCTTGAGGTAAGATTATATGAGAATGATGATATTAATTTTAGTAGGAATCCATTAGTAAGCGAAATCGTACCTTATACGGATGAAGAGGGGGCTAAAGTTACCAAAACAATTACTCACCCTATGTTTGAAGGAAGAGGAGTGGTGATCGATAAATTAGACCAAGAAGGCATTACCACTCTTATACCTGGGGATAACCGTGCATTCTCTTTGATTAATCAAACTAGGGCAAGAACAGGAACTTTTCAGGCAGAAGGAGGTGGCAGAACAACTCCTTGTGAAGGATGTATGGTCATTCATGAAGCTTTGGATCATGGTTTAGACTATATTAGAACAGGATCACTTAATGAACCTGAAGGAGCGACTAAGAAAGCAAATGTATTGTTCCAGAACCGAGCTTTGAGGCAAGTAGGATCGACTGAACGTACTGGAGTGGATCATTAACAAAAAGTCAGCTAATAATGAGAGGACTAGATTATATTTTCCTTTTTTTTATTATACCTGTTGTTTGCAATGCCCAACAACTTAAAGAAAAGGAATATCATGTTGAAGTAGACTTCAAAAGGAAATCTGTTCTCATACTTTTGGAAAACAGTTCAGCCGATTCGCTTTCTTTTAGCTCGTTTTTTGTTGACCAACAACGTTTAGATGTATTTATGCCTCAGGTCTATTTTCAAAGAGAAGACACATTGATCATAGAACTACATGGTGATAATGCTATCTCTTTTGCTCATGAATTTAAAGGAAACTGGTTCATCGAGGGTCAAAGTAGAGAAAAAGAATTGTTCATTCTACCCCTCCAGAAAATTTATTTAAAATTTAAAAGGAAGGCTGTTCCGATGAAGGATATCCGAAATATTATTTTGAAGTTCAAAGAAAAAGAATTGATATTCGATTTGTAGGTTCTAGCTGCTCAAACGATAGAAAATGCCCACGGAAAATCCTATAACCCACTGATTTTCAATACCTAGAGGTATATGTCGTCTTCCAAAAATCAGGCTAAATCCAGCTCATAATTTTGAGAACGAATCAAATCGAAGGAATCAGACTAGTGAGAGTACTTGAACGAAAACGGGCGGTTTTGAATTGTTACCTGTTCTTCAGGGGTGCCTAACTCTCTAATACAGCACTCCTTCCTCCAGGAATATGAGCATAGAGAGTAGAAAGACTCACACCTACACGTTTGGCCACTTCTTTCACAGGTATATTGGTGTCTCGAAGTAAGGCTTTAGCAGCTACAATATCTTGCTCTTTCATCATGCTTGGCCGTCCACCAACTTTACCCCGCTCTCTAGCGGCTTCGAGGCCAGCGGTTGTTCGTTCACGGATTACCGATCGTTCAAACTCAGCAAGAGCAGCAAAGATGTGGAAAGTTAGTCTGCCGCCTGCGGTCGTAGTATCAATCGATTCAGTAAGTGAACGTAAGCCGATCCCACGATTTTCTAGCGCATCGACGGTATCAATGAGTTGACGTAAGGAGCGTGCGAGCCTGTCAAGTTTCCAAACAACGAGGGTGTCACCTTCTCGCATATAGTCAAGTGCGGCTTTGAGTTCAGGTCGGTTACGCCTCGCTCCGGATGCTTTTTCGGTGAAAATGCGTTCACAACCCACGTTATTGAGCGCATCCATTTGAAGGGCCGGGTTTTGATCCTGTGTTGAGACACGTGCGTAGCCTATGTTCATGATGGCACTTCCTAAAACTCATCCTGAAGATAGCTTTTCAGAAGCGAGGTTTCAAGAAATAGTTTTCGGAATCGTATCGCCATTTTTTGA
This sequence comes from uncultured Bacteroidia bacterium, assembly GCA_964352745.1. Classification (GTDB taxonomy): domain Bacteria; phylum Bacteroidota; class Bacteroidia; order J057; family J057; genus CAYGTH01. The sequence continues at coordinate 7,639 of CAYGTH010000201.1, forward strand.
CAGCTTCAGGTTAGTTGGGAATGCGCTTCCTAAAAAGGATCATTTTTAGGAAGTTGGCCTTCAAAAACACATGGGTATACAAACAAGTAAGGCTTCGGGGTTCTTACCAGCATCTTTTTCGGATGAAGAAATGGTACGCGACTGGACACTGAGCCAATCCGACAAAACCGAAGTGGGTAAATATCGAAAGAGCCACCGGTTGCTTATTGCTGTTCAGCTATGCGCCGTCCGTTTATACGGACGATTCCTTCAGGAGCCTCATGATGTATCACCCCGGATCAGCACATACCTGAGTACACAATTAGGACTTGCTCCTACCCTGCATTTTACGATACCAGCACGGGAAAAAACGCAGCGCACTTGGCATCAACGTATTCTATCCTATTTAGGCTTCCGGAGGTTTGATGCCGAGCTTCAGGATCAACTTCAAGCTTGGATCATACAAGAGGCGCAAGTAGGGTCTTTGCCTCAGCACCTGATCGAGCAGGCAGGGCAATACATTCTGAATCAAAAAGCACTATTGCCTGGCCGATCAACGATTGAATTGAACGTATCGTGATCAGTGCCTGTGCTGAAACACACAACCAAGCGTTTGAAGTAATTTATGCAGGGCTTTCTCCATCATTTCGAAAGACAATCGATGAACTCTTACATGTTCCCCTCGGAGAACAACACACGTATTTTCATCAACTAAAAGCGTATCCGCCAGCCGCGAAAATTTCATCGCTCAAAACGTATTTAGGACGATATAAAAAGTTATCGGAATTGAACCTGGACACGATTAAGCCTCTCATTACGCCCAGCTTTCAGCGGTATCTATTTGAGTTAAGCAAAAAATATGATGCCAGGGAAATAAAACGCTTTAAAGATCACAAACGCTATGCGCTCATGTGTTGTTTTTTGCTTGAGAGTCGTAAAACATTACTGGATCATTTGGTGAAAATGCATGAGCAGTACATCATAGAAATCAATCGCCGCTCGAAAAATACTTATGAAAGACAACATCGCGGCCTTCGCAAACAGCATAAACGAGCCGTCGATAATATCCTTCAAACTACCAGTCGCCTGCTTGAATGGCCAGATGACAAACCCCTTTCTCAGGCTGATTTCTGGCAACATACTGATAAGCAACAATTGCACGAATCCCTTCAGAATCTCCATGCTTTCAAGCGGCTCGAAGAGCAAGGCTATGCCGACATCTTGCTGACTCGATACTCCAGTTTCCGAAAATACTTTGCCCAGTTTATTCATTTACCTTTTGCCGCCGAACATGGGAATACTGAACTCATAGAAGCCATTCAATTACTTCGGGAGCTTGATAATGGAACGATTGAGCAGCTACCTGCCGACACTCCAGCGACATTCGTTCCAAAAGCGTTAGAAAAGGTACTCCGGGAGCCTTCTGGAAATCTCAACCGCAGTGCGTGGGAAATGGGACTCGCCTTTGCAATCAAGGATGGTTTGCGTTCAGGAGATCTTTACATCCCGCAAAGCCGACAGCATGTTTCTTTTTGGGACCTTATGCTTAATGATGCGCAGTGGAAACAGAGCAAGGAGGCTTCCTATATTGATCTTGGGCAGCCTCAGCCCAATGAGGCAAAAGACATACTTTCCAACTATGTGCATGAAGGGGTAAGTCAGGCAATTGCCCAGTTTGAACAGGATGATTTTGCTACAATTTCAGGGGAAAAGTTCAAATTAAAACGCGATGATAAGCTCATCGTACCGGCAGCAGTAGCCAGACTTCAAAAAGTAATTGATACGGGTTTAGAGACCATTCGGATAGAGCAGTTACTCCTTGAAGTAGATGTAGAAACGGGCTTTAGTAGGCACTTTGTGCCGATTCAGGGGCACAGAGCTAGACCGAAGCAGTTTTATAAAACATTGATGGCGGGTCTTATCTCTCAGGCAACAAACCTGGGAGTATTAACAATGAGTGCCAGCATGAAGGGGGTTTCGGTTGATATGCTGAGGCATATACTCAACTTTTACATTCGGGAAGAGACCATACGAACTGCAAGCACAGCCCTCGTCGATGCTCATCACCAACTCCCTTTGAGTAGTAGGTATGGAACAGGCGAATTTTCTTCATCAGATGCTCAACGATTCGGCATACGTGCCAGTAGCCTGATGGCTTCATATTATCCTCGTTATTATGGATATTATCAAAAGGCTGTTGGCATTTATACCCATGTTTCGGACCAATATTCAGTATTTAATACACGGGTAATTTCATGCAGCCCACGTGAAGCACTCTATGTCCTTGACGGCTTACTGGAAAACAATAGCCAGTTGTCTATCAAAAGGCACACCACCGACACCCACGGTTACACCGAAATCATTTTTGCACTCTGCTACCTACTCGGATATGAGTTCATGCCACGTATCCGGGACCTCAAAGATCAGCAACTGTATCGCATCGATAAAACTGTTGACTACGGACCATTTGCTCCTTTGATGACCCGAAGTGCGAATGTCGACCTTGTTGTTGAGCAATGGGATGCCATGGCAAGAGTAACCCACTCACTTAAACAAAAAACTGCCCCAGCTCACCTAATTGTCCAACGATTGACGAATAGTTATCCATCAGATCGTCTTGCAAAAGCCTTTACTCACCTCGGAAGGATCATTAAGACACAGTACATTTTACGCTACATTACAGACCCTGCCCTCAGAAGAACGGTACACATCCAACTCAACAAAGGAGAATATCGACACAACCTGCCAAGGCGCATATTCTTTGCCAATCAGGGAGAATTTACTACTGGTAATTATGAATCCATTATGAACAAGGCTAGCTGCCTGAGTCTGGTATCAAACGCTATTTTGTTTTGGAATACACGTAAAATACATGCCATCATCGAAACACTCAAACAGGAAGGCGAAACCATCGAAGATGAAACCCTGGCTCATATTTCGTTGCTTCCCTATAAACATGTCATCCCCAATGGAACATATTTTATTGAATAGCCTCGTGTTGTTTTTAAGTGAAACCAGGCGGTTTGGACTACCTCGCTATGCGCATAACCGCCCGGTTTCGTTCAAATGCTCCCGCAGGTCCTTATGGGGTGGAATCTGTGTGTGGAATTTTGCGCAGGGGCTTATCGTTTTGGATTCCAGGGCCAGGAGCAGGATGATGAGGTCAAGGGGGCAGGTAATTCGGTGAATTACAAGTACCGGGTGCATGATCCAAGGCTGGGGAGGTTTATGAGTGTGGATCCGCTGGCTCCGGAATATCCGTGGAATAGTCCGTATGCGTTTTCGGAGAATAGGGTCATTGATGGGGTGGAGTTGGAGGGGTTGGAATACTTGGATTCAGATGATGCAAGAGTCCAAGCTATAGATGGCAAACTCGTACTGAAAGTAGAGAATTTTATTGGGATTAACAGAACCATTTGGAATGCTGCAAATGAAAATCCCCGTAATTGGAGGAGTGGCGAATTAGGTACTCGAAGTACGGTGGCTACTTTCTCTTTGATTCACTCTTCGAACAGCGTTCCTTTAGTCGGAAGTTCTACGAATCCTAATCAAGCAATTCAAGCGCAATCTATGAAGATTGAAGACACACCTAAGAGAAAGGACGGAGAGCCTGATCGTAGGTTTAAGGCAAATAAGATCAATGAGGCTGGAGGCATTCCTACTGCTTCTGGTCCAAGAACTAGGGCGGCGGCGGGAGGATTGCTTGCAGTGGAGTTGATTAATACTACCCTACAAGGTTACAAGATGGGTTCATTTTTGTATGACGATGCTAAGATTAAAAGTCATACTGACATTGCGCGAAAAGCAGTAACGGATGTACGATTAGCCATATCAAAAGGTCAAGACTTATCAAAAGGTGGAATAATACCATCAGAATATTTGAACCTATCTGACCTATCAAGCATTACGAATGTCGTCCTTCAAGGGGAAAACAATACTGATAATCCCGAGATATATGAAATTGGTATGAAGATATATAATTCCATCTCTGTAGGTTTTTCACCTGGGCAAAACAGTACTTCACAGGATCAGGACGCAACTGTTGTTAAGCACGACTACTTCATACCCCCAACCAACTAAATCTTCAACAAGTAATGAGGATACTCCAAGTAATTAGATTTGAAAGTCAGAAACGACTTTTACAGCAGGTGTTTTTTATGCTGATCCTATTATCGCTAATATCTTGCGGTAAGCAAGCCTCAGATTTAATTAATGGAATATGGTCTATTGATGAAATCTATTTTCAAGACCAAGACTTTCGGTTTAACATTCTTGGTAATATGCTTTCATTTGATAATCGGGAATGTGTTATTCCGATAATTTATCGAGCCTCAAAAAACAATCTAATTCCACTAAAAAAACAGGATGATGGTTTGTGGCACACTACGGAAGAAAACGGTTGTTATTATCTGCATATTGAAACAACGAATAAGCTATTCAATGGACGGCACAAAATCGTCTTCTGGAAGGATGAGCAAGAAAAACTGGTCAAGATGACAATATCCTCTAAAGATTTGTATCTGGTCTGTAGGAAGGGGTTATTCAATTTTGATCTCGAAGTAAAGGAATGGGATGCGTTTTTCCATGAGGAAAATTGTGTGGAAAATGTAGGTGTTTAATATCCGGTTTGCAAAAGAAGTTGCGTTTTCGATTCTTGTTCACTCCTCCAGCCCCTTCAAGCCTTCATGCTGGGCCAGCCTCTGATACTGTGAGATCGCCGTCTTAGCCAGCAGATCAAATCGCCGCTCCTTAGAAGTCCCCGCCTCGATCATGACCGAGTTGAGACTTTCCAGATTAGCCAGGACATTAAGCTGCAAAATATCCGCAAAATCTCTAATATTACCGGTCTTTGCCTGCTCCGGATTAGCCTCGCGCCACTCTTTGGCGGTCATGCCAAATACGACCTTGTTAAGCAGGTCTGCCTCGTCGGCATAGATGAGCCACTCACCTGCTTTAGTGGCTTGCAGCTTTGGGATGAGGTGATCGCGGATGGAGTCGGTGTGCAGGCGGTAATTGACTTTTGTGAGGAATCGCTCCCGGTGAACCGGGATTGGAGCTTTTGCTGGTTGTATTCTTC
>CAYGTH010000202.1:0-12688 GCA_964352745.1 uncultured Bacteroidia bacterium
TCATAGACCCCTTCGAGCATCACGCCGCCTTTTTTGTTTTCAAGCAGATCGATCAGGTCTTCTTTTGCATGTACGGCTTTGCCGTCTACCTTGGTGATGATAAAGCCTTTTCTCATTTTAGTTTGCTCACTCAGGATGCCATCTTTGAGGTAGGTAACTTGTACCCCTCCCTTGATATTTAGCTCCCTGGCTTTTGATGCAGAAAGTGTTTCAAACTCTCCCCCTAGTATATCAAGGACAGTTGTACTTGTGCGCTCAACCACCTCGGTATTTCCGGATCCATTTTTCAATTGGACGGAAATGTTCCGCTCTTTCCCATCTCGTACCAGCGTAACGCTTACTTCATCTCCAGGGCGGTGGGTACCGATACTTGCCTGGAGTTCGGGAGCGGTATTAACTATTTTCCCATCAACTGCTGTGATAATATCTCCTTTTTGGATACCGGAGGCTTTTGCTGCGCCATTTGTCAGCAAGCTATCGACCACAACACCGTTTCTGAGATCAGTATTGAGCTCTTTGGCAATGTTGGTATCAAGCCCGCGAATCATGACGCCGAGGTACCCTCGCTGAACCACGCCATATTCGATCAGGTCCCGAATAACTTTGTTGACAAGATTTGCAGGCACCGCAAAAGAGTAACCAGAAAAAGACCCGGTAGGACTTGCAATGGCTGTGTTAATGCCGATTAGCCCACCATCGAGGTTCACAAGGGCGCCCCCGCTATTCCCTGGATTAACTGCTGCATCCGTTTGGATAAAGGCTTCAATCGCAGCTTGGTCCCGCAAAATATTTATATTTCTGCCTTTTGCGCTCACAATCCCTGCGGTTACTGTGGAAGTGAGGTTGAAGGGGTTGCCAACAGCAAGTACCCATTCTCCAACTCTTACTTCGTCTGAATTCCCAAAGGGGAGGTAAGGGAGGTTTTGCGCTTTAATTTGTAATAAAGCGAGATCTGTAGAGGGATCTGTACCAATTACCTCAGCTTTGAAACTTCTGTTATCATGGAGCGTGATATCGATGTCATCTGCTCCGTCTATTACGTGGTTATTAGTTACGATATACCCATTTTCATTGATGAGCACACCAGAACCAGAGCCTACACTGGGCTGCTGCGAACGGGGTTGCTGGAATCCGCGCGGATTAAAAAACTCTTCTCCAAAAAATTCGCGGAATTGATCCGGAACCTGATTGCCACTTTGAGGTTGGTTGGTTCGTTGCTTGGCCGATTGAGTAGAACGAATATGCACAACGGCTGGCATGACTTTTTCGGCTGCATAGGTGAAATCGAGTTGTCCATCCAATGCTTTGGTCCTGCCGTCCAATCGGGTTGTTACGGAAGGCGAACTACTCTGGTGTTCGATTTTTACAGATTTTGATTGCCCCAGATCTAGCCATACAAAGGTGCCAATTGTCAAGGCACTCCCAAGGGTAGCTGCCAATACTAATGCGATGATCCTTTTCATATTAGATAAATATGGATTAAGAGTGATTTGCCATTAGAGAGGATTCGATAGGATACCATTCCCTGATTGGAAATAAGTATGTCGAATCTATTCATTGCCTCTCTTTAACGGGGCTTCTGGAATTAAGTTATGGGTAAAGAAAAGACCCCTTCTATATTCCAATTCCCGATTTTCATATCGGATATACGATGATTTTAAAATCTGGTTTCAAGAAAAAAAAGTGTATTTAAATGGATTAAAGGCATAAAGTACAGAGGTCCCGTAAAAAGCAATACAGGATTTCCATGACTGGAAATCCTGTAGATTTACGATAGATATTATGTAAATAAGTAGGCTGATATATGGGGAGGATCTTGTTTTTCAGTATCGTAAACTTGCTGACTGAAGATGCTTTTTCTTAATCCGGGGTGAGTTTAAAATGATCTTTAGGAAGTTTGATATAAAAAATACTGCCTTCCTGATAAGTGGATTCTACCCATAACTTCCCTCCGTGTTGCCATGCGATCTTTTGGCAGATGGCAAGCCCTATTCCTGTGCCGGGATATTCATCCTGCGTATGTAATCGCTGGAACAACACAAATACCTTTTTTAAGTACTCCGGTTCTATGCCAATGCCATTGTCTTTAATCGCAATCAAGTGATCATTTGACAGATTGGTATAGGTGATCTCAACCCGGGGTGTTTGGGTTCCGTGGAACTTGATTGCGTTATGAATCAGGTTTTGGAAAAGCCGTACCATCCCGCTGTGATGTCCCAGTACGATGGGGAGTACATCAACTTCTACCTGCGCCTTCTTTGTCCGAATTAGGTGTTCGAGATGTTGCAGGGCCTCCGAGATGGCAAGATTCAAATCCAATGTTTCAGGGTGATCGTGCCCGCCTACCTGGGAATATATCAAAATGTCTGAGAGGAGGTCATGCATATGGGATACTCCATCCGTAACATACTTGATAAATTGATGCCCATCTTCATCCAAATGCTCATCATACCGCTTAGCAATCAGGCTTGAAAAGGAGCCTATCGTACGAAGGGGTTGTTTCAGGTCATGCGATACGGCATAGGCAAATTGTTCCAAATCTGCATTGGACATGGCCAAGGCGATATTTTGGGTTTCTATCTCTTGCTTTTGGGCTACCAATACCTGGGCGATTCGGGATTTGAATTGGTATCGATAGAATAAGTACAGCGCCATCAAGCCCAGGAGGAAAGCTGAAAATTGAAATATCATTTTATTTTTTCTCAGCTCCCGAAGGGTATGCTGGGTTTCGCGAATCTCTATTTCCTTTTCTTTCACTTGTTGCTCATAATCCGCTTTTAAGGCGCGGGTATTATTATATACCGTTTCATTGAGAATTTTGTCCTCGGAATCGACATACGATTCCATAAAGGTGAGCGCCTGCTTGTGGTTTCTGAGTTGTTTATAGGCCTGTGAGGTAAGCAAATATGCTTTGCTGAGTTCGTGTTTGGTCCCGAGTTCCTGAGAGAGCAGGATTCCTTGTGCCAATAATCGAATGGCAACCGCAGGTTCTTTATTCACTGTATGTGCTTCTCCCAGCAGGTTGTACAAGAGTACCATGCCCTGCTTTTCGTGGGTTTGTTCTGCGATATGGAGTGCCCGCTTATAGTGGTAAATCGCTTCTGGTATTTCCTTTAGCTGAAATTTAGCTTCCCCAATCTTGCTGAGAGATTCCCGAATGCCGGTTTTGTCAGTGAGTTGCTCCCGGAGGCCCAGCGCAAGCCGGAAATAATGAATGGCTTTATCTTGCTGATTTCGCTTCATGAAAAGATCTCCCAGATTGGAATAGGCATCTGCCTGTCCTCGTGGGTTTTCCAGGACCAAATGGATTTCATAGGCACGATTGAAGTGGTGTTCTGCGTCTTCGTACTGGCTGAGTAAAAAATGTACCCGACCAATATTCATGTGAGAAAATGCACTTCCTACATAGTGATCCAGACTCTCCCAGATACTCAATGCCTTCAGGTGATTATGTAGCGCATGTTCGTACTCGCCTGCCATCATGTGCATGATGCCGATATTCGTCAGAGAGTTGGCCTGCCCACTTTTATCTCCGATTTGGTCCCGGATATGCGCCGATTTTTTCAGGTATTCAATTGCCTCTTTATGGTTGCCTGTGGCCTGGGCGGTAAGCCCCAGGTTATTCAGAACATTCGCAACCCCTTTTTGATCTTTGAGGAATTGATACCGTGTCAGCGCAGTCTGCAACTGTTGGTTAGCGCGTTTGTATTCGCTGGTATAGTAATAGATTACCCCAGAAGTTTTGTACAGGAGAGCCGCTCCCTTATTATCCAGAACTTTTTCAGCAAGCTGGATGCCGGATAGCGCGATTTCCTGAGCCTTGGCGGGTTCGTGGTCTTTTAATGCCCAGGCCAGATCATTCATCCGCCTCACTCGTGCGGTGTCTGTCTGCTCAATCTGCAACTCATATCGAAGACTGTCGATATATTGCTGCGCCTGGGCACAAGGGATTAGTAATGCCGATAGTAATATCGACAGGATATATTTTTTCATCTTCGTCTTTGCTAGAAAGTCTCAAGGTTCATCTACACCTTGCCGGGATAGGCCCGACAGTCCTTTCAATGGCCTCAATGAGAGATAATGGGCCTGGTGTTTCCATCTGGATCTGGAGACGCCATGCCATCCGTTGTGAATTGAGATCCAGCTACAATCAAAACACCTGTCATATGAGGTGCGGCCATAGAGGTTCCGCTGACATATGCATATCCCCCATCTTTGAAGGTGGATAAAATATCCACTCCGGGTGCTGCATAATCCACTCCCGCTCCGTAATTGGAAAAACCAGCGAGGATGTCGTTTTGGTCAATTGCGGAAATGGTATAGACATTTGGATGATTTACCCGGGCTGGTGAGGTTTGCTGAACGAGTTGAGCATTATTTCCGGCAGCTACGACTACCTTGATCCCTCTATTAGCGATTCCCAGGATGGAATTATCAACAGCATTGGAAGCTCCTCCTCCCAGACTTACATTGATGACATCTTGTGGGTAAGCATACAAACCGGCGTAATCCAGTCCTGCTACAACATCCGAGACCCTGCCGATTCCATTATTTTGCAGAACCTTCACATTCACAATTACAGCTCCGGCGGCCACGCCTTGTACTCCCCCTCCATTATTGCTGGCTGCAATGATTCCCGCTACGTGGCTTCCGTGTCCGTGTCCATCGTCCAGGTCGGCATCAGGAGTAAAATTGATACTGTAAAATGGATCTACGTTGAGGTCCGGGTGATTCATATCGACTCCTGTATCAATGACCCAGGCCCACCTTTGCAGGTAGTAGGGACTATTGCTAAAGTCGACGCTGCCACCCACCCGGTCTATGCCATAGGGAGTTAGTTGACCGGCCTGGCCTATCTGACTTGGCATGAAAGGGGAATTGATAAATGGGGATATTTGCAGGGAAATCATGCGATCCTGCTCTATCCATTTCACCTGGCCATCTTCCTCTATGTTGGCTGCCTGATCTGGTGTTAGCTGCATGACAGCTCCTTTAATACGTCCGGAAAAAACAGTTTTTACAGCACCCTCCGTCAGGTTGTTGCGCTGTAGTAAGGGAGAAATCTCCTGACGCATAAGCGTCGTTCGTTCGGCCATGTCTTTTGTATTCTGGGCTCCTGACCGCTTTCCTACACCTGTTTGCGTTGAGTTCCGGACATCGTTAGGGAAATGGGTTAAGGTCGGGTGGGTGATGGATTGATTCGTGAATACTACAATGTACTCATTGGGAATCAGTTGCCCGTCTCCATAGTCAATGATGGGTGCGATAGGATTTGTGGAGGATTCATGGTGAATCAGGTCACTGGGATCCGTAAAATCACATGATGAAAAAGAAAGAAGGATTAGCAAGCAAGCACAAAAAAATGTGTTTAGGTACTTCATAGCTGATAGGCGTATGCCATAATGCGTATGTAGAAAAAAAACTAAAGTTTGGAAGTGAATGACTCCAAAAAAAAATATTTTAGGAATTGAATATTGGCTAGTGGCTAATAGTTCATACTCCGGCATAAAAGTAGGCTCAGGATCCCCCGAATCGTCGTATTTATGCGTAAATGGTAATATTTAAGGGTCGAATGGAAATTGAGAATTGCTATAAATACTCCCCTGATCCTGGATTCTGGTTTGGTGAAATTCTTACGCTTTTTACAGCTGGAATGAGTGTATTATTTTGGAAATGGAAGAAGCCATGGGCTTTTTTCATTTTTAAAAAAGATATTAAAAGACTTGTTATTGATGAATAATGGCACTTTCAAAAAAAGCCATGTAAGCTTTCCCAAAAAGATGTAATTCTTTTGAAATTCTTAAAGGATCCACGATTTTTTGGATATCTTACCTGGTGAAATGGATAAATAGAATATGTTTTAGCCTAATGAAATATTATGATATAACGAAATAGCCAAAATACGTTATCGGAGTGTGCTTAGTGCCTCTTGTTAGGCTTGTCTATTAATTTCGGCCTCTATGCTATCCAGATGGCTCACTATTTCCTGATGCCGTACCGAAAGCTTGGTAATGTGCTGCGTTTCTTCTTCCAGCAATGCATCGAATTCAGCAAAATTAAGATCAATTTTTTGCTTGATATGATTTACATATGCCTTTAATTTCTGATCAACTTCCAAGGCCATTTGCTTGCGCCCTCTGGCAATTTCCTGTCTAAATCCCTTCATGATTTTGCCTCGCTTTACGATAACTGTACCTCCGGCAAAGAGCAGACCCAGGGTTGTGAATATTCCACCTGTTACATCAAGGACCATGCCTTGGGTTACAGCTGCGAGTACGAGGCCAATAACTGCTATCCCACTTCCGGCAGCAATATTGGGGGATACAGTAGAGGCTTCTGGAAACACCTCTCGTCCTACGAAACTTTCGGTTTCGTGCATAAATCGGGTAAAGCCTTCCTGTAAATCTCTTAGGACAGATCTGCGTTTATCGGCAATGTCTCCGAATATATCTGAATCCCCTTTTAGGACCGTCTGATTGTTTTGAATTTTCAGGTTGATAATTCGCGCCATTTGCTGGATAGAATCTGCGAGGTTTTCTACCCCTTCATTGAGTTTCATGTTGAAATTCAGGGTAAGGTCTGATTCGAGTTGGCGGGTTAGGCCCGTGAGCCATTCCTGGGGAGAAGCTTGCTTACTGAATACCGAAAGGAATGATTTCTTAGTCAGGCTAAAGAAATTCAATCCCGTGCTCAGTTCGGTTGTAGTCTTCTGGGTAATCTGATCATATTCCAGTAGGAGAGAATCAGTCAGGATTTCGATTTGTCGGTTGGAACGCTCTTCCTGATCCCGCAAGGTGTCGAGGACATCTACCCGGAATGCCCGGTCCGCTTTGAGCTGCAATTCCATTTTCTCCAGCCCTCCATGAATTCTACTGGCAATATTATGGGCGGTGCCGATCGTACTGATCAGTTTCAGGCTTGCGGCTTTTCCGCCGGTGATATGTTCCTTGATGTAGGCATTCAGTTCATTGAACCCGCTTGCCGCTGTATCTCCATTTAGTTCTGCTTTGGCAGATACTGCAAATACATTGGGGGAGAGAATCCCTTTTTTTTCGGCAAATTTGGTAACACCAGCAATATTTACAACCAGATCATCTGGCTCCAGCAAGTCAGACTGCTGAAGGACAAAGATGACTTTCTTCTGCCAGTCCTTATGGATATAATTAAAGAAATCCCATGCTGATTGTCGGTAAGGATTTTTGGCTTCAAAAACAAAAACGATCAGATCGCTTCCGGGGATAAACTTCTCTGTTATTTCCTGGTGATGTTCAATGATCGTATTGGTACCGGGTGTATCGACTACTGAGATTTCCCGAAGAATCTCTACCGGCAGGGATATTTTATGCAAATATGGATTGACTTCTACCCGATTTTCTTCTGCTCCATACATGACTTGTTGAATCGTATCTGTGCAGGGATCAGGGGCTACTTTGCACACTTCTTTTCCGGTGGCAAGGAGCGCATTGATGAAGCTACTTTTTCCCGCTTTGACTTCACCAACGATAACAAAGAGGAAAGGCTCCCGTATGGTATCTCGCAAATCACTGACGGTTTTAGCCAACTCCAGGTTCTTGACTTCCAGCGTCATCTCGTGCAATGATTTCACTACTTCGTCCACCTTAAGGCGATATCCTTGTAATTCTTTATCCAGAATGCGGCTGCTCATATACACAATTGAGGTTATTTGCTTGTTAGCTTTTAGACACAAAATGTATCAGATGGTGACTTTAGCCAATCAAAGATAAGAAAAGAGACGGGATCTTCGCTGTGATTTCCCCTCAATAGGAAAGAGTATAGGATATCTTCCACTAGTCGATAGTGGTTTTGTTTAATGATTTGACTGTGAGTAGGTTATTCTAAAATAGAATACTGATATGAATAGGGAATGAATGTAAAATGCCTCCTGAATCAAGGGTAATAAACTGATTTAGTCGGGCTGAGAAAAAATATTTGAAACAAGCATGCAATAATTCTTTTCAAACTGTCTGAAAAAGGAGGGATAAAGGCATGTTTATTGTCTTTCAATTGGTCTGTGAATAATAAGAAGACCAAACCCAAGCGAATTAATCTTATTTAACCTTTACCTGAATGGTTCTTCGAGGATTGATAGTGCTGATCGCACTTACTTTCGTGTTCTTACCTTATAATGCTTCTCATCGCCCTGGCTCCCTTTCAACTGCACTTCCAAAAGACAGTTTGCAATTTCCGTGGACCGAACCGGATTCCACAACCGTAGCAGACTGGATTCCCGACGAACGTTCCTGGCGGGAAGATAGCCTTACCTGGCGGCAGGAAATAGAGTTTGGGCGCAATGTCTCCGAACTGGATTCTGTTTTCACGCGACTACAGCGGAAAAAAATGTTGAATGGAACTGTATTGGTAGCTGAAAAAGGCCGTATCCTGCACATGGGTGCCTATGGATATGCCAATTTTGCAGAAAAAGATACCCTAACAGTTCAGTCTAATTTCCAATTAGCTTCACTTTCCAAGATTTTTACGGCAACTGCGGTTATGTTGCTGCAGGAGGATGGAATGCTGAATTACGATGATCCCGTCGTTACCCATTTACCTGAATTTCCCTATTCAAAGATTACCCTTCGACACCTCCTGAATCATCGTTCCGGCATGGGACGGTATATGTGGGTAGCTGCTCAATACTGGAAAACCTGGCGTATTCCGATGTCTAATCAGGATGTGTTAGATCAGTTTAGTGAGCACAAGCCCATGATATTTTTCCGACCTGGCCGTAGCTTCAATTACTGCAATACAAATTATGTGGTACTGGCATCTGTTGTTGAGCGGGTCTCCGGAATTCCATTTGAAGAGTTTGTAGGAGAGCGCATTTTTCAACCCCTCTCTATGAGTGGCTCCAACGTGCATAGTCGGTTGTTTGATTCGGGAATCCCCAATGCAGTTACCGGATATAAAGGAAGCCGCCGTGGATACCGAAAAGCCGCGAATGACTACCTGGATGGAGTAGTAGGGGATAAGGGAGTGTATGCTAATATTGCCGATCTGTATAGATTTGATCGTGCGCTCTATACCAACACCCTTTTAAAGCCTGAAACATTGGAGGAAGCCTTTAAGCCCGGTACGCCCAGAAGAAATAGTAACTACGGTTTCGGCTGGCGAATGAAACTCGGACGCGAAAAAAAGGTCTACCATTTTGGATGGTGGAGAGGATTTCGGGCTTGCTTTGTGCGGGACTTGAAGAACGAACGAACGATGATTATCCTGACGAATACGGATATTCCCGGTCGCTATATCCCCTATTGGGAGGTATTTAAGCAGGTAACCCGGGCAATTGATAGACACAATCGCCGCCCTGCATGAGGAAGATTACTTAATATCCACTAGATCATTTTCGCCTTTTATCTGCAAAATATTGCGAGCCGTAATATGTTGCGAGGTGGGTAAGCCGATTTCCACGGCATGCTCCAGCATAGGAAGAGCTGCCTTCCGTTGATTCAGTTTGAGCAGTGCGATTGCCTTATTGTAGTAGGGTAGTGGATGTGTCGGAATGAGGTCTATGGCCTCCTGAGCTGAAGTTAGCGCTTCAGCATATTGCTCCAGCTCCAAAAAAGTGTTTCCGAGGTTATCATACAAAAAGGCAGTGAAATTCAAATCATTAGTTTTGTCTAAGGCGACAATATAGGCTTTTGCAGCAGCTTCATTCATGCTTATTTCCCTGCAAAAATGGCCGATGAGAAAATCAACCACCGGATTTTCTGGATTGTAGGCTGCCAACTGTATCAAGAGAGGCAAAGCTTCTTCATAGGCGGTTTTTGTGAGATTGGCTTCTAATGCCGGAGAATCCGGGTTATATAAATGCGTAGAAAGATGCGCATATAACCAATTGAAATCTTCGAGCGCATCAACCGGGCGCGATAAGTATAGCCGAACAATCCCCCGATTCAGATAGAGATGGGACTGGAAAGCTGCTTGAGCAGTATCTGTATGGGGAGAAATTCCTAAAGAGCCAATTACTTCTGTTAAGTCAGCATCGGCCTGCTTCCAGTTGCCGAGTGCCATGTGGGCTTTGGCGCGATTGAAGTGAGTCTGAATACGGGTCGCTAAATTGCGCTTTTTATGCTTGGGGTCAAGCAAAATACTTCTCGTAAAGGCAATGATGGCATCGTCAAAACTTCGCTGATCCATATAGGCCAGACCTTGATTCAGGTATTCGACCTGGTTGAGGTGCTGCTGCGAATTATTGTTGAATAAAGAAGGCTTTCGTTTGCGTAAATTCTGTTTGCGCAGTGCTTCCGTAATATTAAACTCAAAAGTCAGGTTAGTCCAGTAAGGGAGGTTTTCTTCATTTCGTGTCGCCGGGCTGAAGGTTAGGTGCTGGATCTGTTCGGCGAGGGCCTGGCTAAGCAGGGGATCTACTTTGCGCGTAACCTTATGGGTCTGATATTTACCAAATTCATCTACCAAAACCCGCACATATACTTTTCCTTCTATGCCCTGAATCAATGCTTTGTGGGGATAGGTAACCTGATTCATTACAATTTCCTGATTGAGTGGGACAGGCTGAGAGTCCACCCAGGTATATTCTGTTATGCCAGGAGCTTCATTGTAAGAGGCTTGCTGGCCCATACAGACCACCCCAAAAAGAAGCAAAAGGGTTATCGTTACATAATTTTTCATTTGGCAATACATTATCATCGTCGATTTTGTATTCCAAATTTAAATTAATAACAAGATATATACTATAAGGTAGTTGGATAATAAGTTTATTCAAAATATATTACGTGTAAGGTTTTCTGTATGTGAATTACTTGTTTGTCAATGGAATATTCCCCTGGATATAGATTGGGCACTCTCTCTCCTACTACTGGCTGATGAGGGGATGTAAAAAAAGCCCCCCATGAATATAGATTCACAGGAGGCCGTGGATTGGAATTGAGTAACGTATTTCGTGGTTCTCCTATTTTCCGCGTCTGGGTAAGGTATTAGCCACAGACCGAGGTGTCTTTTTCCCTATTTGCTTGGCAGGAATAGCCTGTGAAGTACTTGTCGATTTCGGTTGCTGTATAAAGGGTTTTGGCTGTGTGGGCACCTTGCGACTGTTAGCCGGTACTTTCTTGGGTTCAAAAGCCGGACTTGATACGGGCCTTTTTGTCGGACTGGAAGGCGCCGGTTGTGTTACGTCGGACTTCCTATGGCCGGGTCTTACCGGACTTGCAGGTTGCTGATAGCTCCGTATAGGTACTCCTTCTTTGATCGCTTGTTTTTGCTGCTTGACGGATTCCGTGATCGCTTTGTCAAGGGTCTTAGGAGCTGCCTGCTTGGGACCCTGTTGGGCCTTTGGGCTATTTGTATGGGGGGAAACAGTCATTTTTTCTTGTTGTTTAGTCGTTTTTACGATTCCGCGAATTTCCTGCTGAAGACGCTTGCGTTCCTGTTGTTTGCGAGAAAGATGGTTTTTTCGCTGGGACATGGTCATACCTCTCATCTCTGTGGGCAGGTCTTTATTGGCGATGGCCTCCAGTTGAATGGTTCCATTTGCTACCGCATCGACAAGGTCCCAATGAGAGTTGTTGTAGGTGGCTCCTGCTTTGGCGTAGAAGCGTTCTCTGGCATAATCTTCTCCATAGCTATAGATCCGACGGTCCTGCTCACGTTGACGATTTTGACACTGAGCACCAATGCTGCCATAAGGAAGGTAGGTATCATTCAGTTGTGTATTCAGGTAGGAGAGTTGCTGGTAGTTCCCTATGGGGTGGCGGTCATGCCGGCGATTTTGATCAATATGCGTATAGATCCCACCTCCTAAGTGAGCTGCTGCTTCCCAGTGAAGTCGAACTCCGTCCTGATATTCCCCGCAAAAAATGGTATTCACAAAAATGCCCTGATCATAAGCATTACGAACAACATCCCGAAAATCCATTCTGCCCTGGCGAAAAGACTCATTCCCTGCGATATAAATCATGCGCAGGTCGCGGGCTCCATAGCTCCATTCGAGTTCTGCCACAGAGCGGTCAATCACCAACCCACAGTACTCATTTCCACCGCCGGTTCGCATCTGAAATAATTCTTCTGCTAACCAATCCAGGTCTTGGGTAAAGGGCACAATCTGGCGAATGTATCCACTACGGGAGGAAAGGTTGGATTTTCCATATTCATAAAGCGCAAACTCTAAAATAGGAGCTTGACCGTAATCATCGCTTTCAGATAAATCATTGACAATGTACCACAGTTGAGACTTGGCCTGGTCGATCAGGCCATCCATACTGCCGCTGGCATCAAGGAGCATCGCTACCTGAATGCGGTAAGGCTGATGGCTATCTTCTCTTGGAGAATATTTGCGGTACTGGGCCTGTGCGCTCATCATGATGAGCATGAGGAAAAGGGTAACGTATGTTTTCATATCTGATTGGCTTAAGGGTGAATTGGACTGCAACTGCAATCCATCGGTTATGTATTCAAATACGCTCCAATTGTCCGGGTGTTTCATATTTGTACACCTAGTGTGTTTTCTTTTTGGTACATATTTAGCTGGTGGTGTACCAATAGGTGGTCAATCGTTGCAAGTCGATTAAAAAACCGTGCAGGGCTTTGGGAAAGCGTGAGGGGGCCTTTTCCGAAAAAAAAATGACTTTTTTTGGGTGTAGGCCAAAAATCCACAAACAAAAATCCACAAAGAGAAACCACTCAGGCACTTAGGACACTAAGCAACCACTAA
>CAYGTH010000203.1:0-12661 GCA_964352745.1 uncultured Bacteroidia bacterium
ATTTAGCATAGACTTCCGCTGAGTTTTTGGCGGAGGAGGCATAAAACTCGTCCTCAAATTCCCGAAAAAAACCTTCGATATACGCTTTTTGCTCCGGAGTAATCTCGTCGATCTTCGGCACATAATACTGAAACCCAATCGTCCGTTCTTTACCCGCTACCTCATGAGTTGATAACCACCCTTTCTCAGCCAAAAACCCCTGATCAATCCGAATGATATAGCCTCCTGTCAGTTCATCTCCGCTATTTTCGTCAGGCTCAAGCTTGTCTATATTCACTCGATTTTTATCTCGCTTAATTTTTTCCATCAAGACATAAACCCCCAGATATTCTCCATTCACGACCACCTCCACATATCGGGTACGGCTCGCATAATGCCCCATTTCACGCGCAATATGATAGGTGAGTACATTTTTGATCAGGCTCTTGTCCACATAAGGTGCGTACAATACCCAATCGTTTTCTGCGGGGAGGCCTAATAGGGAGACATTGAGGTTATCGCCTCCAGCCGTTCTCGTTTCAAAGCCCAGGGAATTTTTGGGAAGTAAGAGGGTTCCATTCCCTCTGAGTTCGAGTCCTATCTGTCCATTATAGGCATTAGGAGAATCCTGTACGGAATTGCGACTACCAGGTCCATTCCAAATTACCGCAAGATGTGCGGTAATCTTAGGCTCATCCGGAATTTCCTGTCCAAATGTATTGATGATAAAAATGGGGAGGTCTGAATTGGAAAAAACAGGTGTCTGAGCCAGCAAAGATTGGCTGGCAAGCAACAACAAGCACCCCAATATGCATCGAAAAGCACGTACCAAAGCAGAGAAAGGGCTGCACATAAAACCTGGGACTAAGGAGGTAATACTACCATAACGCCCAAGGTAAGGAACTCGTTGTCGATTCCCTCAACAAAAAGAATGCCTGGTCGCACAAATTCCGGGTCTCCTTATAGCAATGCTATAAAAAGACCCGGAATCTATCTATCGATTTGGCTCAATCAGTGCGTTGAACCAATCGAAGTTCTTCTTCCAGGATATTCATGAGATAGGCTCCATAGCCACTTTTAACCAATGGTTCTGCTATTTGACGAAGCTGTTTTGCATTAATCAGTCCTTGTCGATATGCAAT
Source organism: uncultured Bacteroidia bacterium (assembly GCA_964352745.1). Classification (GTDB taxonomy): domain Bacteria; phylum Bacteroidota; class Bacteroidia; order J057; family J057; genus CAYGTH01. The sequence continues at coordinate 1,122 of CAYGTH010000203.1, forward strand.
TTCTTCAATGCAGCCAATCTTTAGTCCCTGCCGCTCTTCTATGATCTGAACAAAGTTACCCGCTTGTAACAATGACTCATGAGAGCCAGTATCCAACCATGCCATTCCTCTCCCCAGGATTGAAACATTGAGTTCTCCTCGCTGCAAATAGGTCTGATTTACATCCGTGATTTCGAGTTCTCCCCGTGGGGAAGGTTTAAGATTTTTTGCAATCTCTACGACCTGTTGATCATAAAAATAAACCCCTGGTACCGCATAAGAAGATTTTGGATGAGTAGGTTTCTCTTCAATGCTAATCGCTTTTTGGTTGTAGTCAAATTCTACAACCCCATAACTTCTGGGGTTTGACACATGATAGGCGAATACCATTCCTCCTCCTTCCTGACTAATAATGTCTTTTGCATTAGAGAGAATTTGAGGCAGTTGTTCGCCATAAAAGATATTATCTCCCAAAATGAGAGCTGCTGCTTCTCCATCCAGAAAAGATTCTCCAATAATAAAAGCCTGTGCCAGCCCTTCCGGTTTTTCCTGAACGGCATATTCAAATTTTGCGCCGAGTTCAGATCCGTCTCCGAGCAGGTGCTCAAAGAGGGGCAAATCACGGGGCGTAGAAATAATCAAAATCTCGCTGATGCCTGCTTGCAAGAGGATTGACAGCGGATAATAAATCATCGGCTTGTCATAAACGGGCATCAATTGCTTAGATACGGAGATCGTAAGCGGATATAATCGTGTACCGGATCCTCCGGCCAATATGATTCCTTTCATAAAATTCTCGATTGCGTGAAGGGAGTCTCAAATACTTCCCATGAAGGGAGGACTTCGTCCTTATCCGAGACAATAGGCGGAATATCTCGCCAGGGAATGTTCAAAGAAGGATCATTCCATAACAGCCCCCCCTCAGATCCTTTGTGATAAAAATTCGTGCATTTGTAAAAAAACAAACACGATTCACTTAGTACCTGAAATCCATGCGCCATTCCTTCTGGCACATAAATCATCGTAGGATCATCGGCCGAAAGTTCCACGGCAACATGTTGCCCAAATGTGGGAGAATCAGATCGAATATCCACGACCACATCCAAAACAGTTCCCTGTAAGGCAGTAATTAATTTGCCCTGGGAATACGGGGGTGCCTGAAAATGCAATCCCCGAATAGTGCCTTTGGATGACGATGATAAATTATCCTGAACCAAATGAAAGCCTCCGAGGGATAACTCCTCGAAGGCTTGTTGGTTCCATACTTCCATAAAAAAACCCCGGCTGTCGCCAAAAACATCTGGTTTGATCAACCAGACATCCGGGATACTAGTTTCAACTTTGCGGAACCCCATTTACTTGTTTCTTAAAATATTCAAGGGTTGTCTTCAACCCCTCTCTACGGTCTACCTTTGGTTCCCATCCCAATACTTCACGCGCTTTGGTGATGTTGGGCTTACGTACCTTAGGATCATCTTTGGGTAAGTCCTTGAATATAATTTTACTCGTCGAGCCTGTTAGTTCGATTACCTCTTTTGCAAAATCCAAAATCGTAATCTCGGCAGGATTTCCTACATTAACAGGCATCACTTCCTCACTTAAGAGCAAGCGATAAATTCCTTCTACCAAGTCATCTACATAACAGAAGCTACGAGTCTGGCTACCATCTCCGAATACGGTGATGTCTTCTCCCCGGAGTGCCTGACCTGCAAATGCGGGTAATGCGCGGCCATCATCCAGTCGCATACGAGGCCCGTAGGTATTAAAAATACGGATGATTCGGGTTTCAACGCCGTGATAGCGGTGATAAGCCATCGTCATGGCTTCCATGAAACGCTTCGCTTCGTCATACACGCCCCGAAATCCTATGGGGTTTACATTTCCCCAATAACTTTCTTCTTGTGGATGAACGAGTGGGTCGCCATATACTTCAGAAGTACTGGCGATGAGCACACGTGCTCCTTTTTCTTTTGCTAATCCAAGGATCTTGTGCGTTCCCATTGCTCCAACCTTGAGGGTCTGGATAGGAAGTTTCAAGTAATCGATCGGACTGGCAGGAGAGGCAAAATGGAGAATGTAATCCAACCGGCCTTCTACATAGGTGTAGTTGGTTACATCGTGTTTTACATAGGTAAATCCATCCTGTCCAAACAGGTGTTGAATGTTGGCAAGGTTTCCGGTAATGAGGTTGTCCATTGCGACCACCTCATATCCTTCTTTCAAAAAACGATCACATAGGTGGGAGCCGAGAAAGCCGGCTCCTCCTGTGATCAGTACTTTAGGTTTATCACTCATTCTTTGACTATTGACTCATTTGATTTAACTGTCTTGCGACCGATTGAATAATACGAAAATCCTAGCTCAGCCATGGTGTCAAGATCGTAAATATTACGTCCATCAAAAATAACAGGCTCACTCAGGCCGATTTTGATCCGCTCAAAATCCGGGGCACGGAACTCATTCCATTCGGTAACAACGATCATCGCATCAACTCCCTGCACAGCTTCATACTGGCTTTCGGCAAAATCGATATCCAGATTTGTATATGCTTTTACGGAAGGAATCGCTTCCGGATCATATGCTTTTACTTTCGCACCCATTTCGATCAGCCGGTCGATGATCACCAATGCTGGTGCTTCGCGAATATCATCAGTATTTGGCTTAAATGCCAGTCCCCACACACCAAAGGTTTTTCCGGTCAGGTCATTCCCATAGTGAGAAATGATCTTATCTACCAAAATTCCTTTTTGGACTTGATTTACGGTCATGACAGAATCCAGAATCCGGAATTCATAATCGTAAGTCTGCGCAGTTTTAAACAGGGCAGAAACATCCTTTGGGAAACACGATCCTCCATATCCAACACCAGGAAATAAGAAACGCTTTCCAATCCGGGAATCTGTTCCCATTCCACGGCGGACATTGTCGACATCAGCTCCAACCAGTTCGCACAGATTGGCAATCTCATTCATAAATGAAATTTTGGTAGCCAGGAAGGAGTTTGCAGCATACTTTGTTACTTCAGCGCTGCGCTGATCCATATTCAGAATAGGATTTCCAGACATGACAAACGGCTTGTACAAGCGACGCATCACTTCCAGGGCGCGGTCTGTTCGGGTTCCAATTACAATACGCTCAGGCTTCATAAAATCCTGTACGGCAAAGCCTTCACGTAGAAACTCTGGATTAGAAACAACATCAAACTCCAAATCAGTATGTGAAGCTATCGCAGCGGTAACCTTATCAGCTGTTCCAACCGGAACCGTGCTTTTGTTCACAACTACGCGATAATCACGCAATAAGGTTCCAATTTCATTTGCAACCGCCAGTACATACTGAAGGTCAGCAGAGCCATCTTCCATAGGCGGAGTAGGCAGGGCCAGAAAGATCACTTCAGCAAACTCAACAGCTTCAGCTAATGAATCCGTGAAATTCAGCCTTCCTTCCTTTGTGTTTCGTTCAAACAAGGTCTCAAGCCCAGGTTCGTAAATCGGCACGATCCCTGCCTTCAGCTTCGCTAATTTGTCTTGGTTATTATCCACACACAGTACATCATTTCCCGCTTCCGCGAAACATGTTCCTGATACGAGGCCTACATAACCGGTTCCAACTACAGCAACTTTCATTGTAATACGCTATTATTAAGAATTGAATTGAATTGACTTTATAGATTGGATCGCTTCTTTCAGCTGATCCGTAATATAGACTACCTGCTCCCGACTCATTTCGGAATGCATCGGCAAGCTGAGTACTTCAGCGGTAAGCTGTTCTGAAACCAGTAAATCTCCTTCACTATACCCGTAATTCAGGTACGCCTTCTGGAGATGAGTTGGTACAGGATAATAAATCATGGAAGGGACTCCCATTTCATCCAGTTTCCCTTTGATCGCATCTCTCATTTCACGGCCCGCTTTTACCTTGAGGGTGTATTGGTGGAAAACATGCTCGGCAAAATCAGAACGCAATGGACGAATCAGTTCAGGAACCTCTGCCAATGCTTCATCATACCAATCCGCGGCCTGACGTCTCGACTTATTATATTCATCCAAATGGCCTAACTTCACACTGAGGATCGCAGCCTGCATGGCATCGAGGCGACTGTTAACTCCGATGGAGTCGTGATAATATCTCACTGTGCAACCATGGTTACAAATCATCCATAATTTGGCTGCCAATTCGTCATCATCGGTACAGATTGCTCCACCATCTCCAAAGGCTCCCAGGTTTTTGCTGGGATAAAAAGAAGTACAGCCAATATCTCCCATTGTACCGGTCTTTTTGACCGTGCCATCGGAGAAAGTATAGGTACCTCCAATTGCCTGAGCGGTATCTTCTACTACTTTGAGTTTGTGCTTTTTTGCAATTGCTAAGATGGGTTCCATATCAGCAGATTGTCCGAACAGATGGACAGGAACAATCGCACGGGTACGATCTGTAATTGCAGCTTCTATCTGGGCAGGATCCATATTAAATGAATCCGGAAATACATCTACAAATACGGGTTTTAATTGAAGCAAAGCGATTACCTCAACTGTCGCCACATACGTAAATGATGGAGTAATTACCTCATCACCTGGCACTAAACCCAATGCCATTAAAGCGATTTGGAGTGCATCCGTACCATTTGCGCAAGAAATTACATGCCGGGACCCAAGGTACGTAGCAAGCTTCTCACGAAACTCCTGCACTACGGGGCCATTGATATAAATTCCGGAACGAATGACAGCTTGTACAGCTGAATCTACCTCCTCTTGAATTTTTTCATACTGAGAGATTGTATCTACCATCCGAATGTTCATGCGATAATTGAATTGAGTTAGGATTACCTGGAAAAACGAAGCAAAAATAAAGAGAAATCATTTGAAGTCTTCATTAAATTTGCGGTCTGCCATACTTGCCTCCTCACTGGATAAAATAGCCCCCCCAGACGAATATTTCATTTTCATTAACTGATTAGGAGGAAGTATCTTTTAGGCATAGGCGCTTCATAAATAGTCCTTTTTGACTGCTCATACGTTATCTTTTCAGGACGCATCAGATGGGGTTATTTTTCCTTATCCAAATGGAGCCTACCTTTGTTCTCCTTTTCCGTAAATCAATGAAGACATGAATAGTGGAATTTCCCTTACATTCTTTTCCTATTTCTTACTCCTGTTAAGTATCCGGACTTCTCAGGCTCAAACTACTATTGAGAGTCCGTCCAATGCCCTAACCCTTCTAAATGTCGATTATAATGGTTCCATGGTGGGAGGTGATTTCGCGGATCGATTTGGATTTACCTCTTCAATTGGGGGAAGTATTGGATATAAGTTTAAATCCAATTGGTATACTTCTATAGGTGGACGGTTTTTATTTGGGGGTACGGTAAAAGAAGACAACATTCTGGATCCCATCACCACTGCCGGAGGACTAAATATCATCGCAGATAATGGGAACCTGATCGATGTCAAACTACAAGAACGTGGATGGTTAATTCCCTTTACCCTCGGAAAAATATTCACCCTGAATCCCAGCAATCAAAACTCTGGTATTTATATCGAATTAGGTGGACAGTTTATTGAGCATAAAATTTTGATTCAGACGGACGATGTAGAACCGGCTTCCTTGTCCGAACAGCATAAAAAAGGCTATGATCGCCTAACCAACGGGTTTGGCATTCGGGAAGGCGTCGGATACCGATTCTTTGATAATAAGAATTATCTCAATTTTGCGATTGGGATTGAATTCAGTCAAAACTTTACCCAAAATCGGCGTATCATAAACTTAGATACCGGCTTACGGGATAATCGGAACCGAATAGACCTACTGGGAGGATTGCGGGCAACCTGGACTATCCCCATTTCAGCACAAGCCCCTCGAAAAATTTATTATAACTAGCTAGCGTACCCTAAGTTGAAGATTATCGAACGCCTATATATTCTGTCGATTTACCTATACGGACTCGCACTTCGTATTGCGGCCTTTTTTCATCCCAAAGCATCGAAGTGGGTGGGGGGTCGCAAAGACTGGGAAATCGCTCTTCGCAACCAGATAACGGGCGATCATGCCTGGATTTGGTTCCATTGTGCTTCTTTAGGCGAATTTGAACAAGGAAGAAACCTCATCGAGCAACTCAAACAGGCATATCCAGAGCATCGGATTTTGTTGAGCTTTTTTTCTCCTTCCGGGTATGAAATCAGAAAAAATTATGCGCATGCTGATTTCGTATGTTATCTGCCGCTCGACACGCCCCAAAATGCGCGCATTTTCCTGAGTATCCTTCAACCAAGCCTCGTCGTATTCATCAAATACGAGTTGTGGCTTTCTTATTTACACGAAATCCGAAACCGAGCCATTCCCTTCATTCTGGTTGCTGCACGTGTTCGGGCCAATAGTCCTTTTTTCACAAGTATTTTTAAAAGCCTGTATCAAAAGGCATTTCGGGAAATGACACATATATTTACCCAGGATCAGACGAGTTTGGAATTGATTCAATCATTTTCCGGGAATCCCAATATCTCAGTCAGTTCGGACACTCGGTATGATCGGGTCAGTTCCAACAAAGCGGAGTTTACCGAAATTCCGGAAATCACTTCCTTTAAAAGCGATCGAGTCTGTCTGGTTGCCGGTAGTACCTGGCCCAAAGGAGAAGGCTTATTGCTCGATGCATACCGAAGTCTTCGCACGACGCACAATCTCTGCCTGATTCTTGCCCCTCACGAAATATATCCGGATCGGATTGACAAATGGGAAGCCGAATTTCCAGCAGAAACCATCCGATTTTCTCAAATCGATCAGCTAAATGAATCCCATACGATTTTGTGGATCGACAATATCGGGATGCTTTCCCGCTTATATCACTATGCCGATATCGCATATATAGGAGGCGCCTGGGGGACAGGTCTTCATAATATTCTCGAAGCAGCCGTATTTGGGAGCCCCGTGATTATTGGCCCCAAACACCAGAAATTTCCCGAAGCTGCCGAATTGATTGAAGCGGGAGGTGCTTTTTCGATCAATACCCCGACAGAATTGATCGAAGTGCTCACTTCTCTCTTACAGGAGCCCCAACTCAGGAAGGAGATTGAGCGTATTAACGAAGCCTTCATTGCTGAAAGGGCAGGGGCTACCGAAAAAGTTCTCAGGTGGTGCAAAGCCAGTAAATCTCTGGATTAATTAATAAGGGGGAGATTCTCTACTCAATGTCTGAGAGATTACTGAATTGTGCTAAAAATCTGCGAATCTATTTTTACTTTTGTCTTTACTTTTTCTGATTTTTTGCAGGCTTAATGTCCCCAATCACTTAGACTAGAAGATCGCTTGATGCGTTCTCCCTATAGATCCGGCCCTTCAGCATATTGTCGAAATAGTAGGCCCGGTATCACAATCATTAATCTGAATTATGAAAAATATATTGTTGCTTTTCGTTATTTTCCTGAGCCTGAGTGCAGGCACTCCGATATCTACTCAAGAGACTGTAATTACAGTCCCTTCTCAAGGAACTCCCAGACTGTATATTACCGGAACCGAAATGGCCACCAAAGCGGTTGTCATTAAGTATGATGTCACCTACGCAGGTTTTGTAGAATTACATCTATTTGACCAGGAAGGCAGCAAAGTCTGGATCAAGGGGAAAGTAGTTGACAAAGTGGGCTCTCATGTATTTCCCATTCCCAGAAAACCACTTGCTTCCGGTTCTCGCTATTCCTTCATTCTCAAATACAAAGGCGGGGAGTATTCCGGTAGTTTTTACACTGAATAATTATTAGGACTACTACGTACAATAGAAATGTTAACATTCTCAGCTTATGCAAACTTTTGAGAAAGAAATTAGAACAAGTAACCTGACCATTCAACGCACTGAGCATTCTCGCCTCCCTGATGTGGATATGGACAATATCCCCTTTGGTCGTGTTTTCAGCGATCACATGTTTTTGGTGGAATACAAAGATGGCGCCTGGGGTGCTCCCGAGATCCGTCCTTATGGAAAACTTGCGCTTTCCCCCAGTATTTCTGCGCTCAATTACGGCCAGGCGATATTCGAGGGCATGAAAGCACATCGCAATCCGATGGGCACCCCTGTTTTATTTCGTCCGCGGGAAAACTGGAAAAGAATCAATCGTTCTGCCGAACGCTTATGTATGCCTCAATTGCCGGAAGACATCTTCATGGAAGGGCTTAAGGCGTTGATTGAATTGGATAGCAACTGGATTCCCCCCGTTTCAAAAGGGGCGCTTTATCTTCGTCCGTTGATGTTTGCAACGGATGAGTTTATTGGAGTCCGCCCTTCCGAAAGTTACCTGTTCACCATATTCACTTGTCCGGTAGGGGCTTATTATACCGAACCGGTTAACCTACTGGCGACAAAAGATTTTGTCCGCGCTGGAATAGGGGGCACAGGTAGTGCCAAAGCCGCAGGCAACTATGCCGGAGCGATGCTTCCGGATAAAATTGCAAAATCACAAGGCTATCATAATGTATTGTGGCTGGACGGTCGCGAGCATCGATACATTGAGGAATGTGGTACAATGAACGTATTTTTTGTACTAGATGATACGGTAGTTACTTCTCCGCTGACAGGAACTATTCTGCCAGGTATTACCCGAGATAGCGTGATCCGATTACTAAAAGATAATGGCTATAAGTTAGAGGTACGGCCTGTCTCTATCCAGGAAATTGAAGCGGCTTATGAGCAAGGGGTACTTCGTGAGGCATTTGGAGCCGGTACCGCTGCCACAATTGCGCACATAGCCAAAATAGGCTATGCAGGACGGGATATGGTCCTACCCGCTATCGAATCCAGAAAAATAAGCAACTGGCTTGGGGAAACCCTCTATAACATCCGGATCGGAACAGTTGAAGATCAATACGGATGGGTGGAAACCATTTAGCCTAAAACACATTCATTCAAAAAGCCCCTGCATACTATCTATGCAGGGGCTTTTTTGATTTCTATTATCCTGGATATCAACTATCTGTTTCTGTGATGCACTGAATACTCACCAAACTGGCGCCGGCTTCTCGCATGCAGGAAGTTAACCTTACATTTCCATCATCATCTCCCCCTCCACATCCTTCGTTACAACTCCAGTCTTCGTCCTCATCATTCTGTGAACGAGTATCACTAACTACTGCCGTATATGACATCACTACGGAAAGATCTGCTGCTGGTTGAAAGCCGACTGGATATGCGGTCGCATAAACAGATTTTCCATCAGATAGCTCAATCATAAACCCACATTCATGCTGCTTAAAAGTACCAGGGGTTTCACAAGTTACACTAGCGGCAATTTTTACATCCAGTTTTCCGGGGAGGTCTTGCTCCTGTGTACAAGCCATTAGTACAAGCATACTCAAGCAAATCGATAAAAGTCCAGGTTTTTTCATGAGGGATATGTTAGCGGGTACGATTAAATCAAAGTAACAAAGGGGTTATCAATCTATGAATTGAATATATGAAAATAGTACCACAAGCCATAATATTGTTAAAAATATGTATATTTTGAAGCTGCGAGATATGATGAGTTCGACTTCTATATCACATGTTATTTACGGTTTCATCAGCATTGCTGTAATGATACTAGCCTTGCTTATGTTAGGAGAGGTTGGATGTAGGATATACAATTTTTTCACACCAGAGCCGGCTTTACATCCCATTTATCATATCAATCAATACGACAAGGAGTTGGGTTGGCGCAATAAAAGCGACTATCTGCTTATCGATACGATATATGAAGACGACGGTACGCCTGTTCCCCTCCGACATGAAACGGATGCTTTTGGGTTTCGCACCTCAGGAGATCAACAAGCAGACAGTCCACGCATTTTCATTTTGGGAGATTCTTATACGCAGGCCCTCGAAGTTCCCAATGGCAAAACGTATGCGGATGTGATACGCGATAGCCTTAAAGCTTCCGTTTATGCATATGGCTCGGGAGGATATGGTACTCTCCAGGAATTGATGATTCTGGAGAATCATATAGACCGGATTCAACCCGACTGGGTGATTTTACAGTTTTGTACCAATGACTTTGTGGATAATCATCTGCCGCTCGGGCGAAAGTGTTTCGGATACCGAATTGGGAAATGCAGGCCTTACCAGACTCTTTCAGGGGAATTGATCTATCAAAATCAAGATTTGCCGATGCAAATCAAAACCTATACACATCTGGGACATTTCCTTGCGCTGAGGTGGCATTTGTTTCAAGAAAAATACGAACTCCTGGAGCCCGATGCAGCGGAGATGATGACTTCTCAGGGCCGAGGTTATCCCCCCTATAACGAATCCATTCAGGTGACTGCCCGGTTGCTAGACAGTCTTCAAAAGCGCCTCCCCCCACAAACCCGTTTACTGGCTTTCTGCTCAGACGCCTGGAATCCTTATCTGAAGGATTTTCAATATATCTGCGATTCACTGGGAATCTCATACCTGTCGCAGGTTCCCCACGCCATTCAGGAAGCTAAACAAAGAGGCGAATCGGTTCATGCAGCAGATCGGTGGCATTGGAATGCTGCAGGCCATCGTCTCGTTGCGAATCTTTTGATAGAAGCTATTCAACCATCGGAAGACTAAGCTTTCCCTGCTCCCAAAATTCTGTCGTATATTTGGAGAAGAATTGGCCGCAAAAGCACCTAAGGCCATATCAGATTGAATCAGAATCGATGGAAGAAACATTCGCCCCCGTTCCCACTTTTGATCCCCATCTCGTTACGGAACTCATTCGTCAGCGACGGTCTATTTTTCCGCAGCAATATTCGGGAAAACCCGTTTCGCGGGAAGAAGTAGAGCTGATGCTGGAAAATGCCAATTGGGCTCCGACACATGGCCGCACAGAACCCTGGCGTTTCATCGTATTTTCAGGAAAGGGGCTCAACTCACTCGCTGAGCAACACGCGGAACTATATAAAGCAGAAATGCCTCCGGAACAGTTTAAGGAGCAGAAGTACGAAAAATTACAAATTCGTGCGACGCAAGCGGAATATGTGATTGCGATCTGTGTGGAAGTAATTCCGGATGGCAAGATTCCTGAAGTAGAAGAAATAGCAGCCACTGCCTGTGCTGTACAGAATATGCACCTTACCGCGACCGCGCTTGGCATTGCCGGGTACTGGAGTAGTGGGGGTATGACGTATCATCCCGGCATGAAAGACATCCTTGGACTCCGTGAATCAGAAAAATGCCTCGGCTTCTTTTACCTCGGTAAATTTGATGGCCCCTGGCCAACAGGCAAACGCAGGACTAATGGGCTTGACAAAGTCAAATGGGTCTCAGAATGATGCATCCATAATCACACCTATATGGAAGCATCTTCTCCGAATCAGTCCAATCCAACTCCCAAAGCAGGAGGAGCAAGCCAAAAAGTGGCCGTTTTGCTCACTTCCGTTTTTATCATTGCGATTTGTGGTATCCTGTACGAATTGCTGATCAGTAGTATTTCCAGCTATTTCCAGGGCAGTAGTATCCTGCATTTTTCACTGGTCATTGGCTTATTTCTATCTTTTATGGGAGTCGGATCGTATTTGTCCCGCTACCTGGAAAAGGACCTCCTGACCTGGTTTATCCGGTTTGAAATCCTCCTGGG
>CAYGTH010000204.1:0-10970 GCA_964352745.1 uncultured Bacteroidia bacterium
GTTCAGGCCTGCACCGGAGAAGTCTTTGAGGTCTTCCATGTTAGTGTCGCTGCGCAGAAAAACAGGAATTTCCCCTATTTCTTTTCCCAGAATCGATACAAAGGTGCGTTTCAACTCTGCCACAAAATCGGGTTTCAGTTTGACCGCTTTAATGGCTTCCCGTAAGATCGACAACTCACTCAGGGTAAAGGCATCTACTTCTTGTGAAGATTTGCCTTGTGTCTGCATCTCCCTGGATTGCTGAAAAATCTGATTGAGATAGGTCCAGTACGAAATTTGCTTTCCCGGCATCTGTTGATCCATGTGGTCGCGGAATATACCAAAGGGGATCACAATGCCTTCCACCACGTTTTCCGGAAACAAAAATTTGAGCTGGCCCAGATTCGCAGCTTTTGGCCCGCAGAGTTTTCCTGAATCTGTTGACCGTACAGACCTCAGATTGAGCACTTGTTTTTGCTCAAGTCGAATCTCCTCTACGGGGACTTCAATTTTTTCCTCACTTCTTTTCCGGACTGCAAATAATTCCTGCTCAGTACTGGTCATGTCCGCAACCGGCTTAATAATCACCCTTCCATTCAGGGAGACCGCATAGAAAACCTGCTGTCCGGAATACTTTGCCAGGGCCTCAATATTTTGTTGGGAAAGTACTGAATTGGGGATGCCGAGATTTCGCGCAAGCAATTGAACATGTGAGACCATATTCCCTTCGGTAACTGTTGCGATTCCCCCTACAGGTTTCAGGTCCGCTGGCGGACGCTGGAATACGTAGATTTTATCCGGGGAAACAACAAAGTCTTCCCGCGCATCTGGCACTACTACCAATTCTCCCTTCGCATAGCCGGGGTTCAAGCCTCTGATGTGACTTTGGTTGGGGATATCAAGAACCTGATTTGAAAAATTAGCACGCTCTGCGACGAAAGAACCCAAATCACCCAGGCTGTTACCCAGAGGAAGCAGGAGAGATGCCCGGATTTTATCATCTGTAAATCCTTTTGAAAGGGGCTCAAATTTCCCATAGACCTCCAGTACTTCATCGTAGGTGGAAGTGGTCATGGATGTTCCCCATTCTACGCCTCGTTGTCCATTGTCGAGAAAAGCCTTTAGGGATTTTAGGGAAACAGAAGACTCGTCTGTAAGCTGCAACTGCCGGGAAAGCTCTTCCCATTCCCATAGTTCTATCATTCCGGTACCCGCCAATGCCAGGTTCAGGGCATACACTTTTGCACATGCGTCCTTCAGGGTTTTAGGGTTCCATTTTCCTGTTTCCCGAAATAGCTGTCCTTCGAGGGTTTCTGTTATATCTAATAGCTGGAGCCTTGTGCTAGCAGCGCTTATGCCTGGCAGAGATTTCCTAATAGCAAGTAATTGTTGGGCGGTTGCCTGTATGCCTCCGGCAGTTCCCATTTTCCCGCCAAAAGATTGAACATACTCCAACAATGCGGCTCTTATGGATAGCTGACCTGGTAGGGCCGATATCTCCTTTTCCAGGGATTGCTGATTATCCGATTCATACACATAGTTCATATCAGTAATCAACTCATCCATGGACTTGAGCAGATCTGGAGTGAGTTGTGCTTTGTGTTTGGCACGAAATGCTTTTACCCGGGCCAGGTCAGCCTCTTCTGGCTGACCGTGAATTTTTACCCGTAGGTCCATAAATGCCGGGTACTGATCTGCAATAACTTTTGAGACGGCACGAATCCGTAACGTTCGATTGTCGTCCTGGAGGTGAGGAATGTCCTTTACGGCTTGCCGAAGTAGAAAATAATGACACTCAACGGCCTCAGTGTCTCGCATTATCCAAAGCAGGAAGTCCCGCCCCCAGGCTTGCTCATCTTCGACCTGGAACGCGCCCCGGTAGTACTGACCCTTTTGAAGAACCCATCCATTATCAATACTCCTCAGGTATTTCTCCAACTGATATTGTTTGAGGCGGGATTGTTGATGTTGGGCATCCCAAAAATCGATTTTGGAAGTGGCGGATAATATTTGTCCCAAAAAAATGTGTTGTTTTTCCCCAAGTGTGACGACTTCGTCTTTATACCTTGCTCGCTGGACAGCCTCAGGTTCAGTACACTTTTCTTTAGGCGGTAGCGTACTGCCGTCGGTACAGAACCAGCGGATATCCTTATAAGGACCCCGGATATCCTGTTTGTGCCGCTGTATCATGGCACGTACGGCTTCGCTCTCTTGAGCAAACAGGGAGGTGCCTAAGAGAAACAGACTTATTAAACTGATTAGGACTTGTCTCATATTTCGAGATTGATAGATTTTTCTCCTGAGACGGCCATGTTTATCAATAAGTCACGGCCCTATTTTTCTCCGAACTTAAGATTCACACCAACGCACCAGATTAGGTTACGCGCTTGTTTAAGCGATCTGCAAAATCAGCAGAGACAGGCATAGCAGCACTCTGGATGATTTCTACATGCTTACGTGCGTTGTGACTTTTTCTTTTCCGGCGACGTCAAAGTTTCGCTTTGAAGAAAATCATCATTTTATGAACATGAAGAACTCACTTATTTTCACACTATTACTGTCCTTCCTTCCTGCCCTCTTTGGTCAGGGACTTGATCTGAGCGAAGGAGCTCGAACCATGCAAGGCGGGAGCTTCAACTCATTCTTGTTTGAATTGCCTAAGGTAGAAAAAGCTGAAGCGGAGGAAGACTGGAAGAAGTTCATGGGTCAGTATAAGGCCAAAATCAAATTCGACAAAAAGACTGGACTCTGGTTCGCAGATGATGCCAAGATGCCCAAGTTGAGTGAAAACACAGTTGATGTGTATGCACGTATTATTGAGGATGCTAGCGCAAAAAAACAAACTTCAATTGTTGTATGGTTTGATTTGGGAGGTGCTTATGTCAATAGCCAAACCCATCCATTGGAGGCAGCCTATTGCCAGGGTATCATAAATGAATATGCTACGCAGACCTTTCGCCACCATGCCGAATCGGTAACCAGGTCTGAAGAAAAGCGGCTGAAAGAACTGGAAGGAGACTTGAAAAAACTCCAAAAAGATCAAGGCGATTATGAAAAGGAAATTGAAAAGGCCAAAGCATTAATTATAAAGATGGAAGAAGCCATTAAGCAAAATGAAATTGACCAGAAAACCCGTTCGGCTGATATTGAAGTGCAACGACAGGCTGTTTCAGAAGCACAAATTAATGAAGCCCGGTTTAAGTAATTCGAGAAAACGATCTTTATTCCTTTTAATGCTTTTATTCCAGATGAATATGAACCGAATATATGTACTCCTCCTGATTGGAACCATGATGAGCATGACTTCCTGTGTGGTCAGTAAGAAAAAATACGAGCAAGAAGTCGCTGCACGGGAATCCTATGAGGCAAAATCTCTGGGATTGGGCCGCGATCTTAGCAGGGTAAAAGATACATTGAATCTTACGGATCAGGAGTTGGCCAGTCAGCGGGCAACCGTACAAAACCTGAAAAGAGAAATTCAGCAATTGCAAACTGATTATGCAAATATGCAAGCGACTAACCGCCGTTTGCAATTGAATCTCAATGAGATCAATAATCAGGCACTTTCTGAACGGGAAAAAATGGACGCCGCCCTTCAGGCTAAGCTCCTGGAATTGGAACGAAAGGAGAAGATCATTGATGATTTGCAGGCGAACGTCGCTCAGCGAGAGCAGGCGATGAAAGATATTCTCGGTAAAATCGAACAGGCAATTGCCCAATACAGCAGCGACGACCTGAGTGTGGAGATGAAAGAAGGGAAGGTATATATTGCCTTATCAAATGCGCTGCTTTTTAAGTCGGGCAGTGCGGCTGTTGATCCTAAAGGCAAAGAAGCACTAGGTACTCTTGCAGGTGTGCTATCCAAAAATCCGGATATCAGCATTCTGGTGGAAGGGCATACAGACAATGTCCCCATTCGATCAGCTTCTTTTAAAGATAACTGGGATTTGAGTGTAATCCGTGCTACATCGGTCGTGAGGCTGCTTACGGAGGAATATCAGCTCAGTCCTTCTCAGGTATCCGCAGCTGGAAAGGGTGAGTTTGCCCCAAAATCAGATAACGACACGCGTGAGGGAAAAGCCATCAATCGACGGATTGAGATTATCATTCAGCCACAGTTGGATGAGATTTATAAATTGGTCAAGGAAGGATAAGGCTTTCTGAATTCTGGCTCCAACTGATTTTTCGGCAAATACTCTTTAAAAATAAAATTGGTTCTGTGACAATTTCCACGGGTGCTGGCTCCCATGTTATTTGTCGGCGGATAAATCCGCCGCTACAAGCCCGTATAGGCGAATTTATTCGCCTGCTTTTTTTTGTCAGCGGGCATCTCCGCTAAAATTGTCAGAGAACCATAAAATTTAGCTTTCCCTTTATAGGCAGGAGTGCCTCGCGTTGCGAGGTGCCTCTGCATTTCACTATTTCACTTAGTATAATTGTAAATGAAACAAGGCATGGGGGAGGAAAGGAGCCCAGCCTTATTCCTTAATTAACTAACATGAGAAAAATGCCAAGATTCATCAAGAAAAAGAAACAAGAAATTGGGTTGGCACCCGATGAACTAATTTTCTGGGGAGAACAGAAGGAGGAGCAAATGATCCTGAGAATTATTGACTATGATTCAACTAATTTCAGCGAGGAAAATTTAGATACGATAACTGAGGTAGGAAAATTTCAGAATGAAAATACGGTTACCTGGTTGAATATTGACGGTCTTCACAATACCTCGATAATGGAAGGGATTTCGGCAGCATTTAACATCGATAAACTAGTTCTGGCCGAAGTCTTAAATACTCAGAGCCGACCCAGGATAGTTGATTATGATAATTGCACATTGATTTCAATAAAGATGTTGCGGCAGGATCCTGAGACAGGAGTATTATTGGTTGAAAATTTGAGTTTGGTTCTGACAAAGTCCGTTTTAATTTCATTTCAAGAAAGAAGAGGAGACGTTTTTGATCCTGTCCGGGAACGGATAAGAAAACAGAAAAAAAGAATAAGAAATGGAGGGACTGATTATTTGACCTTCGCTTTATTGGATATTGTAATCGATAACTATTTATATATAATCAGCCTGTTAGGAGAAGAAATTGAAAAGTTAGAAGAAAACCTGCTTGACCCTAATCAGGTAGTGATAAATGAGATTAACAACTATAAACGGGAATTAAATTTCCTGCGAAAAAATATTAAGCCAGCTAAAGAAATGATCTTTTCTCTGGCAAAACTGGAATCGGAATTTATCACCGAACGGACCTCGGTTCACTTTAAAGAGCTTCAGGATAATATCAGTCAGGCCAGTGATTCTTCAGACAGCTACCGCGAAATATTATCCGATCAATTGAACATATATCATACAACCATTAGTAGTAAGTTGAATGATATCATGAAGTTTTTAACTGTTTTTTCAGTCATTTTCATCCCCCTTACCTTCATTGCAGGAATCTATGGGACCAACTTTGATAACATCCCGGAGCTTCGGTATAAATACAGCTACTTTATCATGTGGGGCGTCATCCTGACCACAGCGATAGCAATGCTCCTGTATTTCAGAAGGAAAAGGTGGCTCTGACACCCAGGTTCTGTGAATCTGAGATTTGCTAAGACCATGTTTGGGACAGAAAATTTGTTAGCGAAAATGCTGAATTTAGGGTTCTGACAAGTCATTTTGCGCAGAAATAGCGAGCTATTTCGAGTAAAAATGGCGAAGATCAGGTTCCTGAAGGCAGTATTTTCTAAGGAAATTAGCGTTCCAAACATGGTCTAAACCATGTCGCTGTAAGAATTACTGAGTAAATCCGCCTCTTTGATTTCAAACAGATTTAGGTAGTAAGTACACTGCTCATTTAATTTTTCTTCCCCGATACTGCCGTCAATATCAATGGCTTCTATCTCTACAAATTCCCCCAAAGTTTCCACTTTGTCCAAATGGAATTTTACATTGTCTATGAAGTAGATTTCCCGTTGCTTGACGACGGATTTCCAAATCCCCAAAGCCGAAATGAGGACCTGCTTGAGGGCGGGATCTTTTGTGGTGTGTCGATAGAGATGGACTTCTGAGGCTTTTGGTCCTTCCTGATCTGGGCGGTTATAGTGGATCAGGCTATTCTCAATATTGCCTTCCCGCATTTTTAATCGCCCTTTCGATACCTGGAAATACGTATCGGTCTGGTGATCCGTACCGCGAAAATCAGCTCCTTTTTTATTCAGAATTTGCCTGATAGCATCAGCCCGGCTTGTACGTGCCTTGATTTCAATATTGAGGTGCATGTGTATGACTTAGGATTTGTCGGCAATAATAGCCGTAGCTTCGATCTCAACTAGGAGTCCTTTTCGGATGAGCGCAAAAACTTCAACCATGGTAGAAGCGGGCTTGATATGCTTAAAGACTTCCCCATGTGCCTTGCCAATTTCTTCCCATAAATTGATCTCCGTGACGTAGATCCGGGTTCGGACGACATCTTCCATACTGGCACCTAGATCGATGAGGGCCTGCTCAATTTTAAGTAATACATATTGGGTTTGGGCATAGGCATCCCCCGGAAACATCACTTGGTCCTTATCCATCGCAGTTGTACCCGCTACTTCGATGATATTGCCCACCCGGACCGCGCGAGAATACCCGACGATATCTTCCCATATGGCTCCCGAGGATACAATTTGGCGATTGGCGGAATTCTTAGGCATAGCAGTTGGGTGAATTTGCGATTCGAAGGTAGCAATTTTCAATGAAAATTATTAAGAAGTCATCGACAGTAGCACAATTTCCGAAAGAGGAGAGGAATGCCTATACTTGTGCAAATAACCTGCCGGATTATGAACGCGATTCTTTCTTTTTTCAAGTCTTTATTTCGCTCCATTTTTGGAGGAAATGCCGAATCTGCTGCTTCGGATTTGCCCTGGGCGGATACGATTGAGGAACCCCCAACTACCACTGATCCTCCGGTGAATGAGGAAGTGAATGAGCCAGCCCCCCTCAAAGCGGAAAAGGTTGCGACCGCTACTTCCGGTACTTACGAGTTTGTTGCTGATGCTGATCCGGAAGTGATGCTGGTGGATGTGTTCCGGTACAGTACGGGCGAGCACGATACGCTTGGGAAGCTCTACATTCAGGGAGAGGAATACGCATATACCCTCGAAAATCCCACAGGAAACGGCCATACACCAGACGATAGTCGGATTCCGGCAGGTACGTATGAACTGGCTTTCCGGACAGCAGGGGGACGCCATCCTACCTATTTGTATCGGTTTGGAGAAATGCACAAAGGCATGCTCTGGTTGAAAGAGGTTCCAGGTTATCCCTTTGCCTTGATTTGTATTGGGAATAAAGCCAGTGATACGAATGGCAGTTTGTTGCTCGGCACTCAAGTACAGCAAGAAATGGATACTGATGCAGAGCGGGAAGTCTGGTACAGTGAGCAGGCATATCGCAAAGTCTATCCAATAATTGCAGATCACCTTGCTACAGGAAAACCCGTAAAACTTCACCTTCGGTAAGGGGCCATCGGCTTTGATCTATGGCAGATATCAGGTTTGGAACAGATGGCTGGCGTGCAATCATCGCTGAGGGATACACTTTTGAAAACCTCGCCAGGGTAGTTTGGGGGACTGCTGAATGGCTCAAAACTGTATCTGACAAGCCAACAGTCATGATCGGTTATGATACCCGGTTTCAGGGACAGGCTTTTGCGGATCATGCAGCTACGGTTTTTGCAACTTGTGGCATTCAGGTTTTTATCTCGCATCGGTTTGTGAGTACGCCTATGGTTTCGCTGGCTACCCATAAGCGTCAGATAGATGCCGGGATTGTCATCACCGCTTCCCATAATCCAGCCTCCTATTCCGGGTTTAAGGTACGCGCTCATTATGGCGGGCCCGCTCTTCCGGATATGATTGCCGAAATTGAAAAGCGTGTCCCAGGTACCGCACCTGATTCTTTTGGCACTTTTGATCAACATCTGGAAGCAGGTAAGATTAAATACTTCGACATGGAGGCGGTTTATCTCAACCATGTCAGGGAAGTATTTGACCTGAAAGCCATCCGCCAATCGGGCTTACAAATAGGCTATGATGCCATGTTTGGAGCTGGACAAGCCATATTTCCTAAAATCCTTCCGCAAGCAAAGACGCTGCATTGTGAAGTTAATCCCTCATTCAGGAATACACCTCCGGAACCCATTGCCCGAAACCTTGGAGAATTCCTTGCCTTTGCAAAAGCGCAGTCCCTGGATATCGGGATTGCTACGGACGGAGATGCAGATCGAATAGGATTGGTCGGGCCTGATGGAGAATTTATTGATGCACATCATGTGATATTGCTGTTGATCTATTATTTCGCCGGGCATAAAGGAAAGACAGGGAAAGTAGTTACCACTTTTTCCTGTAGCGATAAGATCCGTCGACTGTGCACCCATTATGGGTTGCCTCATCAGGTAACGCCTATTGGCTTTAAGCATATCTGTGGAATCATGTTGAAAGAATCTGTCCTCGTAGGAGGCGGGGAACCCGGTGGGATTGCTGTTGCAGGGCATGTGCCGGAGCGTGATGGAATCTTTGTGGGATTGACCTTGCTGGAATTCATGTGTCAGACAGGGAAGTCGCTACCCAGATTGATTTCAGAAGTATATGAATTAGTGGGAAGCTTTGCCTATGACCGAAAAGACCTTCGGGTGAGTGCCGCCCATAAAGCAGCCATTATTCAGGCATGTGAAGAAAGAATCTTCAAGCGTTTTGGCACTTTTCAAATTGGTGAGATTGAGACGCTGGATGGGTTTAAGTTTTACCTACCTGATTTTCCGGAGACCTGGCTCATGATACGGCCATCCGGGACTGAGCCCGTCTTGCGTGTGTATTGTGAAGGTCCCAACGCGGAGATAGTTGCTAAGATCCTTTCGCAGGCAATTGAAACGATGAACGGAATACAATTGCCTCAACGTTAGTATCCCTTTTGTTCTACACTGGAATTTGGCAAGGGAAAGAATTTCATTTGTGTCATGAAACACCTTGTGCTTTCGACGCTTATTATCCTGCTGCTCCTTATGGGCTGTTTTCTTGCTGAAATCAGGGGGCAAACAAATCGCCGACCCTTTCATATTCAGCACGAATACCGAAATCCTGCCTCCTTTTTTCAAAACAAAACCAGCCCGGATAGAAAACGGAAAAAACAGGTATCCGCGATTGCTGCGGGGGGATATGGGCTCACCATGTTGTATCTCGGCACTGCCTGGTATGGACAAGAAGAGTTAGGAGCGTTTCATTTTTTCGATGACAGCCACCAATGGCAACAGATGGACAAGATCGGTCATGTATACGGCGGGTATCATTGTAGCAGGCTCCTGATAGATTTGTATAAATGGTCAGGCTCGGAGAAAAAAGAAGCGTTGCTCATAGGAGGGATAGGGGGCTTGGTGGCGATGAATAGCATTGAGGTGTTTGATGGATTTAGCAAGGCCTGGGGAGCTTCCCTGTACGATGTGGGAGCTAATGTGATAGGGAGTTCACTTGCTGTAACCAATCAGGCACTCTGGAACGAAAATCGAATACAACTCAAGGTGGGCTATCAAAAATCACATTATGCGGGGGTGGACAGCCTACAAAGTCTATTAGGGAGTAATCCTGCTGAGTGGTTCCTGAAAGATTATAATGGGCAGACCCTATGGATGAGTTTTCGGGTGCATTCATTTTTGCCGGAAGGAAAATTCAAGCAGGCATATCCCCGGTGGCTGAATCTGGCTGTAGGATATGGGGCAGAGGGACTGATCGGAGGCTATGATGATCCGGGCCGCGCTTACCGTAGTCGTGAATTTCGGCAGTACTACCTCGCATTGGATATTGATTTAAGTAATATCCGAACGAAATCCGGATTTTTGAACTCTGCTTTTAGTGTATTGAGCCTGATTCGGATTCCGCTTCCCGCTTTGCGGCTGGATAAAAATGGCCTGGCATTTCGGGCATTTGAATAGGTGGGAAGTTGGGGAAATTACCGAATTCAAATGTTTCGGCTGAATGTAAGAAATGAGATTGATTCAGTCCTTTTTTACTGTCCGACAGGTAAGGGTCAAAAAAAAAGACGCTCTTCTGGTCAAAGAGCGCCTCCTTCATTGTACATCAAACTATTAAATAAAAGATAGCCGTCTGGTTTGTTTTTTATCACCGTTAGATACGACAAGCATGTAAATCCCTTTAGGAGCACCGTGAAGATCAATCCGCTCTTTGTGGTCGCCTGCTAATCCTGTAACCTGAGTACGATATACTTCCTTGCCAATCAGGTTAAAAACCCGGATAGAAACGCGTTCCTCTGCCTCAAGGGTTGTAAAGGATACATTGAACTGCCCGGCATTCGGATTGGGATAGATACTCAATTCTGCTAAGAAAGGAGGCTCAAGTGCTACCCGTGCATTGTTCTGCCCAAAGACAGAAACGGTGAGGAGCAAAGCAATCGTAAGGGTATATATTATTTTCATGCGTGTAATTCCTAATTGACCTTAAACAGGACATAATCCTATGGCTCAGGTGTACGCAAAAATATACAAATAGTTTGCCGCGTTCAATGAGATGTAAGGAAATGATTTAGTTTTCGTATTTTTACATTTGATGGGAGATGGCTCTATCGCTTTTCGCTTTATGCGGAAAGAGGAAAGTCCGGACAGCACAGGGCATCCTGCTTCCTAACGGGAAGGATCCCACTTGGGAGACAGCAAGTGCAACAGAAAGTAAACCGCCTCTTTGGAGGTAAGGGTGAAAAGGTGGGGTAAGAGCCCACCGGTCTCGGTGGTGACATCGGGAGCCAGGTAAACCTCAGGAGCTGAAAGACCAAATATACCGGCATTAAGGGCGGCCCGTCCGCGTCGGAGGGTAGGTTGCTTGAGCCTATTGGTGACGATAGGCCCAGATAAATGATAGAGGTCCCGGCTTGCCGGGATACAGGATCCGGCTTATACATCTCTCATCAGGCAAAAAGCTCCAATTTGGGGCTTTTTGCTTTTTAAGTTCAG
>CAYGTH010000204.1:11070-12638 GCA_964352745.1 uncultured Bacteroidia bacterium
CATCTCTCATCAGGCAAAAAGCTCCAATTTGGGGCTTTTTGCTTTTTAAGTTCAGTATCAAATTCAAGCTCAACATCCCACGGAAAGGGAATTGAACCGGGCGTAGCGGGAATGTAGTGTGTGTTCTACTGCTGCTGTTATTCTTATAATTTCTTCGCTTTATATTTTGAAACTGTCTTGATTTAATCTAAAAAAACTACGCAGTGTGGGAAAAGGTTGAGAAGAGGTCTTAGGGTGAATATACCGCTAAACACCATACTATTAGACATTTCATAACAAATAACAAAAAATTTATTTCCAGACAGGATCAATAGGATTTTTAAGATCAAAACGCTGTAAATCACTCTGTTAGCATCCTGTCAATCTTATAAATCCTGTCAAAAAAACGTATCCGCTCAACAAGTTGAGGCTTTTGAGTTGTATGCCTCTTTGACCTGTTGGGCAATGGATTTGAATTGAGATTTCCCGGAGTTTCTGTCTTGGAGATAATCGAGGAAGCTAATGTTGAGTTTTCTGGCCGTTTGATGTAAGGACATAAAGGCATCCCTGATACGTGTACCTCGCTCTGACCATGTATGGAAGGAGATATCCCTTTTTCTGACTACCCGCCTCGCCCCTCTTTCGGCGGCATTATTGTGCAGTGGGAATTGCGGGTATTCGAGAAAAGCGAGCAAATAAGCTCGTTTTTCCGGGTCAGGCCATTTGCTTATTGAGTTTTTCATAGTCAGTTGGTGTGTCAAAAAGCTGATCAAACTGCCTGAGAAGTTCCTTCTTTCCCAGGCCTTGCTTTTTTTGGGGGAGTTCCTTGTAGGTTTTTATGTTTTGGTAGAAGTCCCAGAGTTTATCCATAAATGCCTCATAGACAGTTCTGAGGTAAGTGTTTGCAGGGTTGAGGATTCGGTAATGCCTGATGGCGTGTATCCAGCAATGAATATGTTTGTTACTGGCAAGCCCTTTATACTCACTGGCATCATCGGTCATCATATATTCGATGATCGGTACCTGATATTGCCGGTGGTAATACCCCGCAGCAAGTGCCCCTGCAATCACAGAACGCATGATTTGATTTGTTTTTTCAAAAATGGCGACTGACTCAAAGTGAGCATACAACTCTTCCATTGAGAGAACCTGACCCAATGAGAAGGTTTCCTCAAATATGCAAGATGTTTTTTGCTTACTTTGGCCGCTACAAGCCGCCTGGGCAAGGGCAGTGTAGGCCAATCCGACCTCCTTGCGCGATTTGCCCTGCAAAGCCGCATACACATCCAGCCGACTTCTGCCTTCCTGGGTATAAAAAAGACTAAAATGCTCCCCGCAGATAACCTGGGTATGCATCCGCTGCCCTTTTTGCTTAGACCATGTTTGGAACGCTAATTTCCTTAGAAACTGGCGGCTTCCAGAACCTGATCTGCACCATTTCTACTCGAAATAGCTCGCTATTTCTGCGCAAAATGGCTTGTCAGAACCCGAAATCCACCAGTTTCGCTAACAAATTTCCTGTCCCAAACATGGTCTTAGTAACACGAAAAAAATCAAGCAAAATCGATAACTTATTTTTTGAGCGTTAC
>CAYGTH010000205.1:0-12598 GCA_964352745.1 uncultured Bacteroidia bacterium
GGCTTATTTCTCGAGGATTACCTCAGCTAGATCGCAATCGACTTCTTCAATTCCTTAAAATACACCGAAGTCATCTCCTTCTTTATCCTCAATCCCGATATTCGGAGCTTCTTTCAGCTCTTCTACTTCGGCGATTGTTTTCTCCAGGTCTTCCGGTTCGAGTTCTTCTTCCGGAGTCGGATCAGGGATTTTAAAAGCTACCGTCTTGATTTGTGGTGGCGGTGGCTTTGGCGGAGGGGGTGGTGGTGGTTTTTCCTCATCGAGGGCCGGCGGCGGCGGCAGGTCCTCCATATTCATTTTCACCGAAATTGATTTCTTGGTATCCTCTTCTCCACCTGCAAAGCTATTTGCAACAATCTGGGCAAAAGAGAAAATCAGAAAAAGCAATACGGCAGTAATAACAGAATAGAGGAGGGCTTTTGGGTAACCTTTGCGAAGGGGATATGCACCATATGCCTTATCGCGTTCCTCAAAAACCATCTCGGTCATATCCGCTTTGATGATTTGTGCCATAGTTTAGTTCTGTTGAAAAGGGTTAGTACGTGTCAAAACCAGCGGGTTTCACCAGGGTGACTGTTTCTCCCCTTAAAGTCCATAATTTTTTCGAGAAAAAGTAATCTTTTTTTGAGTGAGTACGCTAAGCGCCCCTACTCTTCAACTACTGTTTCATATTCGCCGATCATGATTAAGCTATCAATTTCTGCAAATTTATCAATTGCAAACTTTGGAGCTTCTACGATCGCAAGTTCGTCGAGCAAATCCACCAGGTTACGATACTTACTGGTTTTGCGCGGCTTGATCACAAAGATGGGGTCCCAGCAACCTTTGATTACTTTGGCACCTTTTCCAGTTTCACATCGAACCATCCCCGGAGGGGCTTCGAGGTGTTCCCGGAGGACTTTGCGAAGGCCGTTAGTTGAGAAATTGGTCTGCTGCCACTCAGGATTGGTAATCCCTACATAGTAGCCAACTTTGTCATTCTCATCCACGATCAGCGTCATGATCTTATCTTCGAGGATATCCTCTCGGATATCTTCCTCTTCTATTTCATCGTCTGCTTTAGGAGGCATGGTAAGCTCCATCATTGACTTATTCGTCATGGTAGCAGTCAGTACGAAGAACGTAAGAAGCAGGAATGCTACATCCACCATCGCTGTCATGTCGATTTTTGTGGACTTCTTTTTGGTTTTGGGACCGGAGCCTTTTTTGCCTCCGCCGCCTCCACCACTATCTACATCAGCCATTTTCTACAATTCTTAATGGTTTCAAACCTAATATCACGTAGTGCTAAAAGGACGCTGTCCGTTTTTTAGCTACATCAGCTCCTTCTTCTCCTTCTTCGAGGTCAGTAAGCAGACTAAACTGATTTACATCCCATTCCTGAAGAGAAGAAATTACGTCTGAGATCACTTCGTAAGGTGCATTTCCGTCTCCCTTGATCGCAAAGCGCATCCGGGGGTCAGAAAGGCGACCGAGGCGAACCCAGTCTTTTACATCATTTCCGCGTTGGGTGAGGGTATCCAGGACTACTGCGTGCATACCATTCTGGGTATACTCACTGCGTTCTTCATTGGACAGCTCCAGCCATTGGGCAATGCTATCTTTGTCAAAGGTAACGCCGAAATCTTCGAGGGAAGAGAAATAATTAAGGCCAGCTTCTGTGACTTCAAATCCCTTCTCATCAGCAGCGCGCAAGAGGGCGTTGCTGCGGGTCTCAATATCTGAGAATCCCACAAAGACTTTCCCGTCCCGGTCAACAGCCACTGTCATCAGCTTTTCAGCGGGGGGTAACATTTCGGAAACAGACGAAGGGGTATCTACCTCTACGGACTGGTCTTCCCGAAATTTAGTGGTTGTCAGGATAAAGAAAGTGAGGAGAAGGAAAGCCACGTCCACCATAGCGGTCATGTCAATCGTCGGCGCTCCTCTTTTTGGTTTTTTAGACATGAGGAATATCTTAAAAATTAATTTCTAACGTCGAATGTCTGAACAATGCTGTATCCTGCTTCGTCCATTGCATAGGTCATACCATCAATTTTGGTGGTAAAGAAGTTGTATGCAAGGATGGCGAAAGCAGAAGTAGAAATACCGAGTGCAGTGTTTACCAATGCCTCAGAGATCCCTACAGAAAGTTCCGCAGCATTAGGAGCTCCACCAGCACCCAGGGCGCTAAATGCCTTAATCATACCGAGTACCGTACCAATCAGGCCTACAAGTGTACCGAGAGAGGCTACAGTCGCGAGGATAGGAAGGTTACGCTCCAGCATAGGAAGTTCGAGCATGGTAGCTTCTTCGATTTCCGCCTGGATAGCAGATTTCTTAGAATCTTTTTCCAACACTGTGTTGGCTTCCATCTCTTTGTACTTACGAAGACCCGCTTTGATTACGTTTCCTACAGATCCATGCTGCTTGTCACACTCACGTGCCGCATTGTCAATTTCTCCGCGAGAAAGCATTGTACGAATTTTCTTCACAAATACATCCGCATTTCCTTTTCCAGAAGCTCTTGCAACCGTAATACCACGCTCAACTGAGAAGGTAAGCAGTACGAGGAAGAGTGTCATACCGATTGGAATTACAAACCCCCCCTTACGAACGATTCCGAATCCATTGATGGGGTGTCCATCCTCAGGGCATTCAGGAGCTTCACCTACTTGATCTCCGGCAGCCCAAGCTGAATAAGCTTCCATTTTTGCCTGACCTTCTTCGAAGTTGCTGTAATGACCGAAGCCATAATAAAATGCCAGGTGGGCAATAATTGCCAAAACGACGATCGCCACCAAAGGGAAGATCGACCGAAATGGACTTGCGGGTTTAATCGCTACGCCTTCAGAGGCGGCAGATTTTTGAACGTTTTTTGAATCAGCCATGTGTCAAAGCCTTTTAATAATTTGATGTCTTTTTTCGATAAATGAATTGCTCAAAAATATGTATTAGAATCGTAAACACAAAAGAAACCTAAAATTTTGTTCTGGGGGGTTCACGTTTCCATTTCGCCCGAATAAACATCGATTTGGCCAGTTCACACCATTCAAAAAACAGGATTCGTTACACAGTTCCTCCATCAATTGGAAAATTTGACTTCCGGGAATCCACCTGGGTGGGGGGAGATCGAAAGCTTCGAATAAAAGAGTTTGCATATGCAGAAGTGCTTAAGGTACAAGTACCTTGTAGAGTGCACATGCAGATAGATTCCATAAAAAATTGCAAAAAAAGTAAAAAAAATCTTTCAGCAGTCGGAAGCTTGCTCGGTTTCGAAGCTATACATTCACCGAAAAAACAGGGATCAAATCATCTTAAGAAAGCCGATTTCTTTATCTGAAAGGGTTCTCCATTTTCCGCGGGGGAGGTTCTTTTTTGTCAAATGGGCAATCGAAACCCGGTCCAACGCAACGACCTGATACCCCAGGAATTCAAACATTCTTCTGACAATTCGATTACGGCCAATGTGAATTTCCACACCGACTTCATCTGCCCCTTGTCCTGCTACATAGTCGATTTTATCCACTTTTGCGAGTCCATCTTCAAGTTCGACGCCTTTGAGCAGGCTCGTCATATCCTCTTCTGCAACCTCTTTATTCAGCCGTACCCGATATATTTTTCGCACCTTATGGGAGGGATGGGTCAGTTTTTTGGCAAGGTCTCCATCATTAGTCAGCAGGAGTAATCCCGTCGTGTTTCGATCAAGCCTTCCCACGGGGAAAATCCGAACATTTGTTGTCTGCTCAATCGCATCCATTACTGTCTTCCGACCCATCGGGTCTTTGGTCGTAGTGATGACATTCTTGGATTTATTGAGCAGGAAATATACAAAATGTTGTGCCCGAATCACCTTTCCCTGGTAGGTAATTTCGTCTTTTTCGGGAATAATTTTGGCCCCTAACTCCGTATGGATTTTGCCGTTTACTTTGATTTTTCCTTGCGAAATTAAGCCATCTGCATCTCTCCTCGAAGCAATTCCGCAGGCTGCTACAAAGCGATTGAGTCGTACGGGTTCTGCTGGATTGAGGGTAGTAGAAAATCGTTTTTCAGCCTTCTCTTTTGGCTTACTCGTAGATTTATTCTTCCTCTTCAACTGAGTTTTGGGCTTCGATTCGGTCGATTCCTTCTTCTCTTTCTTGTCCTTCCTCTCCCAAAAGGGTGTCTGCTTCTGATTTTTCTTGGGTTTCATCTGCTCCTGATTTCGGGGATTCGCCTGTTTCTTTGTCTTCCTGATGCTGGCGGAATAAGTCCATATGGTGCTCAGCAGTATCTTCAAACTCTTTCAATTTTGGCAAATCAGCGACCTCGCTAATGCCAAAATATTGCATAAAAAACTCACTCGTCGCATAGAGCAAAGGACGTCCGGGCCCCTCTGATCTGCCGGCAATTACCACAAGTTGTTTTTCTAATAATTTTTGTACCGCATAATCACAATTCACGCCTCGAATAAACTCGATCTCTGCTTTGGCAATGGGTTGGCGATAGGCAACGATGGCCAGCGTTTCCAGCGCCGTACGAGTCAACCGCTTCTGGTTTCGGTGAATCGCAGCCTTGCGCAGATATGGATAGTAGTGCTCTTTGGTAAAGTACTGGTAGCCATTCGCGATTTTCCGAATTTCAAAGGGATATGTATCCCCCTGATATTTTTCAACCAATGCTTCCAGCGCTTCCTGAACCTGATCGGCTGTCAATTGGGTCAGATCTGGTGCAAGATCAGGATTTTCTTCTTCTTTTTGAGTAGCTACAGATTCTTCCTTATCATCAGCCTGGTTTTTTCCCGTCAGAATTTCCAATAGAAAGGCAGCCCGGATGGGTTTTTCCGAAACAAAAATAATCGACTCGATGATCTGTTGAAGCGCTGGTTCCATATCCTGCTAAAGATTCGGGGACAAAGGTACAATTACGGACTAACAGCTACAAACAGGTAGGTATCAGAAGTGCATGCACGTTTGGGAAGCAGCTTTGCCTTTTCATACGGAGAAAATAACGGTTCATGCAGGAGGGTCCTTTTTCCCTCACAAATCTCCCTACATTTGTATCAACAGGTTAAAGTAAAGAATGAGCAAGGGTTAGGGTTGACTCGTCCAACGGATTAGAGTCCCCTGATTTTTTTTGTCACAGCCCTGGTTTTGTGTTGAGTTTCCTCTCCACAAGCCTTTACCACCGAAAATCAAACCGAAAAATTGTGTCCCAAACAGGCGCTAAGCCATCCCAATTTGCTGGCGCTGGGAGTTGAACTGGGAGATTTGTTCCAATAAACCCGGAATTAGGTAGATTTCATTTCCAACCATAGCCTCCACTACATTCACTTTTTGTAATGCCTCGATGTGCTCCATGGTAATCACTCTGCCAGATGCAGAAAATGTCGCCGTGGGGAATGCTTCTGTCATAGATCTATAAAAACATACATCCGGGCCTGCTTCTACCTGGAAAGTATCCAGGTCATTCAGGATAAACCGATTAAATCCCAGGTCCATACATTTCCGAATCAAATGCCTGGCAGAGATGGATTGATCAATACTACTGCCGGAATGGGCGAGTTTTCCTTTGTCGATATCTATAGAAATCAGGAAGTTTTGGTTGGAGAATTGAGAATCCTTACTGATCTCCACGAGGAAGGAGAAATTGTCATATAAAGCAGAACCTACTACAAAATACTGAACGCCAGCCATTTTCAGGCTGTGTAAAAAGGTTAAATTTCGGATGCCGCCCCCCACTTCCAATCGACTATCACAGAGTTTGCACAGTGATCCAATCAGGCCCGTATTGGGAGAGGGCTTTTCAGACCAGGTGTCCTGATCGATTACATGAATCCGCGGAATATTCAATTCCGCAAGCGTGCTAACCAACTCATAGGGATCAGTCGGCAAATACTCAATGTATGCTGGGTTACCAGGCTGAAACAGGGCAAAGCGATGGTGCTTTATATAAAGTGCAGGAATGATTTGCATAGCAACTTGATGATAAAGAGGTGGTGTTTTTTGATTGTGTGTGTGCGCGTGTAGCAGTAAAGGCCAGTTCAACAATGTACGAAAAAAGTTAAAAGCTTCGGCCAGTTGTAAGGTTCCCAGGAAGAAAAGCGCAAATTCTATGAGAAACAGGCCGATTCCTGAAAAAAAACAGGTGGTTTGAATTTTGGATTTTTTACCCCAGAAAACTATGTGGACGTCTGACTTCGGATATTGAGTTAACGCTCTGGGCACAACAATTTTGACGCTACCTAAGCGAAACCGGGCTATTCACCCCAAATAAGCATCCCAATCAAGCACGGTTCAGCGCAGCTAAGCATGCAAATCAGCAGGTTGAACCTGAAAATGTTCAAACAGCCCTTTTCTTAGCTACTTTGCATATGTGGAAGGAAATAATCCTGAAGCTTATCCTTAGTAATCCATTGGTAGTGAGAGGTTGGCGCCTCACCCTGCTACTCGCAGCAAAAGAATAGAAAATGAGAGTGTATAGTAATAATCCATTGAAAGACCTCAACCAAAATACCAACGCTTCTGAACTTTCCCCCAAGGAAAAGATTCATGAAAAAGCAGTGATTCTGTTTTGTCTGATGTCTTGTGTAGGCCTCTTCCTTAAAGTTGTATTCTTCTAATGCGCGGCACGCTTTCAAACGCAGACAAAAACCCGCGCCCATCTTATCCTCCGCCCTCTTTTCGAAGATGGCTCGCCGATCAAATCTTTGTCCACAAGTTAAGTACCTGGCCTGGTATACTCGGACTCCTGAGTGTGATTGCTCTCATGGCGCTTCTGGCTGCCCTTACCACGCCTGAAGTTGCATTCTCCTTATTTATATTGGCATTACTGATTCCAAGTTTGATCTTTTCGGTCATCCATCTTCGATTTGGTATATTCCTTATTATAAGTATTAGTTTCTTCCTGCTGGGAGCTAAACGAATCTGGGCAGAACTCCCCCTCGGTATCCTCATTGATATTTCTATTGCTTTAATGCTTTTTGGGCTGGGTATCCGCATGGTACGTGCCTATTACTGGCCGCGGTTGACACATCCGGTAACCTGGCTTGTCATCGCATGGATCGGATATAATTTTTTACAAATCGGAAATCCGGCAGCCTTGTCTGAGCAAGCCTGGTTGTATAATGTCAGAGGACTAGCCAGTTGGATGCTGATTTATTTTATTGCCCTCTATGCCTTTGATAAAATTGATGGGTTGAAGCAATTACTGGCACTTTGGATAGCCCTTTCGGCATTGGCAGCCGCCTACGGCCTGTTTCAGCATTTTTTCGGGTTTCAACCGTTTGAAGTCGAATGGATGAATACCAATATCGAGTATGTTCGGAGAAGTTATCAAACAGGAGAATACCATGTATTTTCCTTCTTACTGGATCCGGCAGTATTCGGCATTCTCATGGCATGTACCAGCCTGCTGTGTCTGATTTTATTACTGACCTTTGGGCTAAAGCGATGGGAAAAGATCACCCTGATAGGCGTTCTGGCCCTCTGCCTCCCGGCCATGGTATTCGCAGGTGCCCGTACCGCTTATATCCTGATCCCTATCGGGTTATTTTTCTTTGCCCTGCTTACCCTCAATCGTCGAATTCTCGTCACAGTAGCATTGATTGCCTCGGCTGGCACAGCTACCTTGCTGATTCCGACCCAAAACGTACACCTCCAGCGCATCAGCCATGCTTTTCAACCCTGGAGCCTGGAAACGGTTCAAGTGCGAGAAGCCAACTGGGAACGCATTCAGCCTTTTATTCGCCAACATCCACTCGGATCAGGCCTTGGCACAACGGGTATCTGGGGACAGCGATTCTCTCCCCATACTCTCCTGGCCAAATATCTCCCCAACAGTGGATATGTCCGAATTGCGGTAGAAGCGGGATGGGTCGGATTATTGCTCTACCTCAGTCTCTTCGCAGGTGTGTTGATTACTGGCATCCGAGGATATTTTCGCAGCACAGATGAACGGATTCGTGCCTATTACCCCGTATTCCTCACCCTGATTATCCTGATGCTTTTTGCGCATTTCCCCCAGGAGGCTATAACTCAACTTCCCATAAGTATATTCTTCTATGTCTCAATGGCCGTTGTAGTCAAACTCAAATATTTATCTCCTGACGGCACAGACGTTTCCCGTCCTAAACTCATATAGGCACGGAATTCAGCAGATTGTCCTGATCCAACTGCACACTCACGTTTAAGTGTGAGATAAATTCTGCAACTCAATTCAGTTTATAACGTAAACAAGTTTATATTTGATAAATCTATTTATAATTTTACACATATGGAATCCAACGCAAAGCAGAAAAAACCTTTCAAACACGGAGGTATGGCCTTCAGTGGGTGTATGTTCGTCGGTATGGGCGTAGGCAGTATTTTCGGGCAAATGTCCAGTGGTATGTTTATCGGCATGGGCGTAGGCTTTATCTTTATGGCTATCATTTATATTTCCCAACAGGAAAGGAACGCATAATGGAAACGCCACAGGATCATCTCCGGATCATTTATGAAATGATCGACAATGCAAAAGAAGACTTCCGGGAAGGAGCTTTCTATTACCTGCTCTGGGGCTGGCTGGTCTTAATAGCCAGCCTCGCGACCTTTGTTTTCCTGAAACTGGGATGGGGCAATCACTCTTTTTATGCCTGGCCTGTCCTGATGGGGAGCGGAGGGATTATTGCCCTGGCCAGAGGATTTCGGACTTCCCGTACTGCACGTGTCCAGACGTATGTAAGCACCGCAACGATGTACCTATGGATTGGCTTTAGCATCTCTTTGTTACTGATCTTGACCGCTTACTTGTGGGGCAAACTACCATATGATGCTACCTATCCCATCTTCATCGTATTTTATGGCTTAGGAGCATTTGTATCAGGGGGAATCTTACGGTTTCGCCCCCTCGTAGTAGGCGGGCTTTTGTCTTGGGCAATTGCCGCTTTTGCCTTTGCAGTGCCCTTTGAGTATCAATTACTCTTAACAGCCCTCTCTGTGGCAGTCTCCTGGTTAACGCCGGGATATCTCTTAAAAATGAAGCAGGAATAACATGCTGCATAAGCTCGATCCCCTGTTGCACTCAGAATTGCGACTGGCCATAGTATCGCTATTGGTTGGGGTGGAGTCGGCTGAATTTACTTTTATCAAAGAAAAGACCGGTGCTACACAGGGAAACCTGAGTATACAGCTCAAAAAGCTGAAAGAAGCAGGCTATATCGAAGTCGTCAAAAGTTTCCGGGGCAATTATCCCCTGACCACCTGTAAGATTTTACCTAAAGGACTCAAAGCCTTTGAAACCTATGTCAATGCCATCTCCGCTTACCTGAATCCCGGAGACGTATCGAATAGAAAAAATTAATCACATGATCATTTTTCATACCGCTATCGGCATCCTCGCTCTCCTGAGCGGACTGGGAATTTTTGTTCTCGAAAAAGGAACCCCCTGGCACAAGGCTACGGGTCGGGTGTATGTGGGCAGCATGACTCTGCTTTGCCTGACCTCTTTTTGGTTATATGAACTCTTTGGGGGTTTTGGTCCCTTCCACATCATGGCTATACTCAGTTTCCTCACGATTCTGGCAGGATTCATCCCTATGTTTTTCAAACAACACATTCCCAACTGGCTGGCCTTGCATTATCACTTCATGCTCTATTCGTATGCAGGACTGGTGATGGCTACAAATTCCCATTTTATGGGCCCCTTGTTTCGACTACTCAAACCAGTGGGCTTACCGGGTTCTGTAAATTTTATCCTGATCGCCTTTCTCTGCTGGGTAGTGCCCTATCTCATTGCGGATTACCTGATCCGAAAACGGTTTAGTTATCTCTTTCAGGACCGCTTAAGAGCTGACAAATAGAAAAAGGCCGGCAGGGAACTCGATTCCATTACCAGCCTTTTTCTTTGAATAAAGACGCTACTTAGTTGTCTTCGTCCTCATAATATCCGCCATATTCTCCGTCATCATCATCTTCAGGCATACTGAGCATACCGCTGAGCAAGTCTTTGAATTGGGTGCCGGTTTCCAGGCCCTGCTTGCCCAAGAGGGAATATTCCGCTAAACCATGCAATACAAACTCCATCAGGAGCAATTTTTGAGAACCCTTGGCTTTGGGATGCTGAAATTTGATCAATTCCTTCAGACCGGGAACTGCATCCAGTTGTTTTTTGAACTTCGCTTCCGGATCATCATTCAGCAGATCAAGGGCATTTCCCCGGCCAAACCATTGGGTAATTTCCCGGTAGGGGTTATTCGGATCGTTGCGCTTGATGTGCTCCGGGTTAGGAAAATAAGCTGCGAATGTCTTGCGAATGGATTTGCTGATCAGCTTCTGAGCAACAATTGCAGGGCCTTCCTGTTCGCCTTCATAGACCAATTCGATCTTGCCCGTAATCGCCGGAATCACTCCCACCAGATCGCCTACCCGGCTGTATCCTTTGGTTTCGCCGTTACGGATGACCCTCCGCTCGCAGGCGCTATGCAGGTTTTCATACCCTGAAATGGTCAGGCGTGCAGATACGCCACTTTTTTCATCCACAAACTCGCTGGAACGGGCTTCGATCGCGATTTGCTCCACGAGTTCTGCACAGACAGGATCAATCTGAATTTCGATGTCATCGCTCTTGGGAATATTAGCTTCCTGAGCGGTGATGGTCTGGGAAAGTTCGAGGGTCTTGGGATAATGCGTCAGGATCTGACTGTCAATCCGGTCCTTGAGCGGCGTTACGATGCTACCGCGATTGGTGTAGTCTTCCGGATTGGCAGTAAATACAAATTGGATGTCGAGTGGCAAGCGCAATTTGAATCCCCGAATCTGGATATCCCCTTCCTGCAAAATATTGAAGAGGGCCACCTGAATCCTCGGCTGCAAATCCGGTAATTCATTGATGACAAAAATCCCTCTGTGTGAGCGCGGAATCAAGCCGAAGTGAATTACCCGCTCATCGGAATAGGGCAAACGCAGCGAAGCTGCTTTAATCGGATCTACATCACCAATCAAATCCGCCACCGTTACATCCGGTGTAGCGAGTTTTTCGGTATAGCGGTCACTCCGGTGCCACCATTCAATGGGGGTATCATCTCCATGCTCTGCCAGCAAATCCCGCGAATAGCGCGAAAGCGGCGCAAACGGATCATCATTGGTTTCCGAACCCGCCACTACTGGGATGTACTCGTCCAGCAAATCGACCATTTGTCGGGCAATCCGGGTTTTGGCCTGGCCCCTGAGGCCGAGGAGGATCATATTGTGGCGGGAAAGCATCGCACGTTCCAAATCTGGAATAACGGTCTCCTCGTAGCCTACAATTCCCTTAAATAATTGGCGCTTTTCCCGAATGGACGCAATCAAATTGGCCCGCAGTTCATCTTTCACCGACCGGGGCTGATACCCGGATGCCTTCAATTCTCCCAGCGTCTTGATCTGGAGCCATTTGGATGTATCTGTCATCTATTGTGAATCACTAATGATTTGGAATGGATT
Source organism: uncultured Bacteroidia bacterium (assembly GCA_964352745.1). Lineage (GTDB taxonomy): Bacteria > Bacteroidota > Bacteroidia > J057 > J057 > CAYGTH01. The sequence goes on from CAYGTH010000205.1 coordinate 11,421, forward strand.
TCGATCAGTCCCCGACCGATCAAATGAATGCATGAAATTAGCATCTATTCTACTAACCTCAAAAGGTCGATACTGTTAGACGAGATTGGAGATTTTTGGTTTTCTTTTTCATAAAACGCCCAACTCAAAAACCAGTGGCAAAAAATTGATATTTTATGGTAATTTGAAGCCATGCGAAAGATGATCCTCAGTTCCCTCTTGTTTGTAGCAAGCTTTGCCGCTTCCTATGGTCAACATCACAAAGCCGGGATTTTCCTCTCCCCCTATGCGGGTATTGGAAATACCTATCAGTTTTATGGCCAATTTCGTTCGGAAGGGGATTTATCCGGTATCGCACTTTTTGACCTGATGGGAAGCGAAACCAGTCCTGCTCATTTGACGGGCTTACAAGCAGAAATTCGATTTCGAAACCGGATCGGGCTGGCACTCGGGGGAGAAGTCAATTATATGCAGTTTTGGGGAGATATTTTCGGCCATGGGGTTGCCTTACCTTTTCGGCGGACCTGGTTTCACCTTGCCTTTCCCCTTACGGCTTCCTGGTATCAGCCCCTGGGTAAGCAAGGATATCGATTGCGGTTTGAGGCAGGAACTGAACTTGCTATCTATACAAATATCTGGTCCGGAACAGGTACTGCAAGAAAGAATCAGGCACTGCAAATTCATTATGGACGTCAAAAGACGCTTAATCAGGGCCTCCGTTTAGGCACAGGTCTCAATCTGCCCTTAAGCGGCGGTTCTGATCTGGATATATCTGCCTTGTTGCTTTGGGGACTATTAAAACCCATCGATACCCAAATAGATTTTTATCGGAGAGACCAAGACTACACATTTGAAGACTTTCTCCGGATTCCGGATTCTGATCGACTCTATTCGTACTCCTATCGCCTCCGCCCGGTTCAGATGTTGCTTACCTTGCGGTATAACTTTAATGTGAGTCAGCTATTCAGGAGGTGGAAGAAGTAGTTTCGATTTACTTTTCTGTTGGCCAGACGACTCCTCGGTAATAGCAGGGAGTCGTCTGGCCAATATCTGAACCTACTGTTGGCCGCAGACCCCGATCTGCGGACGTCATTTCCCCCTGCGCGCTGCGCTTGCTGTCCCCCACCGTCCAGTCCTCTTGCCTGCGCGTGGGGGACAATGCGTTGGGAAATCTTCGATTTAGGTTGTTGGCAGACCCT
>CAYGTH010000206.1:0-3376 GCA_964352745.1 uncultured Bacteroidia bacterium
ATGCCCAGCGTGGAGGTGGCGGTACCGGGAATGGACCGCCAGCTATGAATAATGGCCGTTTTTATGGCAAAATAGTAGATGAAAATGGGAAAGGTCTGGGAAGTGCGACTGTTCGGCTGTTTGGTAAGCAGTTTGATAAGGAAACCAAAACCATGAAAGAGGGGCTCATAACCGGCCAGTTGACTAAGTCCAATGGTGATTTTGATCTTGAAAAAGTGCCGGTTTATGGAGAATTTACCTTGAAGGTAAATTACATCGGCTATGGCGAATTAGAGCAGCAAGTAACTTTTGGCCTTGAGCGCCCCAAGGGACCTGAAGAGGGAGCCGCTCCATCCGGAGGCGGTCGTCCATCAGGCGGCGGAAGACCCGGCGGTAGCTGGGGAGGGGGAGGGGGCGGTGCCCAGGAGAAAGACCTGGGAAACATTCGACTCACCCTGACCGGCGTAACACTTGATGCGGTAAGCATCGAAACACAGGCAAATACGGTTACCTTAGCCCTCGATAAAAAAGTATATCGCGTGGATCAGGACATCATGGCCAAAGGCGGAAACGCTGAAGATGCCCTTAGAAATGTGCCTACCCTCAACGTAGATCTCGATGGGAACCTTTCTTTGCGAAACAGTTCTCCACAACTCTTCATTGACGGTCGCCCTACAACGCTGACCCTCGACCAGATTTCAGCGGATGCCATTGATAATGTGGAGGTGATCACGAATCCCTCTGCTAAATATGATGCGGGAGGCGGTTCAGCAGGGATTGTCAACATCGTGCTGAAAAAAGATCGACGTATCGGCTATAACGGGAGTATTCGAGGGGGGATTGATTCCAATGGAGGCCCAAACTTCGGGGGTAACCTCAATGCCCGGGAAGGCAAGATCAATGTATTTGTCGATGGGTTTTATAACAGGAGAATCGGTATCTCCGAAGGAGAGACGGATCAGCAAAATTTATTTGGCAACCCCAAGACCGATGTCTTACAAAAGAATATCGACGATTCAAACGGCTTCTTTGGGAGCGGCCGCGCGGGGTTTGACTGGTTTGTAGATAACCGTAATACCCTGACGGTAAACGGAAGCTACCGGGGGGGCGTATTTGGTTCTGAAAATGAAATCGATATCCTGCGAGATTCACTTTTCTCTACCGGTACGCGGAGTGATCGATCTATCCGGAGGTCAGATTCAGAGCGCAACTTCCGGATGTTGGGCGGTGCCGTATTGTTCAAACACCTCTTCCCCAAAGAAGGCGCGGAATGGACTGCTGATATCAACTATAACCGAATTCGCTTTGACAGTGACGGATTTTTTAACACTCAATACATTCAGCAAGCAAGGGTTTCGGAAGAAGAGCAAACCAGCGCAGGCTCTGCTCAGATTGTTACCATCCAGGCAGATTTTATCAATCCTGTTTCTAAAAAAATAAAGATTGAAGGCGGGGTGCGGGCTGAAATCCGATCCAATACAAGTGACAACAACAACTTCGTATTCAATCAGATAGAAGGAGCCTGGAAGTCGATCGAAAACTTTGCCGATCACTTTGCTTATGACAATAGCGTCTATGCCGCTTATGGGCAAATGAGTCATCAATTTGAAAAATGGGGATATCAGGTCGGCCTACGTGCTGAAAGTAGTTTTTATGAAGGAACCCTGACGGATATCGATTCGAGCTTTTCGATTGATTATCCGCTGAGTCTGTTTCCTTCTTTATTCATTACCCGAAAGCTGAATGAACTGGATAACCTCCAGTTTGCCATCTCTCGCCGGATTAATCGCCCAGGCTTCCGGCAGACTTCTCCTTTTACGGATTTTTCTGATTCCCTCAATATCCAACGGGGAAATCCCGCCCTGCTGCCTCAGTTTTCTACCCAGGCAGAGGCGTCTTATCAGAAGATATTCTCAAAAGGGCACAATATGCTCCTGACGGCCTATTATAATCAATCTACTGACCTCATCACCCGCTACCAGTTTAGTGAATTTAACCAAACACTAGGCCGGGAAGTGATCGTAACCAGCTACACCAACTCCAACAGCAGTAAGGCCTACGGAATGGAGTTGACGATGAAAAACACCTTGTTCAAAAATGTAGATTTAACTTCTAACCTGAATGTCTATAACGCTATTCTGGATGCTGGCAACGTAGAAGCTGGTTTGAAAACTCAGCAGGTGAGTTGGTACTTGAAAGAAAACCTGCAGATCAAATTACCAGCGGAATTTGCCCTGCAAATTTCCGGACAATACCGGAGTAAGGCAGCATTTACGCCTGCAAGCGAGAGCGAGCGCAGATGGGGTGGGGGCGTTACCAATACCGCACAGGGATTCACCCGCGCAAACTGGTTTGTTGATCTGGGCTTACGCAAAAGCCTCTTCAAACGTAAAGGTTCTCTTAGCCTGGGTATCAATGATGTTTTTGCAACACGTGAAAATGGTACCTTTACAGAGTCGGAGTTTTTCATTCAGGATACCTGGCGGATACGTAATCCTCAGGTGGTTCGCCTGAATTTCTCTTACCGATTTGGGAAAATGGACGCTTCTCTCTTCAAGCGTAAAAATACCAAACAGAATGGCGGCGGCGGCGATATGATGTAATCCGCTTCCAACAGATAGCTCAACATAAAGCGCAGGGGATACATTTCCTTTGCGCTTTTCTGTTTGTTGAGATATATTATAAATAATAGTGAAAACCAGGTAGCAAAATCCTGGATCCAATCTCTCTATAGTAACAAGTTAATCCTTCTTAATATGAAAAAACCAACACATTCTCCTTCCCGCCGAAAGTTTCTTGCCAGTACGGCTGTGGCCGCCAGTTCTTTGATGATCGTTCCTCGTCATGTGCTGGGCAGGGGATATACTGCGCCTAGCGATAAACTCAATATCGCCGCAATCGGTGCAGGGGGGAAAGGCTGGACAGATACCCGGAATTCGTATAATGAAGGCACGAATAACATCGTAGCCCTCTGTGATATTGATACCGCTCGCTGTAAAGATGCGACGGATAAGTGGCCAAAAGCGAAATTCTACAAAGATTTTCGGGTCATGCTGGAGGCCGAAAAGGATAACATAGATGCGGTTACTATCTCCGCGCCGGACCATATTCACGGAATTTCGGCTATGGTAGCGATGCAATTGGGTAAGCATGTGTATGTCCAGAAGCCCCTGACACATAATATCTATGAAACCCGGAAACTGACCGAAGCGGCCCGCGAATATCAGGTCGTAACCCAGATGGGCAACCAGGGAGCCTCTCACCCAGGCCAGGTACAGATTCAAAACTGGGTGGATAAGGGCTTGATTGGAAAGATTCATCAGGTGTATGTCTGGACCAATCGCCCGGTCTGGCCGCAGGGAATTCCTGTGCCGACTGAAAAACCTGGCCTGGGTGA
>CAYGTH010000206.1:3386-12573 GCA_964352745.1 uncultured Bacteroidia bacterium
CAAGGCAGATTGGGACAAGTTTATCGGTCCGGCAGATTTTGTCGATTATCACCCGCTGTACCACCCCTTCAAATGGCGCGGATGGTGGAATTTTGGGACAGGTGCCCTTGGAGATATGGGCTGCCACCTCATTGATACTCCGTTTCGGGTACTGGGGCTGGGGTATCCTACCGAAGTCGAGTGTAGCGTCGGGCAGGTATTCACCAAAGATTGGGAGCCTGAATACATCCCTGAAGGATGTCCCCCTTCTTCTTACGTTCAATTGAGATTCCCAGCTACAGCAAAGAATAAATCTGAAGTGAGCCTGATCTGGTCTGACGGAGGGATTCGGCCTTTTCATCCCGAATTAATCCCCGCTTCCATCGATATCGAAGCCAATGGCGTCATCATGATCGGTAAAAAAGGAATCATTACCTGTGATGTCTATGGCAGAAGCCCCAAGCTATATAAAAATAATGGAGACGTTATGACTATGCCAGAAGGGTTTACAGGGGGGAACGCCTATTGGGAACAGTCTGATATGGGACACCAGCTCTTATGGACAGAAGCCTGCAAAGCCGGATTCAACAGCCCCGAACATAAGGGATTGACTTCCTCATTTGACTATGCCGGGCCACTTAACGAAACGGTGATTATGGGCAATCTTGCCATCAGGAGCTTTACTACCTTTGGGAAGAGAAACGACCGTGGCAGAATGGAATACACAGGTCGTAAAAAACTCTTGTGGGATGGCGCAAATATGAAGATCACCAATTTTGATGAAGCTAACCAGTTCGTGGGGAGAACCTATCGCGAAGGATGGAAGCTGATTTAAGGAGATCGTAACAGGAGGGTACTGCTTGAAATAGTAGGAGAAGCCTTATTCAAAATAGTTTATTAGGATAAATGAAATGCCAGAGACTCCGGTCTGCTGGCATTTTTTGGTAAGATCTTCGATTTAAAACGTTGTCCGCAGACCCCGATCTGCTGACCCTGTTTTTCCCCCTGCGCGCTGCCTTTGCTGTCCCCCACAGCCCAACGCTGCTTGCCTACGCGTGGGGGACGAGGCCTTGGAAGTCTTCGATTGAAGCATTTGGCAGATCGGGGTCTGCCAACAAAATCATTTCTTCTTTCTTTCCATCTCTTCCCGACTCCCGACCCCTCTCTCCTGCCTCCTCTTCTTTCCCATCAAGGCGGGCCGGCTTCTACGCTTGTTGCCCTGCTTTTTCTAAAAAAAACAGGAAGGAGAAATAGAAGAAAAACAGCCTGGGCATCCCAAATATGGTCTTACCTTATTTGAGCAGCAATCCTCAATTGTTTGAATGGATACGCAACATTTCTCTCAAAATGCTTGAGCAAAAGTAAAAGGATTTGACAAAAATAGCATCTAAGCAAATGAGAATATGAAATCGCGCCTGAAATGGCTTATTCTGATTCTTCATTCACCTTACTACACACAATCAGTATGAAAAAAACATTCCTCTTTCTCGGCTTACTTACTACTGTACTGGCCAGTCAGGCGCAGCTCAGTCCGGCGATTACCTCCTGGTTACAAAATACTACTGAGACGGGTAGTTATTATATGGCAGGCAATTCCACGGCGATTGACAACGGTATTTTGTATAACTGTCAGCAAGTTGAATATTCGAGTGACTATGTCTTTGTGGCTACGAAGGGAATTCCTGCATATCCGACCGGCCCTTTTCAGGATGGAAATCCTTCGCAGGCATCCAATCAGGATGCGATTTTTAGGTTTCCGCTAAATCCCGTCCAAAATATGGGAACTCCCACGGCTACAACCGGTGGAAATATCGGCAACTTTATCAATGGCGTAGCGCTCTTTGATTATCGCGATGGAGTAGGCTGGAACCCCAATACGAATGCGCTGTGCGGAGGACCTGGAAATCCACCCTGCCCCGGAGGACCTATGGCAGGAGCAGATTGGAATCGTGATGCCATTCCTGCGGAAAAAGCAGGCTTTGACTGCTCCAAAGCTCACCCGGCGATGGGCAATTATCACCATCACCAGAATCCTTCTGCTTTCAAGCTCGACTTGAATGTGATATCTACGGTGTGTAACCTCTACGATGCAGATGGCTTGTATGCGATTGATAGCACCCAACACGCTCCCCTGATCGGATTTGCTTATGATGGGTTTCCCATCTATGGTGCCTATGGATACCAAAATGCAGACGGTACCGGAGGCGTGGTTCGCATTAAATCCGGATATCAGTTGCGAAATATTACCACACGAACCGAATGGGCTGATGGGACTGATGTATCTGACGGACCAGATGTAGGAACAACTTATTTCCTCGGGTATTTTAGAGAAGACTATGCGTACATCGATCACCCGGAGGAAGAATACCTGGACGAGCACAATGGACGGTTTTGCGTTACCCCAGAATACCCCAACGGGACCTATGCTTATTTTGCCACAGTAGATGAGAACTGGAATTCTACCTATCCCTATGTGGTAGGCCCCACCTTCTACGGCATCATAAATGGCGGAAAAGTCAATTCGGTAACAGGAACGACCACCATATATACCGACAATTCCACAGGGATTTCCGAAATGGAGCGCATTGATATTTCTATTTTTCCGAATCCTGCTGCAGACCTGCTGGCGATTCAACTAAATGGATTGGTGAATGAAGACCTGAAGTTGGAATTGATCGATATCAGTGGAAAGTCGATCAAAACCACTCTCATGGGAAAAGGAAGAACCATTGCCTATTTTGATTTGCAGACGGTATATGAGGGAACTTACCTATTGGTCATATCCAGTACCAGCAGTCAATTCCAAACTACCCGAAAGGTGATTGTGAATAAAGAATAAGGGACTTGTTTATGCCCAAAAGGGCGCTTCCCGGATTTCGTCCGGCTGTAACAGGATGTTCGTAGAAACGGGCTTGAAAGCATTTCGCTTTCAAGCCCGTTTCTGTGTTATGTATCTGAATAGATTTTTTGACTAAAATCTAAAATCTAAAATCTAAAATCTCTCTTCTTATTCCACTACCTCAATCTCTACACCTTCGTCTGTTTCTGGCTCAGAGCCATAGAGATACAGGTCTATCGGATAGCCTACCCGAACGGAGTCCCCCCCATAATCAGGCTTTGGGCTTTGAGCATATACCCGTCCATATTGATCGACAGGGCCATCGGGGTTATAGTGAACGCCTCCCAGTACGAGGCTGAGGTTGCGAATTTCATTGATCGCATCTTCATAGGTATATCCTACCAATTGCGGGACAGCAACCCGTGTGCGGCTATACAGATCGGCTACCGTCAGGTCAATCTTGGTGCCTTGTGGCAACATGGTACCTGGCTTGAGAGGCTTGCCATTCAGGTTGACTTCCAAAATGGTATTGTGGGCAATATCAGGTACGCGGGTAACCCGACCTACTTCTAGTTTCCAACTCTGTAATCTGGCTTTTGCCTGATAGAACTGGAGGTCTTTCAGTTTCGGAACTTTTACCAGCGGGGGCAATTTTTTGTTTAACGTAAGGAATACTTTCCTGCCGGGCTTGACGCTACTGAGGGCAGGTGGTTGTTGATTCAAGACGGTCAATGCAGGGATGTCGCTGAAATATGCGGAATCTTCCACCTCATGGCGTAAGCCCATTTCTTCCAGTTTGACTTGCGCTTCTGTATCACTTAATCCCGAAATATCAGGAACCAATACAGAATCTCCATGCCGGGTATATACGGGCATGATGACCATGAAAATCAGCAGGTAAAATCCAATGCCGAGAAGAAACAGGCCCACAAGGGTCAGGAAAAATTCTCGGCTGATAAAATATCGTAACATATGTCGAGGCTCGTACTTATTATCTTGTTCCTTTTACCAACGAATGGGGGTATAGGTTTCGTCCAATTTAATAATAGGACAGGTGTAAATTAACAATTTTTCTGCTACATCCGTTCTGGCATGGCAATTCCAAGCAGTTTCATGGCTTCAAAAAGGGCCTGGCCAGCAAAAGCAGATAAAGCAAAACGGAAAGCACTGGTGTGCGGACTGTCATCTTTCAGAATTTTATCGCCGTGATAGAAGCGATTGTATTCCTTGGCAAGGTCGTAGGCATAATTGGCTACCAGCGCAGGATTATAAGCCTTAGCTGCTTCTTCCAGTACCTCGCGGTATTTCAAAATGCGCTTGAGTAGAATAATCTCATTTTCGTGGAGGGCATCCTCCGGCACCATTCCTTTTTCAAAGGGGCTGATGTCAGCAGCTTTGCGACCCAATGCGGCCGTACGGGCATAGGCGTATTGAATGAAAGGCCCTGTATGTCCGTGAATATCAACTGATTCTGTCGGGTCAAATAGCATTCGCTTTTTAGGGTCTACTTTCAGGAGGAAATACTTTAACGCAGCAAGTCCCAATGATTCATAGAGCTGTTCCAATTCGGGATCACTCATGCCCTCGGTTTTGCCGAGTTCCTGCGTGGCCTCGCGTGCAGTAGATACCACCTGGTCAATTAAATCGTCCGCATCTACGGTTGTGCCTTCCCGTGACTTCATTTTTCCGGAAGGGAGATCCACCATACCGTAAGAGAGGTGATAGAGTCCATCCGCAAAGGCATTTCCGAGTTTTTTGAGCATCAGGAATAAGACTTTGAAATGATATTCCTGTTCATTCCCCACCACATAGACCGAACGATCCATCTGATAGTCTTCATAGCGAGATTCTGCGGTGGCAATATCCTGCGTGATATAGACAGAGGTTCCATTACTCCGAATGAGTAGTTTGTGGTCCAGGCCCTCCTCGGTAAGGTCTACCCACACAGAGCCATCTTCTTTCTGGTAAAAAACGCCTTGTTCAAGGCCGCGCTCTACTGATGCCTTCCCAAACTGATAGAGGTTTGATTCGTGATAAAACCGATCGAATTCTACGCCGAGTCGGGCAAAGGTTCCATTATAAGCCGAGTACACCCAACTGTTCATCTGTTGCCACAGCGTCCGGATTTCCGGATCGCCTGCTTCCCATTTGATGAGCATCTCATTGATGGCCTTAGCGCTTGGTGCTTCTTTTTCTGCTTGATCCTTGTCAACGCCTTGATCGATTAAGGCAGCGACTTCTTCGTGGTGAATATTCGCGTACTGGACGTAATAATCTCCGACCAGCTTATCGCCTTTCATACCCGCAGAATCCGGCGTTTCGTTTTTGCCCGCAACCTGCCAGGCATACATGCTTTTACAGATCGCTGTGCCCCTGTCATTGAATAGACAAACTTCGGATACCGAATACCCGGCAGCTGTCAGAATTCGCGAGAGCGCATATCCGAGGGTAATATTTCGTAAATGACCTAAGTGGAGCGGCTTATTGGTATTAGGAGAACAATATTCTACAACTACCTTTTCTCCAGCACCGGTATTGAGACTGAAATAGGATTTCTGATTCCCGAAATCAGCGAGAAAATCTAACCAATACTGGTCGGTCAGGGTGAGGTTCAGAAAGCCCTTGATGACATTAAACGCTTTCACAAATGGAAGGCGCTCAACGAGCAATTGTCCAAGTGTTGCACCGATTTGCTCAGGTGCACCGAGCTTGAAACGGGTGAGCGGAAAGGTAACCAGGGTAAAGTCGCCTTCAAATCCCTTTCGGGTTTCCTGAATGACCAGGGTGGCAGGGTCTATTTCGACCTGATATTGTTCCTGTACTGCCCCGGCGGCGGCGGCCTGAATATCTGAAAAGAGTGTTACCATAATTCCGCGCAAATTGCGGAAAAATTCAGGCTTTACCAACCGGATTAACAGCTGGGATCAAATTACTCAGCCGAAAACGCCTGGAAATTATTTGACGGACTTAAGGGGCGGATTTTTGGGTTTACTAAACTTACTCCGAATCACAAGGAAAACATTGCGTACCACATCTTTTCGCATATCCCAGGCACTTTCGTCGAGGAGCGATGAATCCGTTGTCGCCTGATAAGCCAATATGATTGCAATCGGGGTGAAAATAAATATGGGGAACCAGGCCCCGAGCCAGGGTTCGAGCACGCCCTCATTTGACAACTTTTTTGCCTGTGTGGTCAATACATAAAAAGCGAGGAAAAAGATAATGGATACCAGGGCCGGTGGACCTATTCCCCCTTTGCGGATGATGGCACCCAAAGAGACTCCAATCATCATGAAGAGAATGCAATTCAGCGGAAGGGCATGCCGGTTGTGGAATTCGTAATGATATTTTCGGGAGACCGTATCTTCGTCTTCCTTTTTCTTAATCATGAAGTCCACATAGTTTTTGACCGATCTGGCGTCCACGAGTGCCTGGCTGATAATGCTCATTCGGGTATCGGGAAAGCAATCCACCAATTCCTCAATACCGTCGTCATATTCAAAGATTTCATCATAGCTGGGCCAGGGTTTAACCACAGGGGGGGAATAGGCCACTTCTGGTTCTGACTTCGTCGTATCGGGAGTATGGGTGTCAGATTGTGTGCTGTCTGCTATGCTCGCAATCCTCGTTTTGCTGGAATCAATCCTGGGCCGTGATTTGGGTCGGGGAGGGGCTACCGGTTGTCCAATCATCTGACTATCGATTTGGGTATATCGCGCCAATTGATTGAAATATTTCTGCTTGGACTCTATGAGTTTTTCATCGAGGCTGTCGCGCGCGACCTGTAACTGAGATCGGGTAAAGGTAATCTGGTGTTTAAACAGACTTTCATCCGTACTCCCCAGGTCAAAGCCACTGAGGTTGAATTTATAATAGAGCGAATCAAAATAGGTTCGCCCATAGGGATAGTCGAATGCTTTTTCCGGCGTTTCTTTAAATTCTTCATGCCGCACCCCAGAATAGAGGGTCATCTGCATGATTCTACCATCCGCTTCCAGGCTCGTCCGTGCTGAATCTGCCAAAATCACATCTACTGCTCCCCGGTTTTGAGAGTGGTCATAAATCTTGACATCATATAAGATGCCGGAATCGTTATCCTTGTCAGAAACCCGAATGATATACCCATCTATATCCGAATAGAAATGGCCGGGTTGAATCGCTACATCGGGTTTTTTCTGGCGAATGTCATATAGGAGACTGAAGAATTTTACATTCGCCTCAGGAATAACGGTGAAAGAAAACCAAAGGGAATAGGCAGTCAGGATAATTGCAAACAGGAGAGAGGAACGCATCAGGCGAAAGAGGCTGATCCCGCTGGATTTGATAGCTGCCAGCTCATAATGTTCCCCCATGCTGCCAAAGGTCATCAAGGCTCCTGCCAGAATCGCTACGGGCAAGGCGAGCAGCGACATGCGGCCTGCAGCAAAGAAAAATAGTTTCAACAATATCCAGCCATCGATCCCTTTTCCGAATATATCATTCCGGTACAATGACATGAATTGCATCACCAGAATAAACAGGATAATCAAAAAACTCATCAGGAAGGGCCCGATGTAGGATCTCAGTACATGCCAGTCTAGTTTTGTTCCCATTCTGTGGTAATCCCGCTAACAATCAGTCCCAAAGTTCGCAAAAAATGCCGAAAGGTTGCATGAAATAGATTGGCCCAGACAATAACGACTCTTCTCAACCCTCACTCTTCCCTCTTTCTTCTTCCCTGACTCCTCTCTCCTCTCACCTGACCCCTTTACCCCTTCACGCCTGCAAGCAAATACAGGACTGCCATTCGGACTGCAACTCCGTTTTCTACCTGACCCAAAATGATGGCTTGATCGGAGTCGGCTACTTCGCTGGTGATTTCTACCCCACGGTTGATAGGGCCGGGATGGAGAATGACAAGTTTTTTATTGAGACTGTCCAGCATGGGCATATCCAGGCCATACCGCATGGTGTATTCCCGGAGGCTGGGGAAGTATTTAATGTCTTGTCTTTCGAGTTGAATACGGAGCATATTTGCCGCATCACACCATTCCAGTGTTTTTCGTAAGTCGTATTCTACACTGGCTCCCAGGCTTTCGATATGGCGGGGAATCAGGGTAGGAGGGCCGCACACTTTTACTTCCGCACCGAGTTTTGTCAGCGCAAAAATATTGGACAATGCCACCCGGCTGTGCAAAATATCGCCAACGATAGCGACTTTCAGGCCTTTAAGTTCTCCAAATTTCTCGCGCAGGGAAAAGGTATCCAGCAAAGCCTGTGTAGGGTGCTCATGGGTGCCATCTCCCGCATTGATGATCTGTGCATCAATGTGTTTGCTCAAATAAACCGGTGCGCCCGGATGCGGGTGGCGCATGACGATCATATCGACCTTCATCGCCAGAATGTTATTCACCGTATCGAGCAGCGTTTCGCCTTTTTTGACACTGCTGCTGGCCGCAGAGAAATTGACTACATCTGCCGAAAGCCGTTTTTCCGCCAACTCAAAAGAGATGCGGGTACGCGTAGAGCTTTCAAAAAATAAATTGGCAATGGTAATGTCCCGAAGCGAAGGAACTTTTTTGATCGGTCGGTTGAGGACTTCTTTAAAATTATCTGCGGTTTCGAAGATTTGATGAATATCTTCTGCGGTGATATATTTGATGCCTAACAGGTGCCGGGAACTCAATGACATGCTATCTGTTCAATTAATATCTTCTCTCGAAACCAGAAACACTTTATCTTCTCCTCCTGATTCTTTTAATTCAACAAGAACCTTTTCTGTATCAATCGTATCGACTTCAATGCCTACGTAGCCGGGTTCGACCGGGAGTTGACGTTTGCGTTTGCGATCGACAAGTACAAGTAACTCTACTGACTGGGGACGGCCATAGGCCAGCATGGCATCCATCGCTGCGCGAATCGTGCGGCCGGTGTATAAGACATCATCAATCAGAATTACCTGTTTCCCTTCGATCAAAAAATCAATCTTGGTACGATTGGCTTGTAAAGGCCGCTCATGCATCCGAAAGTCGTCGCGAAAAAAGGTAGTATCCAAATCGCCCAAAGGGAGCGTTTCTTCCTTGATCAGGCCCAATAGTAAGCCATGAATCCGGTGAGCCAGATAGATGCCGCGCGGCTGTGCCCCCAGGATCACAACCTCCTCGAAATTACCGTAACGCTCGATAAGCTGATGACACAAACGCAGCAGCGTAATGTGCAGTTTTCCTTCCGGAAAAAGATCGAGTTTGGGACTTGCCTTCATACTGCTGCGAAGTTGCGAAGAATCGCCGAAACGGACAAACATTCTACTTAATCTCTATGCCTCGCTCAATCCCCTCTTTGTCTCACGCAAAGCCGCAGATTCGCAAAGGAAGAAGGGGGTAATGAAAA